>NZ_JBKOFW010000003.1:0-481837 GCF_046764005.1 Oryzobacter faecalis | reverse complement strand
CTGTACTTCCTCGGTGCGGGCATGACTCCAGCCTCCCTGAAGAGGTCAGGACCCTCCACCAAACCCGGGGCGGTTCAGTCACCTGGACCGAACGCACGTACCACCGCCGGCGCCGACAACGCGCCCTCGGCAAGCTCACCCCGATCGAGTTTGAGACCATCAACCGAGCCGCTCACGCGGCCTGAAACACCACACCGGAAGTGTCAACCAGACCTTCAGCAGTCCCGGCTGGTAGCGCTACGCGATGAACAGCAAAGTTCGCTTGCGCTGTGACAAACCGGTGGAGCGCAACGCCATCCTGAATCCCACCTGTGCCCAGAGGTAACCGACTGCGAAGGGCGCCAGCGTTAGCGGTTGTGAGAGGTCCGCCCAAGACAGCAGGACCGCCAGAATCACAATCGCTCCCGCTCCGGCGGCTCGGGTCGCAAACAACGATTCGGGACTCACCAAGACCATTCCTCAGCGCGACGCGAATTCAGCGAGGAGCCGCACAGGTACAGCGTGGTGGCTCCCGACCTTGGGCTCTGCGACGGCATGGAACGATCCTCGCAGGGTCCCCGTCCGGCTGCCCTCTGAACCAGCAACGAACGCACACGCCGCCTGATCGCGCATCCCTCGAGCCATCAGGGGCAGTTTTGCGCTCACGCTGCCACCCGCAAATGGCAGACCTCAGTCGAGTAGGTGCAGGTACTTGGGTCGCGCCTTCATGGCGTGGATGACGAGCTGCTGGCCGCTGTCGAACGTCAGGATCGCAAGTTCCAGGAGTCGACCGTTCGAGTCGAAACCCAGCACGAAGTGCTTGGCCGGGACGTCGTCGTCTGGCTGGCTGGCGTACGCCCAGTTCTCGGCGGCGTAGAGGATGTCGAGTTCGCTGATGCCGTGCTTGAGGGCCGAAGGGGCGACCTTCACGCGACGTATGCGCGGATTGCGGCACGGATCAACTCAGACCGGCTGACGTGATCGTGCTCGGCACGCTGGTCCAGCGCACTGAGCAGGGTGTCATCAACGCGGACAGGGACGACGCGTGCGGGGCCGTCGCCCATCGGCTTGCGCCCACGCTTGCGCAGCTGGCTGACGTCGTAGCCCCGCTCAGCCTCGTCGGCCCACTCCTGGATCATCTCGTCCGTGACCGGGACACCGTTGACCGTTTCCATGGTCAAAGCGTATTACAGAATGTGCGAGCGGACCACCGCCTCGTCGCACTTGCCGCCGCATGAAGCGCACCGGCTTTTGCGCTCGGTGAGAATTCTCTGTACTCCGTCAAGGGCGGGCCTTCGGCCCGCCGCCGCGCCGGGCATGCGGCCTGGCGGCCGGTCCCGGCGCGCACCGTCGAGTCGACCCACGGCATACGAGAAGGGCACCGGACCACACGACCCGGTGCCCTCGATCTCAAACGATCAGCTCACCGCAGCCGCCGACCCGCCGCTCCACTGTCCCGCCCGACTCCGGGCCGCCTCAAGGGCGCGATGCGTCACTACGTGATGGCCTGCGGCCACCCTTGACCCGACCACTCCGCCGGACGGATCTGCTCCGCTGTCGGCTCGGTGGCTCAGCTCTGCCCGAGGCCATTTCGTGGGCACATTTTGGGCACCATTTCCGGACAGAACCCCTCCGCGACCGAATCGAGCACACCCGGTTTCCCGCACAAACACGGTTCGTAGCCACCCTCTCGAAGGCCCCGAGGAATCTCCTAAAGAAGGTGTCGCAGGTTCGAATCCTGCCGGGGGCACCGAACGGACGCGCGCCAGCGCGGCCGGGCGGGGACCCCGGCAGGATGACGGGAGCCGGAGCCGGTCGCGACGAAGGAGTGAGCAGCGACGGCGGCTCCTGCCGGGGGCACCGAACGGACGCACCAACCCGCTCGGCTCGCGGCTCCTGCCGGGGCCGCGTTCACCACGCCCCGTGGTGCCCTCGGGGCCCGCGGCGGACGAGGGGCCCTCCGGGCGAGGACCTATGGCCCTGTCGCGAGGCGCCCACGGATCGGACGATCAGGGCATGACCCGTGCTGGTGAGACCAGACAAGGAGGCGTGCGATGCCACAAGCTCGTCCGCTGAGCCGATCCGAGTGCCATGCGTTGCTGTCGTCCGGGGTCGCCGGACGCCTCGCGCTGTCGGCGCCCGACGGCCCCCACATCGTCCCGCTCAACTACTCCGTCGTCGACGGTGCGGTCGTCGTCAGGACGTCGCCGTACAGCGTGCTCGGAACCCACGGACGGGACGCCCTCGTCGCCTTCGAGACCGACTCCTTCGACCCCGACCGGAGGGAGGGCTGGAGCGTCGTCGTGCGCGGCCGCGCCGAGGTCGTCCGCGACCGGGGCCAGCTCGACGCCATCCGCCACCACTGGGAGCCGCAGCCGTGGGCGAGCGGCGCGCGCTCCCTCGTCATGCGCATCCGCCTCGACGAGCTGACGGGGCGCCGGTTGGGCCGTGAGCCCGAGCCCGGACCACGGGTCGGCGAGGACCAGGCGGCCCGCCGCGACGACGTCGCCCGCTCCGCCTGACCCACCAAGGCCCGTCCTAGACTGGGCGCCGTGGACCAGGAGCCGGTGAGCGTCTTCCTCCTCGACGATCACGACGTCGTCCGTGAAGGGCTGCGCTTCCTCCTCGAGCGGCACGGCATCGAGGTGGTGGGGGAGGCCGACAACGCCACCGACGCCACAGCCCGCATCCCGGCCCTGCGTCCCGACGTCGCGGTCCTCGACGCCCGCCTCCCCGACGGCTCGGGCATCGAGGTCTGCCGCGCCGTGCGCTCGCTCGACCCGGGCATCAAGGCGCTGATCCTCACGTCCTACGACGACGACGAGGCGCTGTTCGCGGCGATCATGGCCGGCGCGTCCGGCTACGTCCTCAAGGACATCCGGAGCAACGACCTCGTCGGCGCCATCCGCACGGTCGCCGCGGGAAACTCCCTCATCGACCCCTCGCTCACGACCCGCGTCCTCGACCGCGTCCGCAACGGCGCTGGGGCCGCACCGGAACTGGCGGAACTCACCCCGCAGGAGCTCAAGCTCCTCGCGTTCATCGCCGAGGGACTGACGAATCGGCAGATCGGTGAGCGAATGTTCCTCGCCGAGAAGACCGTGAAGAACTACGTCTCGAACATCCTCGCCAAGCTCGGCGTCGAGCGGCGGACCCAAGCGGCCGTTCTCGCCTCCCGCCTCCTTGACCCGTCGGGCGGCTCACACCGCTGACTGCGCCGGCCGCCGCCGGACGCGCGGCCGGACGTCCCGGCCGACCCGGGACCTTCGTCCCACGGGCCGGTGACCACGGGCCCTGACCCCGTCCCCTTCCCTCGCGAGACGCTGGGCGCAGCACGACGAGACCAGCACCAGCGAAGGAGAAGACCCATGACCGCCACCGCCCACCGCCCCACCCACGACACGACCCACGCCGCCGCCGTCGAGCAGATCACCGAGCGGCCCCTCTGGCTCGCCCGCTCGCTCGCTGCCCTGCGCATCGCCTTCGGCGTCACCTTCCTGTGGGCCTTCCTCGACAAGACCTTCGCACTCGGCTTCCACACCGGCTACGACCAGCAGGGCAACCTCGACCGGTTCGGTGACGCCGCCTGGATCAACGGGGGCAGCCCGACCACCGGGTTCCTCAGCTTCGCGATCCCGGAGAACAACCCCTTCAAGGGGTTCTTCAGCGGCCTCGCCGGCAACGCCGTCGTCGACTGGCTGTTCATGCTCGGGCTGCTGGGTGTGGGCGTGACCCTCCTGCTCGGCGTGGGCCTGCGGCTCGGCGCCGCGGCGGGCGCCCTCCTCTACGCGTTCATGTACGCGGCGTCGCTGCCGCTCGAGAACAACCCGGTCGTCGACGACCACCTCGTCGGGATCATCGTCATGGCCGTTCTCGTCGCCGGTGCCGCCGGCCACACGTGGGGTCTCGCCCGCTGGTGGGACCGCACCCGACTCGCGCAGCGCCTCCCCGTCCTCCGGTAACCGCCCCCGGGACAACCGAACCGGCCGGCTCCGCGACAGCGGGGGCCGGCCGGTTCGGTTGTCACGATCTCGAGAGGGGGACCCGCCAGGTGAAGACGGTGCCGCTGGGCTCGTTCGGCGAGAGCGTGAGCGAGCCGCCGAGCTGGGCGGCTCGCCGCCGCGCGTTGCGCAGGCCGCTCTCGGACCGGTCCGGCGGCACCCCGCTCCCGTCGTCGAGCACGGTGAGGAGGACCTCGTGGTCCCGGACCTCGAGCTCGACCTCGACGCGGTCAGCGAGGGCGTGGCGCGCCACGTTCGAGACGGCCTCGCGCAGCACCGGGAGGAGGTGGGCCCGAACCTCGTGCGGGACGGCGCTGTCGACCGGACCGAGGGTTCGCACCACGGGCGCGAAGCCGAGGACAGGGACGTACTCGCGCACAACCGTCCGCACGTCCTGCCGCAGCGACCCCGCGCTGCGGTCCTGCAGCTCGAAGATCGTCCCCCGGATGTCCTTGATCGTCAGGTCGAGGTCGGAGACCGCGCGCTCGAGGCGCTCGGTCACCTCGCCGTCACCGGCGAGCATCGAGACCCCCTGGAGCTGCAACCCGGTCGCGAAGAGGCGCTGGATGACGACGTCGTGGAGGTCGCGGGCGATCCGCTCCCGGTCGGAGATGACGGCGAGCTCCTCGCGGTCGGAGACGGCCCGGGCCCGGTCGAGGGCCAGGCCGGCCTGGTCGGCGAACGACGTGAGCAGCTCGAGCTCCTCGTGGCCGCGCCGCGACGCCGGCTCGTCGTGGAGGGTGACGAGGACACCCTGGTCGCCGAGATGGGCGCGCAGGGGGATGGCGACCGCCGCGGACCCGGCGACCTCCAGCTCGACGGCGTCGACCTCGGGCTGGTCGAGAGCCCGATCGGCGACCAGCCTGAGGGCGGCCCGCACCGTCTCCAGCTCGTCGGGCTCGCAGACCAGGGCGGCGAGACGGTCGTCCTCGCCCGCGCCAGGGCGGAGGATGGCCGCGGCCCGGGCCCGCGAGACGGCGCGGGCACTCGTTGCGATGCGCTGCAGGGCGCGGCCGAGGTCGACCGGGGGCTGGAGGGCCTCGACCAGCTCGGCGGTGGCCTCCAGCCACTGCCGACGCCGCTCGCTGATGGCGTAGGCGCGCGCGTTCTCGACGACGAAGCCGGCGGCACGGGCGAGCGCCTCGACGAGCTCCTCGTCCTCCGCGGTGAAGTCGCCGCCATCGGCCTTCTCGGTGAGGTAGAGGTTGCCGAAGACGGTGCCGCGGATCCGGACGGGAACCCCGAGGAAGGTGCCCATGGGCGGATGGTTCGGCGGGAAGCCGACCGACTGCGGATGCGCGGTGAGGTCGTGCATGCGGATGGCGCGCGGGTCGCTGACGAGCAGGCCGAGGATGCCGCGGCCGCGGGGGAGGTCGCCGATGAGGCGGTGGACGTCCTCCTCGATGCCCGTGGTGACGAACTCGGTGAGCGTGCCGTCGGAGCCGACGACCCCGAGCGCGCCGTAGCGCGCCGAGGTCACGGCCGTCGCCGCCTCGACGATCCGGACGAGGACACTGCGCAGGTCGAGGTCCGACGCCATCGCGGTCACGGCATCGAGGAGGGAGCGGACGGGTTCGGTCATCATCGGCTCGGTGGACGCCACGGGGGCCATCCTCCCCGATGGCGACCCCCAGGCAGGCACCTTCGCGACCACCCGGTGAACGCCAGACGGCATCTCGCACGCGAGCAACCCCACGGGCGGTGAGTCCCGCGTGACGTGGGCCTTGACAGCCCCCGCGGACCGTGGACGATGGGTCCTACCTCCAACCGCGTGGGGTTCCTGCATCCCTGTCAGAACGGGGGCTCCCATGGCTGCGTCCCACAACCCGGCGACCCGAGCGCTCATCCGAGAACTGGCCGAGATCGAGGACGAGATGTACCTCGTGCGGGCCGCACGGACCCGGTCGCGCGCCACGCCCCCGCTCGACGCCGAGCTCCTCCGGCTGGCGCGCCGGGAGCAACAGGTCCTGGCGAGACTCCGGCGCCAGCGCATCGCCCACTGACGCCTTCTCGGGCCAGACTGGGCCCATGATGGTCGAGGCGACTCCGCTCAGTGGTTCGACGGCAGTCGTCACCGGTGCATCGAGCGGACTGGGTCGGGCCACGGCCCTGCGGCTGGCGCGCCACGGGTGTGACGTGTTGCTGCTGGCCCGCCGGGCGGATGACCTCGACGCCGTGGCCCACGAGGTCGAGGCGCAAGGGGTGTCCGCGCACACCTGTGCCGTCGACCTCGCCTCCGGCGACCTCGCACGGGTGGTCCGTGATGCCTTGGCGCAGACGGGGCCGCCGTCGGTCCTCGTCAACGCCGCCGGTACGGACGCCCCGGGTCCCGCCCGAGAGACGTCCCTCGAGGACTGGAACCGGGTGGTCGCGGTGAACCTCACGGCCCCGTTCGTGCTGGCACGTGAGGTGATGCCGCTCATGGCCGCCCGCGGCGGTGGGCTGGTCGTCAACGTGTCGTCGGTGGCCGGGCGCCGCGGGTGGGCCGGCGCCTCCGCCTACTGCTCGACGAAGTTCGGTCTCACGGGCCTGACCCAGTCCTTGGCGGCGGAGGGCCGCGCCGACGGCATCCGGGTGTGCCTGGTGTACCCGGGTGCCATGTCCACGGGGTGGGGCGAGTTCGACGACGCGGCTCCTCGCCGGACGCCGCCGGTCGTGTCGAGCCGTGACTCGCTGGACCCGGCGGCCGTGGCCGACCTCGTGGGCTGGATGGCGACGACACCGGGGGCCCCGGTGCTCAACGAGGTCACGATCACCCCGCTGATGGAGCACGGGTGGCCGTAGGCGCGCACGGAGTGCACCGCCGGCCGCGACACGCCGCCCGCCGACGTCCGCCCCGCAGGCGTGGCTCACGACGCGACGCTGAAGGCCCACCCGAACGGGCCCCGTCGGGTGGCTCGGATGGACCATGGTGCACGGCGTCGGCGACCGCGACACTGCTGCCATGACCGACGAGGCGGACGGCCGGGCGATGGAGGGGCGCTCCTCCACCGGGCGACGAGGTCGGTCGATGTCGAACCCGCCGGGTGCCCATGGCCCGGCGGGTGGCCACGACCACGTCTGGCGGCTCCGGGACGTCTGCTTCGCCCTGCCCGGTCCCTTCGTGTCCGAGGTCTGCGCGCGGTGCGGCGCCCTGCGGATCCACGGTCCCGAGGAGATCACCGGACCACGCAGTCCCGTGGCGGAGGGTGCCGCGCTGCACCTGCTGCTCTCGGCTCGGCGGAGGTTCCCGCCCCCGGGCGAGACCACGTGACAGGCATGTCCGGCGGCGCGCACCTCCTCCTCGTCGAGGACGACGAGCGCATCGGGTCGACGCTCCTTCGTGCACTGGCCGGGAGCGGGTACGACCCGCGCTGGGTCCGCACCGGGAGCGATGCGGTCGTCGCCGCGCGCGAGCGACGTCCGGACCTCGTCCTGCTCGACCTCGGGCTCCCCGACATCGACGGGCTCGACGTCTGCCGCCGCCTGCTCGAGGGCGACCCCGGCCTCGACGTCGTCATGATGACGGCCCGCGACCTCGAGCTCGACGTCGTCGTGGGCCTCGACGCCGGCGCGGTCGACTACGTCACCAAGCCCGTCAAGCTCGCCGAGCTGCTCGCCCGGATCCGTGCACAGCTGCGCCGGCGCGAGGGGACCTCCGCCTCCGCCTCGACGCGGGCCGCCGACGACCTCGTCATCGACCCCGCGGCCCGGCGGGCCTGGCTGGGCGGCGAGGAGCTCACCCTGCGGGCCAAGGAGTTCGACCTGCTCGCGCGGCTCATGGCCGACACCGGGCACGCCGTCTCGCGCGAGACGCTCATCAACGACGTCTGGGACGAGAACTGGGTCGGGTCCACCAAGACGCTCGACTTCCACATCGCCGCCCTCAGGCGCAAGGTCGACGGGGCCCGGGAGGCCAGCCGGATCACGACGCTACGAGGCGTCGGCTACCGGCTCGAGCTGTCGTGAGGCGCCGTCTCCTCACCGTCATCCTCTCGGTGACGGCCGTCGCCGTCCTCCTCTTCGCGGCGCCCCTCGCGATCGTCGTCCGTGAGCTCGTCGACGAGGACGCGACGCTGCGCCTCGAGCGACAGGCGGTCCTCGCGGCGCGGGAGGTCCCCGCCGACTTCGCCACCAGCCCGGACCCCGTCGAGATGCCGGAGGGAGAGGGCGGGACGACGCTCGGGCTCTACGCCCCCGACGGGCGGCTCGCGGCCGGGTCGGGCCCGGGCAACGCCGAGCCGGCGGTGCTCGCGGCCCTCGACAACCGGGTCGTCGAGGTGCGGACCGGCGGCATCCGGCTCGCGGCGGTCCCGGTCGCGGCGGACGAGCAGGTCATCGGTGTCATCCGGGCGGAGCAGCCGACCTCGGCGAGCGACCGCCGCTCGCTCGGTCTCCTCGCCCTCCTCGGGGCGAGTGCCGCGGTCGTCCTCGTGGTCGCGGCGGCCATCGGGGCGCTCCTCGCCGGGTGGCTCGCCACACCGGTCCGCCGGCTGCGGGACGCCGCGGTCGAGCTCGGCCGGGGCACCTTCGCCGTCGAGGTGCCGCCGAGCCGGATCCCCGAGCTCGACGAGGCCGCGGATGCCCTGACCGCCACCGGGCGCCGCCTCCAGGACCTCGTCGCCAGGGAGCGCGCCTTCAGCGACGACGCGTCGCACCAGCTGCGGACCCCCGTCGCCGGGCTGCGTGCCGCCCTGGAGACCGAGCTCGCCTTCCCGCGCGAGGACCGGGTCCAGGTGCTGCTCGAGTGCCTCGAGGACGTCGACCGGCTCGAGGCGACGATCACCGAGCTGCTGAGGATCGCCCGGGGGTCGACCCGCCCCGGCGCCGCCGTCGAGCTCGGCCAGGTGCTCGCCGCGGTCGAGCCGGTGTGGCGGCGCCGGCTCGAGGGCGAGGGGCGCCGGCTCGTGGTCCGGGTTCCCCGCCACCTCCCCGCCGTCGATGCCGAGGCCACGATGGTGCGCCACGTCCTCGACGTCCTCCTCGACAACGCCCGGACCCACGGCGAGGGCGAGGTCAGCGTCGAGGCCACCGACCGCGGCGAGGAGGTCGTCGTCCTGGTGGACGACGAGGGTGTCGGCTTCCCCGACCCGATGACCGACGGTGACGGCGAGGGCACGCAGGTCGGGGGGCAGCCGCACGGTCTCGGTCTCCCGCTCGCCCGACGGTACGTCGAGGCCATGGGCGGCCGGATCGACCTCGGCAGACCCGGATCGCCCGCCCGCGTCGAGGTCGCATGGCGGCGGGCCCACGACTGAGGCCGGAGAACCGACTTCTGGCAGAACGCTGTCCGTCCGCGCGACGTGTGCTGGCCCGGCGCTCACCCGCTCCGCCCTAGCGTCGGGGAACGGACGACGAGGAGGACGCCATGGCTGCTCCCGCGATCGAGCTGCGCGGCCTCGGTCACCGGTACGGGGAGGTCACCGCGCTGCGCGACGTCGACCTCACGATCGAGCGCGGGGAGGTGTTCGGCTTCCTCGGCCACAACGGCGCCGGCAAGACGACCACCGTCAACATCCTCACCACCCTCGTCCGCCCCACCTCCGGAACCGCCGCGGTCTGTGGTCACGACGTCGTCGCCGACCGGGCGGCCGTCACGGGGCGCATCGGCTACCTCCCCTCCGAGGTGCGGATGTACGGGCACCTCACCGCGTCGGAGAACCTCGAGTTCCTCGCGACCCTCTCGGGTGTGGCGAACCCGCGCCGCGCGGCCCGGGGCACCCTGGACTTCCTCGGCTGCTCCGACCTCGCCGACCGGCGTCTGCGGACCTTCTCGACCGGCATGCGCCAGCGGGTCGGGATCGCGCAGGCGATCGTGCACCGGCCGGACGTCCTCTTCCTCGACGAGCCGACGGCAGGGCTCGACCCCTTCGGCGTCCGCGCGCTGCGCGAGACGGTGCAGCGCCTCAACGCCGAGCTGGGCATGACGGTCTTCATGAACACCCACCTGCTCAGCGAGGTCGCCCGCGTCTGCACCACCATCGGCGTCCTCAACCACGGAGAGCTCGTCTACAAGGACTCCATCGAGGAGACGACCCGGCACTTCCCCGACGAGGCGTCGCTCGAGGACATCTACCTGCGGATGGGGGGTGCACCCGCGTGATCGCCGCGGTGACGCGCCACCGGCTGCGCGTGCTGCACCGGCAGCGCGTCGTCATCGTCACGGCGAGCACCCTGCTCGTCGTCACGGCCCTCGCGGGAGTGCTGGGGTGGTCGAGCCACCGGACGATCGTGCGGGTCTACGACGAGGCCGCCCGGCTGCTCGCCTCGACGGGCCAGCCCGCCCCCCCCAACCCCTTCCTCCTCAAGCCGAGGCTGTCCGCCCTGTCGAACCTGGTCGTCTACATCCCCCTCGTCGGAGCCCTCCTCGCCCTGGTGCTCGGCCACCTCGCCCTCGCGGACGACGAGAGCGCCGGCCTGGGCAGGCTGGTCTTCTCCCGCGCGGTGCGCCGCACGCAGGTGGCCCTCGGGACGGTCCTCGCGGTCGGCCTGGTCCTCGCCGGGGTGCTCCTCGCCGGCCTCGTCGTCAGCGCCGCGGCCCTGCTGCTCGTCAACGGGTCCGTGACCGCCGACGAGCTCGCCCGCCTCGGGGCGTTCTTCGCGTTGTCGTGGCTGTACCTGCTGGCCTTCGCCCTCGTCGGGATGGCCACCGTGCTCCTCGCCCGCGCCCGGGCCCTGGCCCTGCTCGGCGCGATCGGTGTCTGGCTCGTGGTGACGTTCGCGGTTCCCCAGCTGACGTCGGGCCTGCGCCCCACGCAGTCGCTCAACCCGATCAGCGAGCCCGTCGGCACGTCGCAGGCCTTCTTCCGCGTCACGGAGCACGCGCGACCGTTCTCGGTCGTCGAGCAGTTCAAGGCGGCGTCCGGGGTCGTCCTGCGCACCGCACCGCCCGAGCCGGTGGTGAGCACCCTGGTCCGGGTCCTCCCGCTGCTCGTCGCGACGGCCCTCCTCCTCGGTCTGCTCGTCCGGTTGGTGGGCTCGCACGACTGGTCGAGGGGGGCGGGCGATGAGTGACTCCGCGCGCCGTGTCCTCGTCATCGCGCGCCACGAGTACCGGGCGGCGGTCCGCAGCCGCGTGCTCCTCGTCCTGCTGGTGCTCGTCGTCGTCGTCACCGCCGTCGCCGTCCACAACGCGACCGCCGGGTACGCCGCACGCCTCGCCGAGTACGAGGCCTATCGCGCTGCGGCCCGGGCGGCCGGCCTGGACCGGATCGCGCCGTCGCCCCTCGCGCCGCTCTCGCTGCTGCGTGGCGCGTTCGAGTACCTCGAGATCATCGGCGCCGTCATCGCCATCGCGACGGGGTACCTCACGGTGTCCCGGGAGCGCAGTAACCGAACCCTCCCCCTGCTGCGCTCGCGGCCCATGACCTCGAGCGAGCAGGCCACCGGCGCCTTCCTCGGCGCCCTCGGGCTGTTCGCGACCCTCACCCTCGCCGCGGCCGTCGTCGGCGTCATCGGCATCACGTGGGGTGGGCACGACCGGATCAGCCCCGGCGAGGGGCTGCAGCTCACCCTCGCGTACCTCGCTACCCTGCTCTACCTCGGCGCGTTCTCCTGCCTCGGGGCGATCGCGGCCGCCGTGTCCCGCAACGCGGCGAACGGGTTGACGGCGGCGCTCGGCGTCTGGCTCGTCGTGGTCCTCGTCCTGCCCCAGGTCGGCGACACCATGGACGCCGACAACCAGCTCCCCGGCGGCCTGTTCCAGGCGCTCACGCTCGACCACGACGGTGAGGTCACCGTGCTCTCCCACTTCACCGGGTACGAGCGGGTGCGGACGGGCGTCGAGGAGCTGTCGCTGTCGAAGCACTACGAGCGCTTCGCCTTCGCCATGAGCGACGTCAAGGAGCGGTACCGGCCCTTCGACCTGCCGTGGCTGCTCCACGAGACACGACACGACATCTGGTGGCTGCTCGGCACCGTGGCCGCCCTGTTCCTCGCCCTGCGCCGTGCGTTCGCGTCACGGCCGGCAACCGCACCCGGAGGTGGACCATGACCCGCGTCGTCCCTCGCCCCTCGTCCCGGCGCACCGGTCCGGTCCGGACCGGGGTGGGCCTGGCCGTGGCGCTCCTGCTCGTCGGATCCTGCTCCGGCGACCCGCCGGCCACCGGCGGGAGCAGTGGGAGCGCCGCGTCCAGTGTCCCGGCGGCGACCGGAGCCGAGACCTCATCGATGCCGGGCAGCGCGGCACCGACGACGCCCGCGGCACCGGCGAGCATCTCCCCGGTGCTCCCCGTGAAGGGCAACCCCATCGTCAACGGCTCCACGGTCGAGGCGCTGGCGATCGAGGAGGTGCTCGTCGAGAACAACGTCGCCGAGGGCGGCGGCGGCGACGCGCCGGACCACCTCGAGGTCGCCCTGCGCAACACCGGGTCGGCCCCCCTCACCGGGTTCGAGGTCTACTACACGATCAGGGACCCGAGGACGAAGGACTCCGAGAGCTACTACGTGCGCCTGCCGGACTCCTTCACGATCGCGCCCGGGGCGGAGCGGGTCGCGCACTTCGACGGCACCCGGGCGACCGACCACTTCCCCGTGAACACGTTCTCCCTCTACTACACCGACACGAACGCCCTCGACGTCACCGTCGTCGTCAGCGCGGTCGACGCGGCGCCGCAGACCGCCAGGGTGAGGAAGGACGCCGGCGGGGCGGAGGAGGCCGACTGACATACCCGCCCGGGGTGGCCGGCCGCCATGGCCCGGTCGAGCCATCCTCAGGGGCCACCAACCCCACCAACGGGCTATGTCCGCAGGTCAGGTCCTCCCCTAGGCTGCGGCTGGGCCGAAGACCTCCGGGGTCCCTGCCGCCCGGTCGCCTCGGCGCCGGACGGGGTTCTTCGGTCGGTCCGGGGTGCTTTCCCGGGCCGAGTGCACGATCCAGGCCAAGCAGGAGGCCGCTGATGTCGTCGCCGTCCCGTCGTGCGGGGGTCCGCGCGACCGCCGCTGCCCTCGTCCTCGGGGCCGCCCTCGTCGCGGTGCAGCCGAGCGCGGCCACCCAGAGCTCGTGCACGACGACGACGGCGGCGGGGTGGAGCGCGACCCTGTGCCTGTCGGTGGCCGTCGACGCCTCGGCCACGGGGCCGGTGCAGATTTCCGCGACCGTCGACGTGTCGCCGGGCGGGCCCCGCGTCGCCAAGGCCGAGTTCGCGCTGCGCGACCAGTACCTGCTCACCGACTACGAGGCTCCCTACACCTTCGTGCTCGACACGGCCGACTTCGTCGACGGCGCGGCATCGCTGCGTGCCCAGGCGGTGTTCCGGGACGGCTCGATCTCGGACCCCGCGTCCGTCGACCTGACGTTCGCCAACGACGTCACGACGCCCCCCGGGCCCACCGGCAGCTACACCCCCCCGACGAGCCCGGCCTCGACGAAGAGCGACCCGCTCGTCGTCGCCGCCGTGGGGGACGGCGCCGGCGGCGAGCAGGCCGCCACCGACGTCACGGACATGATCGCGGCGTGGCAGCCCGAGATGCTGACCTACCTCGGGGACGTCTACGACGACGGCACGATCACCGAGTTCAAGAACTGGTACGGCGACTCGACCAGCTGGTACGGACGGTTCAAGGGGATCACCGCGCCGGTCGTCGGGAACCACGAGTACAACAAGACGGCCACCGGCACCTTCGAGGCCGACGGCTACTTCCGGTACTGGAACGGCATCTCCCCCTACTACAGCTTCGACGCCGGCGGGTGGCACGTCGTCGCCCTCGACTCGACGACGCAGTACAACCAGACCGCCCCTGGCACACCGCAGTACGAGTGGCTCGTCCAGGACCTCGCGAACCGGGCCAACCCCTGCACCGTCGTCCTCTGGCACCACCCCCTCAACACCGTGGGCAGCGAGGGTCCCTCGCAGCGCCTGTCCGCCATGTGGCAGGTGCTGCGGCAGAACGACGTGACCCTGGTCCTCACCGGCCACGACCACCAGTACCAGCACTGGGCCCCGCTCGACGGCAACCAGCAGCCGGACCCGGACGGCGTCACCCAGATGGTGTCCGGTGCCGGCGGCCACTCCAGCCAGAGCATCACCGGCTCCGACCCCCGGGTCGTCGCCACGGCGCAGGCCTACGGCGCCCTGCGCCTCGAGGTCTACCCCGAGCGGATCGACTACACGTACCGGACACCCGACGGGTCGACCGGCAAGGTCCTCGACTCCGGCTTCGTCCGGTGCGCCGCCCTGTCCCCCGACACCGGCGTCCCGACACGGCCCACGGCCCTCACCGCGACCCTGCGGACCACGGGCATGGCGACCTACTCGGCGGACCTCGCCTGGGCGGCCGCAGACGACGACCGGGGCGTCGCCCAGTACCGGATCCGCCAGAACGGGGCGGTCCTCGCCACGGTGCCGGCGAACACCCTGGCGTACACGGCCAGGTACCTGGCGGCCTCGAGCACCTTCGCCTTCACGGTGACCGCCCTCGACGCCGCGGGCAACGAGTCCCCGGCGTCCGTACCCGCCTCCGTCACGACCCCCGCCCCGACGCCGGTGACCGAGGTCGCGCCCACCGACGCGGACACCTACACCTCGGAGCAGCAGCCGACGAAGAACTACGGTCGCGCCACGACCCTGCGTCTCGACGCCGACCCGGCCACGAGCGCCTACCTGCGCTTCCCGGTGACCGGGTCTCACCCGAACGTCACGCAGGCCACGCTCCGCGTCTGGGCCGCGACGAAGGCCACGGCCGGGATCGCGGTCAGCACCGTCCCGACGACCTGGGGCGAGCTCACCCTCACCGCGGCGAACGCGCCCACGGCGGGCCCCGTCATCGCGTCGAGCGGTGCGGTCGCGGCGAACACGTGGGTCGACCTCGACGTCACGTCAGCCGTCGTCGGGAACGGGACCTACGCCTTCAAGATCACGACGCCCGGCACGACGGCGGCATCACTGGCGAGCCGGGAGGGGGGTGCGCCCACCACCGCGCAGCTCGTCGTCAGCAGCCGGCCGCCGCCCGACACGCAGCCACCCACCGTGCCCGGCAACGTCCAGGCGGTGGCGGCCTCGCAGACCAGGGTCGACCTCACGTGGACGGCCTCGACCGACAACGACGCGGTGTCGTACTACACCGTCTACCGCGACGGGCTCGCCAAGGACACCGTGCCCGCCACCCAGCACGCCTACGTCGACACCGACGTCAACGCGGGACGGGCCTACACCTACGCCGTCGACGCCGTCGACCCCTCCGAGAACCACTCGGCCCTCAGCGCGACGTCCTCGGTGAGCCCGCCCGACGAGACGCCGCCCGAGCTGCCCGACCCCTTCGACGTCGTCCTCACCGGACCGACGACCGTGAGCCTGAGGTGGGGCGCCTCCACCGACAACGTCGGGATCACGGGCTACCGGCTCAAGCGGGACAACCCGACCCTGGCGCAGCTGCCGGCCTCGGCGACCTCGTTCGACGACGACACGGTCAAGGCCGGACGCACCTACACCTACGCGCTGAGCACGACCGACGCCGCGGGGAACCGTTCCGACACGGTGTCGGCGACGATCACGGTGCCGCAGGACTCGGGTGGGTCGCCGCCGACGACCCCCGGGAACGTGACGGCCACGGCCACGGGCGAGCACACGGTGAACGTCGAGTGGACCGCCTCGACCGACGACACCGGCCTCAGCGGCTACGAGATCTTCCGCGACGGCCTGTCGGCCGGCCTCGCCGGCGCCTCGGCGACGGCGTGGAACGACACGAACCTCGCGTCCGCGACGACCTACACGTACACGGTCCGCGCCATCGACGAGAACGCGAACTCGTCACCGCTCTCGAGCCCTCCGGCCGTCGCGACGACCTGGGCCCCGGACACCACGGCCCCGAGCGTCCCCGGCGCCGTGCAGGCCACCGGGGCGAGCCTGACCTCGGTCGGGGTCTCCTGGTCCGCGTCGACCGACGACCGGGGCGTCACCGGTTACCGCGTCTACCGTGACGGGACGGCCGTGGGCGGGGACCTGCCGGCCACCGCGACCTCCTACACCGACACGGGCCTGGCCACGGGGTCGACCCACACCTACGAGGTCGACGCCGTCGACGCGGCGGGCAACCGGTCGGCGCGCTCGGCGCCCCCCGTGGGTGCCCGCACGCTCGTGCCCGCCCCCACGACGCAGACCTTCGTCGTCGGCGCGGACGCGTACGTCAACTCCGCCTCACCCACGTCGAAGTACGGCGCCGCCACGACGCTGCGACTCGACGGCGACCCGGTCGTCAGCTCGTACCTGCGGTTCACGACGAGCAACGTGCAGCCGGTCGTGACGTCGGCCGTGCTGCGCGTCTACGCCAACGCGCGCAACACCAGCACGGTCGAGGCCCGCACGACGAGCTCCACCTGGGACGAGGCGACCATCTCGTGGAACACCGCCCCGGCCCCGGGTGCGGTGGCGGGATCCGCCGGGCCCACGGCGGCCGCCGGCTGGGTCGACATCCCGGTGACGGCCACCGTCACCGGCAACGGCACCTGGTCCTTCGTCCTCAGCCAGTCCGGCGTCACCGCCGTGGCCTACCAGTCGAAGGAGGCGGGGACCACGACCGCCGCCGTCCTCGTCGTCACCTCGTCCTACTAGGTGGCGTCGGGTCGCTCGGGTCACGCGGCCGACTCCGGCGGCCGCGGCTGGACCTGGCGGCCCGGGGAGTCCCTCCGGGGCAGGAAGCCGGAGGGACTCCCGCCGTGGGGGGCGCGCCGTGGGGGGCGCGCCGTGGGGGGCCGCACCCGGCACGGGTCAGGTCGGGTCAGGTGAGGGCGGGCTTCGGCTGGGGGCCGAGGACGACCGGCTCCGGCTCGCGCACGGCGTGGCGGGCCTCCTGGGCACGACCGAAGCGCAGGTAGAGCGACGGCACCACGAAGAGGTTGAGCAGGGTCGAGGTGGTGAGCCCACCGAGGATGACGATGGCCATCGGGTACTCGATCTCGTGGCCCGGCACGTCGCCCATCGCGACGAGGGGGACGAGCGCCAGAGCCGTCGCGAGGGTCGTCATGAGGATGGGCGCCAGCCGCTCGCGGGCCGCGCGCAGGACGAGGTCCGGGCCGAACGTCATCCCCTCGGCGCTCTCGAGGTGCTGGCAGTGGCTGATCATGAGGATCCCGTTCCGCGCGGCGATGCCCAGGACGGTGAACAGGCCCACGAAGGAGCCGATCGTCATGGTGCCGCTCGTCAGCCACGCCGCGAGCACACCGCCCACGAGCGCCATCGGCAGGGTCAGCAGGCTGAGGAAGGCCAGCCGCCAGCGTCGGAAGGACCCGTACAGCAGGCCGAGGATGGCGACGAACGCGACGACGGAGAGCAGCCGCAGCCGCTGGGACGCCGCGGTCCTCTCGGTGTCCTCACCGATGACCTCGACGCGGTAGCCGAGGGGGAGCTCGACGGCGGCGGCGGCCGCCCGGACGTCGGCGGCGACCTCGGCGAGGGGGCGTCCGTCGACGTTCGCCCCGACGTCGAGGCGACGTGAGCCGTCGATGCGCCGGATCATGCTCGGTGTCGACCCCATCTCGACCGTCGCGATGTCGGCGAGACGCACCGTGCCGCCCGACGGGGTGTCGATGAGCAGGTCCCGGACGTGGTCGGGGTTGCGTCGGGCCTCGGGCACGCTCCACACCATGACGTCGTACGCCTTGCCGACCCGGTACACGTCGGACAGCTCCTCCGCCGCGAGGTAGACCGCGGCCTGGCGCCGCACGTCCCCCGGCTTGAGACCGACCGCCTGGGCCTTGTCGAGGTCCACCTGCACGACGAGGTGCGGGATGCGGGTCTGCAGGTCGGTGTGCGGGTCCTTGACGCCCGGGATGCCGGCGATGGCGTCCTCGATCTCGTGGGCCTTGGCCTCGATGACGTCGAGGTCGTCGCCGTACACACGGACGACGACCGCCTCGCCGGCGCCGGTGAGCACCTCGCGGATGCGTTCCTTGAGGTAGGTCTGGACGTCGCGCCTGAGGCCGGGGTAGCCGTCGACGACCTCCTGGACCCGGTCCACCGTGGCGTCGTAGTCCTGTTCGGGGTCGATGCTGATCCAGTTCTCGACGAAGTAGATGCCGTAGACCTCGTCGCCCATCGCGGCCTGGCCCACGTGCGCGCCGAAGTTGCGGACACCGGGAACGTCGCGCAGCTCGCGGCTGGCCGCACTCGTGACGGCCATCGTCTCGTCGTAGGAGGCGCTCGGCTCGAGGACCCAGTGCATGAGGAAGTCGCGCTCGCGGAACGTCGGGAGCAGGTCCTGGCCCAGCCGCGGGACGACGGCGACGCCTCCCGCGACGAGCGCCGCGACGACCGCGTAGGCCGCCAGCGGGCGGCGCACCACCGGGCGCAGCAGGCGCGTGTACCCCGCCTGGGTCCACCGCACGAGGGGTGGCGGCCGCGGGTCGAGCCGCGCCCTGCGGAGGAGGATCAACGCCATCGCCGGCGTGACGGTGACGGCGACGAGCATCGATGCGGCGACGGCGAGGGTGTACGACAGCGCGAGGGGCTGGAAGAACGAGCCCATGAGACCGGTGAGGAAGAACACCGGGATGGCGGCCGCGAGGATGATGAGGGTCGCGTAGACGATGGGGCTGCGGACCTCGAGCGAGGCCTCGAGGACGATCGACGCGGTCGGGCGGGTGCCGCCCGCGGCCCGGTGCTCCCGCAGCCGCCGGACGATGTTCTCGACGTCGATGATCGCGTCGTCGACGACCACGCCGACGGCGATCACCAGCCCGGCGAGCACCATGGTGTTCGTCGTCTCGCCCCGCACGTGGAGGACGAGCGCCGCCGCCACGAGCGACAGCGGGATCGCGACGAGGGAGATGACCGCGGTCCGCCACTGGAAGAGGAAGAACACCAGGACGATGGCGACGAGGATGATCCCCAGGGTCAGCGCGCGCGTGAGGTTCTCGATCGCGAGCTCCACGAAGCTGGCCGGGCGGAAGATCGTCGTGTCGATGTCGAGGTCGCCCAGGGCCGGCCCCATCGTCGCGAGCGTCCGCTCGACCTCGTGGGTCACGTCGAGCGTGTTCCCCCACGGAAGCTTCTCGACGATGAGGAGGAGCCCGTCGCCGTCGTTGATCACGGCGTCGCCGATGAGCAGCTGGTGGCCCTTGACGACGTCCGCGACGTCGCGCATGAGGACGGTGCGCCCGCCCTCGGAGGCGACCACGATCCGCCCGATCGACTCGGCGGAGTCGAGCGGGAGCACGTGCTGGACGACCTGGCGCTGGTCCCCGGCGTCGACGTAGCCGCCGGTCCCGATCTTGGTCCCGGTGCGGTGCTTGAGCAGGCCCGCGTCCGTTCCGGCGGAGGCGGCCGTCATCACCTGCTCGAGGGTCACGCCGGCAGCCCGCATCCGCTCGGGGTCGATCTGGATCTGCCACTGGTTCTTGCGCATCCCCCACACCGCGACGTTCGCGACGCCGGGGAGGGACATCAGCTGGGGGCGGATCTTGTAGCGGACGAGGGTCGCCTGCTCGATGAGGTCGAGCGAGTCCGAGCGCACGCCGATCTTCATGACGCGGCTCGTGGCGGACAGGGGCTGGAGGACCACGGGCGGGGTCGCCCAGCTGGGCAGGGTCGGGGTGATCGTCTGGATGCGCTCGGCGACGAGGCGCCGGGCCTCGATGATGTCGGTGCCCTTCGCGAAGATCATCTCGATGGAGGACTGCTGCGGGATCGACTTGGACCGCAGCGTGACCAGTCCCGGCATGCCGGTCAGGCCCTGCTCCATCGGCACCGTGATGAGCTCCTCGACCTCCTGCGCGGACAGCCCGAGGGCGTCGGTCTGCACCTCGACCCGGGGAGGCGCGAACTCGGGGAACACGTCCACCGCGGTGTCCCGCAGCTGCAGGCCGCCGACGACGAGCATGACGACCGAGGCCGCGACCGCGATGTACCGGAACCTCAGGCTCGCCGTGAGGATGCGTCGCATCATGTCCTGGCCCCCTAGTGTCCGCCGCCGACGCCGTTCTCGGCGCCGTAGAGCTTGATGGCCGCCCGGGTGACGACCCGGGTGCCGCGCGGGGGACCCGCCGCCACCTCGGCGATGTCGCCGGTGACCCGACGAACGGTCACCGGCACCCGGACGTAGGTGCGTTCCTGCGTGTTCGTGTAGACCCAGGGCGCACCCTTCTTGTCGTAGACGATCGCCGCGTACGGGATCGTCGCGGCGTCCTCGACGACGACGGTCGTCAGCTCCAGCCGGCGCACGGCGTCCGCCGTGAGGGTGAGCGTCTTGGGTGCGGAGTCGTCCGCGCCGTCGGCGATCTCGACGGCGGGGTGCGGCTCGTGCACGGCCGCCTCGACCTTCGCGCACCCCGACAGGGCGCTCGTCGCCAGCGTGGCGGCGAGCGCGAGGACGGGCCCGGTGCTACGCATTGGCCCCGACCCCCAGGTGCCCGTAGAGCGCCGCCTCGTCGAAGGCGAAGTCCTCGACGGCCTCCTCCCGCCCGCCGTAGCGCGCGGCGACGGCGGGGAGCACGACGACGGCGACGAGCCCGCTCGTCAGCGCACCGCCGACGACGACGACGGCGAGGTCCCACAGGACCTCGAGGCCGGCACCACCGCCGAGGACGGCGAGGCCGCCCCCCACGAGGACCGTGAGCGCGGTGGCCGGCAGGACGGCTCCGGCCACGGCGGCGGTGGTGCCGGGGTCATCGGCGCGCGCCCGCGCGACCCTGACCACCGTGAGGGCGTGGTGGACGCCGAGGACGGCGAGGGCGAGCAGCCCCGCGAGCGCCCCGACCGTCAGGCCCACGACCTGGACCAGGACCAGGCCCCCGACCATCCCGAGCGGGATGGCGGCCGTGGCGGCGACAGCGGTCCACCAGTTCCTCGTGGCGGCCTGCAGGAGCAGCAGGACGCCGATGGCCGCCGCGACGCCGTAGAGGAGGACGTTGCGCTCGTTGGCCTCCAGTCCGGCGCTCTCGCCGCGGACCTCCGCGTGGTACTCGGCGGGCAGCGTCATCCGCGCGAGGTTGGCGGCGACCGCGTCTCGCGTCTGCCCGCTCGAGACGTCGGCGACGATGTCGAGCCGGCGCTGCACGGACTCGCGCCGGATGAGGCTCGGCTGGGCCGTCTCCTCGACCGTGGCGACGTCACCGAGGGCGACCTGGCCCCCGTCGGGGGTGTCGATCCTCAGGGCGCGGACCTTCTCCGGGGAGTTCCGGACGTCCTCGCCCGTCCACACCTGGACGTCGAACACCTTCTGCTGCTCGAAGATCGCGCCGACCTCCAGCCCGCCCACCAAGGTGGCGGCCTGGCGCCGGACCTCGCCGGGGGTCATGCCGAGCGCCTCGGTCCTCGCGAGGTCGACGGTGATCTGGAGCGTCTGCTCGGTCGGCGGTTCGACGAGCCGGGCGTTGCCGACGCCGGGTGTCTGCCGGACGACCTCGAGCGCGCTGGCCGCACTCGCGCGCAGCGACTCCGGCTCGGGGCCGTAGACGGAGACGACGAGGGGGCCGGCGGCGTCGGGGAGGATCCGGTCGACCCGCCCGTCGAGGTAGCCCCCGACGACGGCCTCGAGCCCACCGGCACCACGGGCCGCCTCGAGGGCGCTCGCGGCGACGGCGTCGCGGTCGGCGCCCTCGGTGAGCGAGATCCACAGCTCACCGGAGTTTGCGCCGACCACACGTTCCCCGGTGACGGCTCGCCCGACGTGCCCGCCGACGCCCGCGACGCCCTCGAGGTCCCGGAGCGTTCCCGCGACGGTGCCGAGGGTTCGGGTCAGGGCCTGGGGTGAGGTCCCCTCCTCGGCGGTCACCGTCATGACGATCGTGGGCTCCGCGAAGGCGGGGCGGGTCTGTGCGTCGGGGACGAGGACGAGGGCGAGCGCCGCAGCGGCCCCGACCGCGATCACCGCGACGACGGCCACCGCGGACGTCGCGAGCCGCGAGGCGGCCGCGGAGGCGCGGGACGAGACGGCCCGCGGCACGGCCTCCTTGGCCGGGCCGGCACCGACGAGGGCCGCGATCCCCGGCCCGACGACCAGGGCGACGACGAGGCACCCTGCGGTGGCGAGGAGGAACCCCGTGGCGGCCTCGGGCAGGAAGGCGCCCGCCCGTCCCTCCAGGAGGTACACCGGGACGACGAGCAGGACGGCCGCGAGGGCGGTGTAGACGGCGTTGAGCCCGACGGCGCCGTAGGCGACGCCGACACGGCGTGCGGCGGTGAGCTCGGGGGGTGAGCCCGCCATCCCGTCGACGGCCGCCACGGCCTGGGCGATCGCGAGGACGGCCCCGGCACCGAGACCGGTGACGGCGAGGAGGGTCACGGGGGCGTCGCGGACCCACAGGACGAGCCATCCCGCCACGAGCGCGACGGCGACGGTCGAGACGACCGTGACCACCGGGCGCCATGCCCGGTAGAGGAGGGCGGACCCGACCAGGACCAGGCCGAGCGCCAGCAGGCCTGCCACGGCGAGGTTGCGCCCCGCGGCGCCCACGTAGTCGGCAGGTCGGTACAGGGAGGAGTCCATCGTCACACCTGGCAGGCCCACCGAGAGCGAGGCGAGTGCATCCTCGATGCCCTCGCTGACGGCGGCCGTGCTCGCGCCCGGCTGCTTCTCCACGACGAGGACGAGACCGGAGGAGCCGGCGACGATGCCGTCGCCGATGATCGTCGGGGGTGCCTCGACGATGGTCGCGACGTCCGCGAGGGTGACGCCCGGTCCGGACGCGCCCTCGACGGCGACGCGACCGAGCGCGGCGCTGTCCGTGATCGGTGACACGTGCTGGACGTTGACGCGCTGCTGGGGCAGGTCGAGGAAGCCGCCCCGCCCGGGCGTCGACGCCTCGAGGAAGCTCAGCGGAGAGACCCACAGGGAGTTGCCGGTGGTGGCGACGAGCTCGTCGAGGGACACACCGCGCTGCTGCATCCGGACGGGGTCGGCCCGGACGTGGAGCTGGCGGTCACGCATGCCCCAGACGGCCACGTTGGCGACACCCTCGACGCTCATGAGCTTGGGGCGGATGGTCCATCGCGAGAGGACCGACAGGTCCACCAGCGTCTGGTCCTGCGCCGACAGGCCGATCATCATGACGCGGTTCGCCGCGGAGGTCGGCTGCAGCATGACGGGCGCCTTCGAGGCGTTCGTCAGCAGGGCCCCCTGCGTCAGGCGCTCCTGGACCACCTGCCGGGCCCGGATCGGGTCGGTGCCGTCCTCGAACGTCATGACGATCGAGGACAGGCCGGCCATCGAGGTCGACTGCATCGTGTCGACCCACGCCACCCCGCTGAGCAGGTTGGACTCCAGCGGGACGGTGACGAGGTCCTCGACCTCCTGCGCGGACAGCCCGAGGGCCTCGGACTGCACCTCGACGGTGACCGGGGCGAACTCGGGAACCGCCTCGACGGGGGTGCCGGCGACCTGGGCCACCCCGAACGCGAGGGCGGCGAGCGCGGTGATGACGACGAGGATGCGCGAGCCGACACCAGCCCTGACGATTCGACCGATCATGACGACCCCCTGCAGCCAGGCTGCGGCAGGCGCGGCGGGAGCTCCTGCAACTCCCGCTCACCCTGGGCAGCCTATTGACGACGTGCTGCGTTGGTAATGGCCCGGACTGCTCATGCTGTGCCGATGCGGCGCCACCCGATCGGAGGGGGTGCGATGGCCCGATGGGATGAGGTACCGGGCCGAATCTTGGCGAGAAGTTGGGCCGTGGTTTACCTTCGGGCACCCCGTCGGTGGGATGGTGGTGCACACGAGCCGACGGCCCGCCCCCATCCTGCGGTGGCGGGCCGTCCTCGTGCCCCCGGCTCCCGGGGAGCGGCTCAGCGGCTCCAGTGCCGCGTCACCAGCTCCGCGGGCACCTGGTGGACCGTCACCGCGGTCGGGACGTCGCAGGTGAGGGTGGCCGGCAGCCCCGGCGGCACGATGACCACCTCTCCCGGCGCCCTCGACATCAGCGTCCGCGACAGGGAGACGGACAGCCGACCGGACACGACAACCACCGAGGTGACGTGTGCGCCCGGAACGAGGGCCTGAGCCGTTCCCGGCCGCAGCACCTCGCGCCAGCCCCTGACCTGGGGGGTCTCGAGCACCTCGCCCCGCCACAGCGGGGTGCGCCGGACCCAGCCGGACCCCGAGCGGGCGAGGTGCCGGCCCGGTAGGCCGGTCGAGCCCGACCGCAGCAGCTGCGCGGGCGACACGTGCCGGGCCGGGAGGACCGGGTCGGACCGGTCGTTCTGGTCGTAGAGCCGGACGACGGAGTCGACCGAGCAGCTGGCGTACTCCTCGAGGACGCAGCCGAGGACCGTGTGCACGACGCCGGTCTCGCTCACCGTGGCCACGTCACCCTCGAGCGGCGCGATGGCCCCGGGGGGCAGCTGCCGGACGCGGCCCTGCGTGAAGTGGCGGACCGCCCACGGTCTGCCGTGCGCCTCCCACTCGTCGAGGTCGGCGACGTAGAGCAGGGCGCCACCCTTGGGGCGGAGCACGTGGAAGCCCTCCAGCTTCGGCTCCTCGTGGACCTGGAACGAGAAGCCCTGGCCCGGCGCGAGGTCGAACAGCGAGTAGCCGAACGGGAGAGCGACCTTGACGCCGTAGACCTTGTACTTGTGGAGGAAGCCGACGCGCGAGAAGAACGTGCTGCAGGCCTCCAGCTCGGAGAGGTCGCTCACTCCCCCGGAGAGGACGTCCTGCCAGAGGGCGAGGAGGGTGGCCTCGAGGTCCTCGACCTCGCGGTACGGGCGCGGCACCGCGAGGAAATCCCGGACCTCGGCGACCAGGGCCGGGTCGTGTCGGTCGAGGGGCTGGGGCGGGCCGGCAGGTGCGGTACCTGCCGATCTCGTGGCGAAGACGGTCATCCTGAAACCTCCGATGTCGCTGCGGCTCTTGCCTGTTCGCCGCACGCCAGAGGATGCGGGCCAAGCTGGTCGCGGCGGGGGCAACAGGGACCCAAGCCGAACAAGGGCCGACGGTACTGAAGACGGCGGGTCGGGAAAATAGTCATTTCGGACCCTTCCCGGTCCTTTGACCTGCGGAGTAGGTTGCGGACGCATTCGCTGTTCTGATCCGGGGTGGCAGGAGCCCCGGGCCGCGGCGGATGCGCAGGGATTGGACCGCGACATGCGCCTTTGGCAGACGTTCAACGTGTCCGGGGACCGGTGCAGCACACCGAGTCCCGAGCAGCTCCCCACCGGAGAGGGGGGCGGCTCATGAAGGCCCCGGCCATGCTTCGGGGGGGCATCCGCCCACGACGGGAGGAACCGGGGGTGACGACGACGACCTCCGTCGTCGTCCCGACGCGCAACGAGGCGGGCAACGTCGCCGAGCTGCTGCGCCGACTCGTTCCGCAGCTCCCCATGGGCAGCGAGATCATCTTCGTCGACGACAGCGACGACGCGACCGTCGAGACGATCGAGGCCGAGGGCCGATCCTCCCGCGTGGCGGTCCGGGTCCACCACCGCGAGCCCGGCGACCGCGGCGACGGACTCGGCGGTGCCGTCGCCGCCGGCCTGCGGATCGCCTCCGGTGACTGGGTCGTCGTCATGGACGCCGACCTCCAGCACCCGCCGGAGCTCATCCCGCGGCTCGTGCAGGTCGGTGTCGAGAACCACTGCGACCTCGTCGTCGCCAGCCGCTACGACGGCGCCGGCGACGCGGAGAGCTTCGGGCGCGGCCGGGCCGTGATGTCCACCTGGGCGACCCGGCTGACCAAGGCGTTCTTCCCGAAGCGCCTCGCGAAGATCTCCGACCCGATGTCGGGGTTCTTCGCCGTGCGTCGGGAGGCCGTCGACGTCAGCGCCCTGCGGCCCCACGGGTTCAAGATCCTCCTCGAGATCGCCATCCGCTGTGCACCGCTGCGCACGACCGAGGTCTCGTTCCACTTCGGAAGGCGGTTCGCCGGCGAGAGCAAGGCGGGACTGCGCGAGTGCGTCCGCCTGCTCGTGCTGCTCACGCGGCTGTGGTTCGACACCACGTCGGGCACGCGCTCGAGGATGGCCGGGTTCGCCGCCATCGGCGCCAGCGGTCTCGTCGTCAACACCGTGGTGCTGTGGTTCCTCAGCGGCGTCCTCGGCCTGCACTACGCGATCGGAGCGGTCCTCGCGACCGTCGCGTCGACCGTGTGGAACTGGTCAGCCCTCGAGGCGCTCGTCTACCCCGGCGCCGGGCGGACGACGACCGTGCGACGGTTCACCGCCTTCGGGGCGCTCAACGCCCTCGCCCTCGTCCTGCGCGTCCCCCTCATCGCGCTCCTCGTCGAGGCTGGCGGCGTCAACTACCTTCTGGCGAACCTCATCTCGCTCGTGGGGTTGTTCCTGGCACGCTTCGCCGTCAGTGACTCGCTGATCTTCCGCAAGCCCGCGACCTCCGACGCTCCGACGCCGGCCGAGGTCAGCGTCACGACCGTGTCCGAGGGCGCCCCGTCCGAGGGGACCGGCGCCGAGCGCGTCGTCCCGGCCGTGGCACGTCGCCGGATGCACGAGGGCTACCTGCGGTACCGCTACGAGGTGCCGGGCGTCGCCACGATCGGCTCGGAGGTCCCCCTCCCGGAGCTGCAGTGGTTCCTCACGCCGTTCGTCACGCGTGGCCCGTTCGACATCGAGATCCGGGTCGGCGTGGTGGGCCGCCTCCGCGGTCACGTGCGCTTCTCGTCGGACGGCGGGGACGAGAGCACGTACGAGGAGCACCTCGGCGCGCTCGGCGCGAACTTCCGCATCGAGATGGGCGACACGATCCACGTGACGGCCGGACCGCTGCTCGAGCACTCCCCGCACGTGCTCTACACGAACATCGTCGAGGCGCTGCTCCGCTTCCTCGCCGTCTCGCGCGGGCGCCTGCTGCTGCACTCGGCGTGCGTACAGCTCGACGGGATCGGCGTCATGCTGTCGGCCCGAACCGACACCGGGAAGACCGGGACGATCCTGCGGCTCATCCGCGAGCAGGGTGCGACGTTCCTCAGCGACGACATGACGATCGTGCACCCGGACGGCACGGCTCACTGCTTCCCGAAGCCGTTGACGATCAGCCACCACACGCTGCGGGCCGTCGACTCCCGGGGGCTCTCCCGCACCGAGTGGCGCAAGCTCCGGCTGCAGAGCCGGCTGCACTCGAAGGAGGGACGCCAGTTCGGGCTGCGGCTGTCGCAGATGAACCTGCCGATCATGACGTTCAACGCCCTGACGCAGGCGGTCGTCCCGCCCCCGAAGTACGACGTCGACCGGCTGGTGCCCTGCGACGTCGTCCACGAGGTGGCCGTGAGCACGCTGTTCGTCATCGAGCGCGGCGAGAACCGCATCGAGGACGTCCCGCGCGGGCAGGCCCTGGACGAGCTCATCGAGAACACCGACGACGCGTACGGGTTCCCGCCCTTCTCGATCCTCGCCCCGTCGCTGCGCATCGGCGGCCTCGGCTACGAGGAGCTCCGCGCCCGCGAGCGGGTCCTGCTCGACCGGGTTCTCGACCACGTTCGGGTCCGGCGCCTGGTGCGCGACGACTTCGGGTGGCCCGCGGAGATCCGTGCCCTCCTGGCGCGCGACCGGGCCGAGCGGGCGCTGTCCGCCCCGGCGCTCGACCTGAGCGAGGCGAGCGCACTCGTGGCGAGCACGATGCCGGCGCCCGGCGAGCTGCTCACGACACCACTCGCCAACGGCAACGGCAACGGCAACGGGCACGCCAACGCCAACGGCAACGGCAACGGGCATGGCGCCGACATGACGAACGGCCGCGGCCACCGCGGCCAACCGGAGGGGAACGAACACGTGGACGGCCGAGCCGTCCTCCCCGACCGGTGGAGGGAGATCGGACCGCTTCATGCGGGTGAGTCACCGGCCTGAGCAGGCCGGGAGGCGGCCGCCACCGGTCCCTGCTGACCGCGTCACCCCCCGCCCCCCCGCCGCTCGCAGGGCAGCCGCGCCGTGGCCCCTCCCCACGGCGCTGCTGCTCGCCGTGGGACTCGCGGCGGTCTCCCGGCTGCAGGGGCTCGAACAGTGGGGACTGTCGAGCGACGAGGCCGTGTACCTCGGCCAGGGGCACGCCGTCGTCGAGGGGCGACTGCCCGAGGTCAGGGCGCACCCACCCCTGTTCGGCCTGCTCCTGGGGGCTGTGCCCGGAGGCACCACCGGGGAGCTCGTGCCCCGCACCGTGGCGGTCCTCCTCGGACTCGCGGCCGTGGTCGTCGCGGGCCTGCTGGGGACCGAGCTGGCCGGTCGCACCGGCGGCGCGGTCGCCGCGCTCGCCGTCGCGACGATGCCCTACCACGCCGACGTGACCCGCCTCGTCCTCGTCGAGGTGCCGATGGCCACCACGGTCGGTCTCGCGCTCCTCCTCACCGTCCGCTCGGTGCGGAGAGGGCACCCGGGGCAGCTCGAGGGGGCCGCCGCCGCGCTGGGGGTCGCGACCTTGTTCAAGGAGACGGCCGTCCTCAGCGCCGTCGCGCTGGCCGTCGCGGTCCTCGTGGGCGTCGTCCCGGCACACCGGCGCGTCGTGGCCCGTGCCGCCGCGTGGTACGTCCTCGTCGTCGCCACCTACCCGCTGTACCTCGCCGTCACCGGGGGCCTGTCCGCGGCGCTGGAGTTCGCGCGGTGGCAGCTCTCCAGGGCCGCACCGACCGGCCCCTCGTACACCGACGTGGTCCTCCCCCGGATGGGATGGGTCGTGCTGGCGGCAGCCGTCGCGGGAGCGGTGCTCGTCCTCGTGCGGAGGACTCCGGAGGGGGTCACGGTGGCGCTCGCCGCGGCCGTGCCCGCGCTCTTCTACACGGTCTGGCCGGTGTCGTCCTACCCCTACCTGCTCGTCGTCGTGGTGCCGGTGGGCGCCCTCGCCGGGACAGCGGTCGCCGCCGCGCTGCGGCACCCCCTCCCCGGTGGCTGGCCGGCCCGCGGAGCGTTCGCGATGGCGGGCACGGCCGCCGTCGTCGCCGTCGGCGCGGCGCCCGCGACCGGAGGGCCACCCGAGCTCCCCGGTGCCTCCGGCGTCCCGGCCGTGCGCGAGGCGGCCTCCTGGCTCGACCACTCCGCGGACCGTCCTGTCGTCACCGCGGCGCCGTGGGTCGCCAACATCCTGCGCGCCTACCTGCCAGACCGGTCCGTCGCCAGCGTCCGCCCGGCTGCCCGGGGGCTGTCGCGTGTCAACCCCGCCGACCGCGACGAGACCCTCGGGTCGTTGCCGTCCGGTCCCGTCGCCGTCGTCTGGGACGCCTGGACCGCGACGCACGACCCCGTCGCGACCGCGCAGCTGCTCGCCGAGGTGCGGGGGCGTGGCGGCCGCGTGGCCCACGTGGAGGCCCGGGAGTCCGGGCCCTCCTCCCGACCCCTCGTCGTCGTGTACGTCGTCGGGGCCGGAACGGAGGGCGGCGCACGGTGACGCGGGAGACGGTCGTGCCGGGGCGAGGCGACGGAGGGGTCCGACCGGCCTCCGGCACCGCGCCCCGTCGTGCCGCCCGCGCACTCGCCGTGCTCCTCGTGGTCCTCGGTGCGATCGGCCTGCTTTCCCAGCCGTCCCCGGCGACCCAGCCCTCCGGCGCACCGGGGCGCGTCACCGCGTCGCCGTCGCCCACCGCACCCACGGCCGTCGCGGCGATCCCGATCTGGGCCTACTACTACATCTGGTTCGACTCCTCCTCGTGGGACCGCGCCAAGTCCGACTCCCCGGCCCTCGGCACGTACACGAGTGACGAGCGGGCCGTCATGCGGCGGCACGTCGAGATGGCACGCTCGGCCGGGATCGATGCCTTCCTCGTGTCCTGGAAGGAGGGCGGCAAGCTCAGCGAGCGCCTCTCCCGCATCGCGGAGGTGGCCCGGACGGAGGGGTTCCACCTCGGCCTGGTCTACCAGGGCCTGGACTTCGCGCGCCGACCCATCGAGGTCCGCCAGGTCTGCGCCGACCTGCTGTCCTTCGCCCAGGAGTACGGGAAGGACCCCGTGTTCCGGATCTGGGGCGACCGGCCCGTCGTCGTGTGGACCGGCACCGACCAGTTCTCCTCCGCCGACCAGGAGAGGTGCGTGGCCCCCGTCCGCGACCGGCTCATGGTCCTCGCGTCCTCGCGCAGCCTCGAGGAGTGGCAGCGGGCCTCGCGCGTCTTCGAGGGCAACGCCTACTACTGGTCCTCGGTGAACCCCGAGAAGTCGTGGTACCCCGACAAGCTCGCCGAGATGGGGACGGCGGTCCACGCCGCCGGCGGGCTCTGGGTCGCACCGGCGGCGCCCGGTTTCGACGCGCGGCTCGTGGGGGGGAAGACGGTGGTCCCGCGGAACGACGGACGCACCCTGGACCTCGAGCTCGACGCGGCGCTGCACTCTCGGGCCGACGCGATCGGCCTCATCTCGTGGAACGAGTTCACCGAGAACAGCCACGTCGAGCCGAGCACCCGCTACGGCATGACCGCCCTGCGCGCCCTCGCGTCGTTCACCGGCAGCACCGAACCCCTGCCGGAGCTCGACTCGAGCGCCACCACCGGTCGTGAGGTGCCCGAGGGCGTCAACGGCGTGGCGGCCCTCATCATCCTCGGCGCGCTCCTCGGAGCACTCCTCATCCGCTCGAGGTGGAAGCGGGCGAGCCCGCCGACGACCACGGCGGGCGGGGCGGGCGGGGCGTACCGATCCCCACTGCCGCCCGTCGCCCGGAGGTCGGGATGAGCGGGGTGGAGCTCAGGGCCACCGTGCCCGAGGTGCCGGCCCGCCGGCTCCTCCTGCCGGCGCGCACGGTGGAGGCGACGGCGGAGCCTGGTCGGTGGGCCGTCCCGTGGCACGTCGCCGGGCTCGTCGCGGTCGTGGCCCTCGGTGTCGCGGTCCGCGTCTGGCAGCTCGACGCCGTCGGGTTCAACAGCGACGAGGCCGTGTACGCCGGGCAGGCGGCGAGCATCACCGGCGACCCGCAGTCGCTCGAGTACTTCCCGGTCTTCCGGGCCCATCCCCTGCTGTTCCACGCGACCGTGTCCCTCGTCTTCGAGGTCCTCGGCGTCAGCGACACCGCGGCGCGCCTCACCGCCGTCGGGTTCGGCGTGGCGAACGTGCTCGCCGCCTACCTCATCGGCACCGAGCTCTACGGCCGCCGGTGCGGGCTGCTGGCGAGCCTGGTCGTCGCCGTCATGCCGTACCACGTCGTCGTGAGCCGCCAGGTGCTCCTCGACGGACCCCAGGCGTTCTTCGTCGCGATGGCCATCTGGGCCCTCGCCCGGTACGTCAACCGCGGCCGGTCGGGCTGGCTCGGCGCCGCCGCGCTGCTCCTGGGCCTGTCCGTCCTCGCGAAGGAGACCTCGATCATCCTCGCCGGCTCGGTCTTCGCCTTCTTCGCCCTCTCACCCGGGATCGCCCTCGGGTGGCGGCGGGTCACGATGGCGAGCGCGATCTTCGTGGCCGTCGTCGCGGCCTACCCGCTGTCCCTGCGCCTCGCCGGCGCGACGAGCACGGGGGGTGCCTTCCTCTCATACCAGCTCTTCCGCCGGCCCAACCACGGCCTCGACTTCTACCCCCTCACCGTGCCCCCCGCCCTCGGCCTGGGGGTCGTCGCGGCCGCTCTCGTCGCCGCCGTCCTCGCATGGCGGCACGTGACGTGGCGCGAGACCCTCGTCTGGTGCTGGGTCGTGGTCCCCGTGCTGTTCTTCGAGCTCTTCCCGGTCAAGGGCTACCAGTACCTGCTCCCGGCGGCGACCCCCTTCGCGGTCGCGGCGGCCCGAGGGCTGATGACGTGGCCCCGGCTCGCGGCGAGGGCCGGCAGGTCGGTGCCACGAGGGGCCACCGTCGCCGTCGCCGCCGTCGTCGTCGTCACCACGCTCGCGCCGACCCTGCAGCAGGTCAGCGCCACTGAGCGGGCAACCGCCCTCGCCGGGACAGGAGGCCTGCCGGGGGGTCGTGAGCTCGGGGCGTGGATCGGCCAGAACGTCCCCGACGGCGTCACGATGATGACGATCGGGCCCTCCATGGCCAACGTCATCAAGTGGTACGGCCACCGGGACGCCCGGGGCCTGTCCGTCAGCCCGAACCCGTTGTACCGCAACCCGGTCTACGACCCCATCCCCAACCCGGACCTCGCCATCCGCCGCAACCAGGTCCAGTACGTCGTGTGGGACAGCTTCTCGGCCGAGCGGTCGCGCTTCTTCTCCGAGGCCGTCCTCCGGTACGCGGACCGGTACAACGGTCACGAGGTCTACCGCCACGAGGTGAACGGCACGGACGAGCAGGGTCGCCCCGCGATGGTGCCGATCATCATCGTCTACGAGGTGCGGCCATGACCCGACGTCCAGTGCCCACGACCACGGCCTCGGTGGCGGCGGTCGTGCTCCTCGCGGTCGCGAGCGCCGTCTCTCCCGCCCTCGCGGCGCGCTCGACCGGTCCCGACGGAGCACGCCCCACGACGGCGGTCGCCACACCGGCGGTCGCCGCGCCGGTGCCGGCCCCCAGTGGGACCCGCAGGCCCGTGGCCGCGCAGTCGGGCTCCGCCACGGACGCCCGCGCCACGCGGACGACGACGCCGATCAAGCACTTCATCTACCTCATGCAGGAGAACCACAGCTTCGACAACTACTTCGGCACGTATCCGGGGGCCGACGGATTCCCGGAGGACGCGTGCGTGCCGGTGCGGGTGGACGCACCGGACGGCGAGTGCGTCAGGCCCTACTGGCTCGGCGGTGAGCCGATCAGCGACCTGGGGCACACCGAGTCGGTCTTCCGCGCCCAGCTCAACGCCGGCCGCAACGACGGCTTCATCGAGGCGTTCGCCGACGAGGGCGACCCCACCCGTCAGGCCATGGGCTACTACGACGACCGCGACATCCCCTACTACTGGAACGTCGCCGACGAGTACGTGCTCTTCGACCGGTTCTTCACCTCCGCCGGCGGCGGGAGCGTCTGGAACCACATGTACTGGGTCGCCGGCGTGCCCGGGAACCCCGACGGGGACAGCATCCCCGCCGAGGGGTTCGGCGACATCCCCACGATCTTCGACCGCCTCCAGGAGGCGGGAGTCTCGTGGAAGTTCTACGTCCAGAACTACGACCCGAGCGTCACGTACCGCACGTACCGGACCGTCGACGACGCCAACAAGGGCGCCCAGGTCGTCTGGGCCCCGGTGCTGGCCTACGCGCGCTTCCTCGACGACCCGCGCCTGTCCTCGCGGATCGTCCCGCTCGACCAGTACTACCGCGACCTCGCGGACGGCACGCTGCCCTCGGTGTCGTACATCGTCCCGTCCGGGGCCAGCGAGCACCCTCCGGGGAGCGTGGCCGCGGGCGTGCGGTTCGTCCGGGGTCTGCACACCGCCCTCATGCGCAGCACCTCGTGGGAGTCCTCCGCCTTCCTGTGGACCTACGACGACTGGGGCGGCTGGTACGACCACGTCGTCCCGCCCCAGGTCGACCCCTACGGTTACGGGTACCGGGCTCCCACCCTCCTCGTCAGCGCCTACGCGCGACGAGGGCACGTCGACAGCACGACGTTGGACTTCACGTCGGGCCTGAAGTTCATCGAGGAGAACTGGGGGGTGGAGCCGCTCGCCGAGCGCGACCGCGAGGCCAACAACATCCTCACCGCCTTCGACTTCACGCAGCGACCGCGGCCCCCCCGCCTGCTGTCCGACGAGCGCAAGCCGGCGCGGGAGTTCACCTCACCGCAGGGCTCGATCTACCTCGCGTACGGCGGGGGTGTCCTCCTTCCGGCCTCCGTGGTGGTCCTCGGTGCGCTGTGGTCCACGTGGAGACGACGTGACCGGCGGTCGTGAGGTGGCGGCGCGCCGCGCGCTCGTCACCCTCCTCCTCGCGGCGGCGGCGGCCTCAGGAGTGCCCGCCGCGTCCGCCGCGGCGGCGGCCGCCTGCCCGGCCGACCGCCCGCTGGTCGAGGTGTCGGTCAGCACGGTCCCGGTCGTGCCGGGGGCCCGGCTCGACGTCGCGGGCCGGACCGTCGTCACCGACGGCGCGGGCCACGCGACGGTGACCGTGTGCCGGCTGACCTCCGCGCGCGACATCACGGCACCGACGACGCCGATCCAGCTGCCGGGGCACCGCCGGGCGATCTTCGACCGGGTGTTCCTCAGCGCTCGCGGCCGCGTCGTCCAGGCGGCGTACGGGATCGACCACGAGGTCTCCTTCGCGTTCTCCGGCCTCCCCACACGCCAGATCGAACGCTTCTCGCTCAAGTCCAGCACGGGCGAGGTCATCACCCGGACCGACCTGGGACCCGTCCACCTCCCGGGCACCCGCGTGCTCCGGGGACCGGACGGGCTGGAGGAGCGCGAGATCTACTACTCGGTGGAGTCCGTGACGGTCGCGGGCTCCAGCGTCGTCAACCGCTCGCAGATCAGGTTCTACCCGAGTGAGCGCCAGGTGGTCCGGGTGCCGCTCCTGGCCTTCGACGTCCGCGTCGAGGTCGTCGACCGGCTCTTCCGGCACCCCGTCGGGTCCGAGGTGCAGCTCGTGCGCGAGGGCATCCTGGACCTGCGGAAGCCGCTCGTCGACGGCCAGACCGTCTTCACCGAGGTCCCGCGCGGTGAGTACGACGTGGTCGCGGCGGCCCCGGGTCTGCGGATCAACCGGAGCCTGACCCTGTCCACGGACCAGGTCGTCGTCATGCCGGTCCTCACCTGGCTGGACCTCGCCGTGCTCGGCGGCGTCCCGCTCGCGATCGCCGTGGGGCTCGTGCTCGCGCCCCGGCCGAGGCTGAGGCAGCGGCTGGTGGCCGCCGGCAGGTGGCCGCTCGTGAGGGGACGGCGGCTGGCCGCGCTCGCCCTCCGAGGGGCCGGGGGCGGCTAACGGCGACGCGCGAGGGCGGGTGCACCCCGGGCGGGCCCGGAGGCGCGTGCCCCAGCCCCGGCGAGCAGGGCGTGGATGATGCCGAGGGTCTCGTGCTCGTCCCGCACCGGCTGGGTCCGCACACCGAGCGACAGCACCGGGTGGTCGTTGCCGCCGGGGTCGAGCCGGTCACCGACGAAGAGCACCTCGTCGGGCCGCAGGGACAGCAGCTCGAGCATCCGCGACAGGCCGAAGGCCTTGTCGATGCCGCGTGCCGTGACGTCGACGGAGGTCGACCCGCCCGAGCGCACCTCCAGCCGCGGCAGGAGCGCCGCCACGCCCCGGCGCAGGTCCTCGCGGCGCCGGCCGTCGGGGTCCCACACCTTCTTCGCGTCCGGGCTCGCGTGCTGCCCCAGGGCGGAGAACGTGACCTGCGTGCCGCGGTCCTCGATGCGTTCGCCACTGACGACGTCGTCGGGCTCCCACAGGCCCAGGCTCCGCGCGACCGACTCCAGCGCCTCGGCCGCCACCGAACGGTCCTCGACGGACAGCTCGTGGGCGTAGAGCTCGACCCAGTCGCCGTCGACGAGCCGGAGGTAGCGGGTGCCGCACGTCGGCATGAGGTGGAGCCTCGCCAGCCGGCCCGAGGTCCCCAGCGGCGCCAGCAGCTGGGTCCGGAACTGCGTGACGTTGCCGCCGGAGATGACGAGGACCTCGTGGCGCTCGAGGAGGGCGAGGAGGGCCGCCACCATCTCAGGCGCCAAGGGGGTCTTGGACGGCGCCAGGGTGTCGTCGAGGTCGAAGGCGACGAGCCTGGTCGCGTGCGGGGTCGTCACGGCCGGCTCACGGGATCGTGTACGTGAGGTGGAGGACCGGTGCGCCCGCAGGACTCCCGTCCCAGGCCCAGGCGGTGCGTTTCCCGGTGCCGGTCACGAGGACGAGGACCGCGTTGCCCGCGTTCCAGTCCCCGCGGGCCACCACCTGCTGCAGCCCGTTCGCGAGGCCGGGGGTCCGCTGGTCGGCGCCGGCCGCACCGACGGTCGACCAGGGCGCGGGAGCCCACGCCACCGGGGCGCTCGACGACGCCAGCCGTGAGGACAGGTTGAAGGCGTTGCCCGAGATCGGGGCGGCGTCGCCGCTCAGCTGGACCCTCACCTCGAGGTTCGTCGCCGCCGTCGTCACCGCGCTCGACGTGAACTGGACGTGGGCGCCCGTCACGGTCGCCCCCCGTGGGACCTGCACCCCGGGGAAGCGCAGTCCGACGACCTGCGGAGCGCCGTCCGTGACGAGCTCGAGGTTCTTGCTCGACCTCGACACCGCACCGCCCTCGCGCTCCTCGCCGTCGTCGGAGCCCACAGTGATCGGGATGGCGAGCACGGTGGTGCCGCCCGCGTAGACCGTCACCCCCACCGAGTCGGCGGTCGACAGGCCCGCGCCGTCGGTCGCCACGAGCTGCAGGGTGTAGGTCCCGGGCTGGGTGAACCTCGCGGTCGTGTCGACCGCTCCGGGGTCGTCGAACGACACGCCCGACGGCCCGGCGGTCGCCGACCATGCCGTCGTGAGCGGTGCGGGCCCGTCGTCGCTGGCGGTGCCGTCGAGCACGACACCCGTCGTGACGGAGCCGCTCGTGTCCGGCCCGGCCGACACCGTCGGGTGCTGGTTGCCCTGCTCGAACACCGTTCCCGTGCCGCTGTTCTTGACCGTCCCGGCCTTGTTGCCGGTGAAGTCGTTGTCGCCGCCGACGATCGTGCCGACACACAGCGAGCTCGTGATGTTCAGGCCGTACGCCTGGGTCTTCGTGGCCTGCGTGTCCGTCGCGACGTTCGTCCGGATGACGTTGCCGTTGCACGAGCGGCTGTCGCTCGAGCTGATCCGGATGCCGTCGCGGCTCGTCACGTCGTCCGAGCTGTTGGTGATCCGGTTCGCGGTGATCCGGTTGCGGTTGCTGCTGTTGACGAAGATCCCGTCACGGCCCGCCTGGTCGATCGTGTTGCCGCGCACCGTGTTCTCGTCGGAGGGCTTGTTGGGCTGCGTCGCCTGCGACGAGGACTTCCCGATCCGCACCCCGTACCCGCCGACGTTGCTGATGCGGCAGCCCTCGACGAGGTTTCGGCTCGACGCGAGGAGCTCGATGCCGTCTCCGGGGACGTCGTGCACGTAGCAGTCCCGCACGACGTTGTCGTCCGCGTGCGTGATCGACCCGCCCCCCTTGCCGTCGAAGATGATCCCGCGCGCACGCGAGCCCGACACCTCGACACGTTCGATGACGACGAAGTCACCGCCGTCGAAGTCGATGGCGTCACTCGTGGACCGGAGCGGGCCACCGGCCCGCACCGTGAGGTCGCGGATGGTGATGCGGTCGCTCGCCGACATGTCGAACGGCTCGGTGTCGGTGGCGTCCGACGCGTTGTTCGTGATGAGCGTCGACCCCATGCCGGCGCCCTCGAAGGTCACTCCGTAGAGGTCGTAGAACTCCCACCACGTCCCCCCGAGGTCGAAGGTGCCCGCACCGAAGCGGATCGTGCCCCCACCGCCGTCGGTGAGCCGGGTCGCAGCGGTCTCGACGACCGTCTTGAGCGACCCGGAGATCACCGACCCGCTCGCCGGCGTGGCGGTGTAGGTCGACGTGGAGCCGACCCTCGCCACGGTGTAGGGACTGAGGGGGCTGTCGGCGCCCGCCGGGGCGGCCACCGTCCCCCCGATAGCCAAGGCCGCCACCGCGGCCGCGAACCACGCCACACCTCTGGAGGACGTCGACATCGTGCAACCCCTGCCTGGGCCGCCTCCTGCTGACGGCCCGCTCGGAGACTACCGGGCAACCAGACCGCCGCCCATGGCCCGGAAGAGCCATCCGTGCCCCCGCGGCATGGTCACATCGATGCCGGTCACGCCGGGCTCCGGCACGCTGACCCCGGCCCCCCGACGAGGCGGTGCCGCGGCTGCTCCCCTGCCGAGTAGCGACGGCACCGCCCGTCGTCATCGTCCACCCATCCGCCCCCGGTGTCCGGAGAACGGGGACCACGGGCCCGGATCCGGCCAAAGATGACTCGATCGGGCCATCAGCCGGTGGTGGAGGCACCACCCTGCACCGGCCCCGCTGCCATGGCCGGTCCGGGTGCCGCGACGTTTCCCGGACGTCCGCCCGATCGTCACCTCGGTTTCACCCACGCCGTCGAGGGCTCGCGTTGGCTGGGGCCACCGGACCCCTGACCGAGGAGACCCACCGTGCCCGGACCCCGACCGCAGCGGGTCCTGCCCGCCGCCGTGCTGACGCCGGCGTCCGCGCTCGCCGCCACCGCGCTCATCACGACGGCGCTCGCCGCCACCACGCCTCCTGCCCTCGCGTCGCCGACGGCCGAGCGCGCCGGTGACCTCGACGCGGCGAAGGCCCGCCTCGTCGCCCACTCGACGTTGCCCGCCGCCACGTACGTCCCGGGCAGCGAGCCCTCGGGCGCGTGGACGACCGGAAACGCGGCGATCCCGGCCCCGTACCCGGGCCAGCCGGTCCAGGGCTTCTCGGCGACCCACCGGCTCGCCGACGGCTCCTTCCTCGTCATGAGCGACAACGGGTTCGGGGCGAAGGCGAACAGCGCCGACTTCCTCCTCGCGGTCCACCGCATCCGCCCGAACGCCGCCGACCTCCCGACTGCGGCCGACCCCCGCGCCGGGCGCACCGAGGCCACCGCCTACCTCGGCACACCGCTGCGCCTCTCCGACCCCGACCGCAGGGTCCCCTGGCCGATCTGGCGCGACGGCGCCTGCGCGTCGGCGACCTCCCTCCCGGCCGGCTACTCCTGCCCGACGCCGGACCGCCTCCTCACCGGCTGGGACTTCGACATCGAGTCGATGCAGCTCGCCGCGGACGGCACCTACTGGTTCGGCGACGAGTTCGGCCCCTACCTGCTGCACACCGACGCCACCGGCCGCCTCCTCGAGGCCCCCGTACCGACGCCCGGGGTTCGCTCCCCCTCGAATCCCGAGCTCGGTTCAGCCACACCGAACCTCGCCGGCTCCAAGGGGTTCGAGGGGATGGCGGTCGCCCCGGACCTGGGCACCCTCCACCCGATGCTCGAGGGCACCGTCGCCGAGGACCGCGCCGCCGGCCGGGACCGCGACCTGCGCATCTACACCGTCCGGACGAGCGGCGTTGCCACCTTCGCGCCGACGTGGGTCCACTACCGGATGGAGGACGCCGCCAACGCCATCGGCGACTTCGCCCTCGTCAACGACCACCAGGGCCTCGTCATCGAGCGGGACAACAACCAGGGCGCCGCGGCCCGCACGAAGCGCGTCTACCTCGTCGACCTCGACCGCGTCGACGCCGAGGGCGTGGTCCACAAGGAGCTGCTCGTCGACCTCATGGCGCTCCCGAACCCCCAGCACCTCGGCGGCTTCGGGGACCCCTTCACCTTCCCGTACGTGACGATCGAGGACGTCGAGGTCGTCGACCGGCGGACGATCGCCGTGATGAACGACAACAACTTCCCGGCGGCGGGCGGGAGGTCGGCCACCGAGCCGGACGTCAACGAGTACCTGGAGATCCGGCTGCCGCGCGCCCTCGACGTCGCGCCCTCCCTGCTGCCGAGCGGCGCCCCCTGAGGCCGGCCGGCGGGGGCGACGCCTCAGGGTGCGTCGCCCCCCGTCGGGGACCGTCGGTCACGTCGGCATGAGCACCCCGTCGATGACGTGGATGACGCCGTTGCTCGCCTCGACATCGGTCTGGGTGACGTTCACCGTGCCGCCCGCGGCGTCGGTGAGGGTGACCTTGTCGCCCTCGACCCCGACCGTCAGCTCGGCACCCTGCACGGTCTTGACCTTCTGCCCGTCGAGGCCCACGACGTCGGCGGCCAGGACCTTCCCCGGAACCACGTGGTAGGTGAGGATCGCGGTGAGGTCGCCCTTCGGGTCCTTGAGCAGGGTGTCGACGGTCCCCTCGGGCAGCGCCGCGAAGGCGTCGTCGGTGGGGGCGAAGACCGTGAACGGCCCGGCGCCCTTGAGGGTCTCGACGAGCTCGGCCGCCTCGAGGGCCGCCGCGAGCGTCGTGAAGCTCCCGGCACCGACGGCGGTGTCGACGATGTCCTGGGCCGTCGCGGTCTCCGACGGCGACGGCGAGGCGGTCGTGGGCGGGGCCGAGCTGGTCGAGGCGGCGGGGCTCTCGGTGTCCGTGGAGCCACCGCCGCACGCGGCGAGGGTCAGCGCCAGCGAGAGGGCGGCCACGGCGGGGACGGTACGACGCATGGGACTGGTCCTTTCGGGGGGTTCGACTGACACCCCGTGTTCCGCCGGTCCCCGGTCCGCGGATGCACCCGTTGCCGATCCGTGACCTGGCCCGCGGGACCCGCCGGTCAGACCGGGAGCGTCCCGCGGGCCAGGCTGTCGCCGGAGTGCCGTGCGTCGTCGTCGAACGGCTCGCGCGAGATGTCGACGATGACGTAGCCCTGCTCGACGAGCTCGGCCGGCACCGCGAAGGACTGCTCGGACCGGCCCGGCTCGAGGACCCCGATCGACACCATGCGCGCGAGGTCGCGGTTGATGAGCCACACCTCGAGGTACCCGTCGCCCGCGCCGAGCGCCTCGGCGTGGACTGCGAGGTCGGTGCTCGAGCCCTTCCGGACGAGGTCGGCCGAGCCCGCGGTGGTCCCGCTGTCGAGGGTCGCGAGGTCGGCCCGCGCCAGCACGACCGGATCCGAGGCCGGTGGCTCCCGGTCCAGGGCGGTCACCCCGAGGCCCCCGACGAGAACGCCCGCTGCCGCCGCGGCCACGAGCCAGCCGGCCCCGAACCGCCCCCGGGCAGAGCCGGATCGCTTGCTCGACGGCCTTCTCCCGAACGCCGGCAGTGGCGCCGCCACCTCGGGCAGCGGCTCGGCGAGCGCCGCGGTGAGCACGCGCCCGCGCAGGTCCGGCGGCGGTGCGACGAGTTCCGGGACCGGGGTGCGCAGCAACCCTGCGGCCTCGGCCAGGGCCTCGACCTCGGCACGGCACGGCAGGCACCCGGCGACGTGCGCGCGCACCTCGTCGGCCACCGGCTCGCCGAGCGCCAGGCCGGCGAGCAGGTCGGCATCAGGATGGCTCACCGTGCACCTCCTCCATTCGCGTCCTCATCTGCACCAGGCCGCGTCGCACGTGGCTCTTGACGGTTCCGAGCGGCAGGCCGAGCCTGGCCGCGATCTCCTCGTGGGTGAGTTCGTCGACGAAGGCCATCCGGATGACCGTGGCCCGCGGGTCCCCCAGCCGCTCGAGCTCGTCGGCGAGGAGCAACCGGACCGCCAGCCGCTCGTCGGGGGGCGGGTGGTCCTGGACGACGGCGTGCGCAGCGAGCGCCCCGGCGTCCCGGGCCGCCCGCGCCCGCTGCGCCCACGTGTCGGCGATGCGGTGCCGGGCGATGCCCACCAGCCACCCGGGGACCGACCCGCGGTCCGGGCGCAGGGTGGACCGGCTGCGCCAGGCCGAGACGAACACCTGCTGCGTCACGTCCTCGGCGTCGTGGTGGCTGCCGAGCGAACGCAGGGCGAGGGTGTGGACGAGCGGGGCCCACCGGTCGTAGGCCTCTGCGAGGGCGTCCGGTTCGCCGTCGCGCAGCCTCGCCGCGAGGTCGGCGAGGTCGACCTCGAGGTCCTCGGTGGTCACGCCCTCCACCCTAGGCGAGCCCGACGCCATCCTTCAGGGGCCGAAGGGACGCAGGACGAGGATGCGGCAAGCCATGCGGGTTCCTCTCTCTCGTGCGGCCGCCCCGGAGGCGACCACCCGACCTGCTTTCCGCTCCGGACGGCTGCGCGGATGCACCTGTGGCCGCCGAAGTGCGACGACCCCGGGACAGGGGGCCCTCCGCCCTCGCATACTCGGCCTGTGATCGGCGACGAGTTCGCCACCGTGCTCGAGCGCGCGAAGGGCGGCGACGAGCGCGCCTTCGCCGCGCTGTGGCGAGACCTCAACCCGGCACTGCTGCGCTACCTCCGGCTCGGCGGCGAACCGTCGGACGACGTGGCGGGGGACACCTGGGTCACCGTGGTCGAGGGTCTGCGTCGCTTCAACGGCGACGAGACGGCGTGGCGCGCTTGGGTGTTCACGATGGCTCGGCGCCGCGCCGTCGACTCCGGGCGCCGCCGGACCCGCTCCGCGGCGCGCGAGGACTCGTGGCGTCGTCAGGTCGCCACGAGTGCGCCCCCCGACCCGGCCGAGGTGGTGCAGCGGCGCCTGGACACCGGCGCGGCCCTCGACCTCGTCGCCCGGCTCAGCCCGCTCCAGGCCGAGGTCGTCGTCCTGCGCGTCGTGGCGGGCCTCCCGGTCGAGGACGTGGCGCGGGTCGTCGGCCGCACACCCGGTGCGGTCCGGGTCGCCCACCACCGGGGCCTGCTCCGGCTGCGCGCGCTGCTCGGGCAGCGGGGTGTAACGGATCGCGACGCGGCGACGCTTCCCTGACGTGACAGCTGCGCGATGGCCCGGTCTTCGGCGGCGGACTCGAGAGGACGGTGCCGCCGGCTTCGACGCCGCGCCCGTCGAGGACGACCCCGTCCTCGACGAGCTGGTCGCGGCGCTCACGGCCGACCCGAGCTCGCACGAGCTCGACGGCCTGGAGCGGCCGCTCGCCGCCTACCGCCGCACCGTCGGCGGGCGACAGACCGTCGGCCACGGCGCCAGGAGGCCATCGGTGCTCACCGGACTCCTCACGACGAGGGCGGCCGCCGCGGCCGCCGGGGTCGCCGCCGGCCTCGCCGCGACCGCCGTCGTCCTCGCCCTCGGCCTGTCGCCCACCGGAACCGCACCGTCGTCGGTCACCCCCGCCGCGACGCCCTCCGGCACGCCGACGACGGTCGGTCAGCGAACGGGACCGGACGCGACCGGACCCGCGGCCCACGGCCTGTGCCGCGCGTGGGCGAACCACCGCGAGGGGGGCGACGCCGCCGCCCTCGACACCCCGCCCATGCGCAACCTCGCGGAGGCGGCGGGCGGGTCGGGCCGCATCGAGGCGTACTGCGCCGCCGTCCCGCACCCCGGCCAGGGCCAGGGGCGAGGTCAGGAGAAGGACGACATGGACGCGAAGCACGACAAGGGCCGCAAGGACGACAAGGACGACAAGAACGACAAGGACCACGAGGACGGCAGGACCCCGGGGCCCAGGACCACGCCGCCCGGCACGCCGTCGCCGAAGCCGTCGAAGCCCGTGAAGCCCTCGCCCAGCGCGTCGCCGACCACGTCGCCGTCCGCGTCGCCCTCACCCTCGCCGTCGCCCTGACGGCCGGGCCGGCGCCCCACCGCCGGGGTCAGCTGCCCGTGAGGGCCGGGCGGGGCCGGCCGTCGTCCTCGACCTGAGGCAGACCGAGCCAGAGGCCGCGGTCGCCGACGAGGTGGGTCGAGACGAACCGCTCGAACGGCACGGGTTCGCCGATGAGGAAGCCCTGGGCGAAGTCCACCCCCAGCTCGCGCACGACGCTCAGCGCGCCCTCGTCCATGACGAACTCGGCGACGGTGCGCTTCCCGAGCGCGCGGGCGATGCCGATGACGGAGCGCAGGATGGCGCGGTCGACCGCGGAGTCGTGCGCGCCCTTGACGAACTCGCCGTCGATCTTGATCGAGTCGAAGCTGAGGTGCTTGAGGTAGTAGAACGACCCGTACCCCGCGCCGAAGTCGTCGAGGGCGAACTCGACGCCGAGGGCCCGCAGCGGCTCGGCGAACCGCCGTGCGGCGGCGACGTCGGAGACGGCGGCGGTCTCGGTGACCTCGACGACGAGGCGGCGCGGGTTGACGTCGTGGGCGCGCAGGGCGTCCTCGATGGTGCGGGCGACCGTCGCGTCGCCGATCGAGTGCGCCGACAGGTTGATGCCGAGGTGCAGCTCGGGGTCGATGCGCAGCAGGCGTCCGAGCATCTCGACGGCGTGACGGGCCACCCACTCGTCGATGGCCGGTGCGAGGCCGGTGCGCTCGGCGACGCTGATGAAGGCGCCGGGCGCGACCGGGTCGTCGCGGTCGACGAGCCGCAGCAGCGCCTCGGCCCCGGTGACCCTGCCGCTGTCGAGGTGGAGCAGGGGTTGGAGGTACAGCTCGAAGAGGTCGTTCTCCAGGGCCGCCTCGATCCGGGCCTTCCACTGCATCCGGGCCCCGGATCGCGGCAGGTTCGACGTGCTGTCGTCCAGGCTCGCGAACCCGTCGCGGCCGGCCTCCTTCGCGTCGTACATGAGCATGTCGGCGAGGGCGAGGACGTCCTCGGCCCGCTCGGCGGCCCCCGCGAAGGTCACGACGCCGACGCTGGCGGTGACGCGGCGGTTGACGCCCTCCAGGGTGCGGCTGTTGGCCCGGATCCGCTCGACGACGGCGGCGGCAACCTGCTCGGCAGCCTCCCGGTCCGCCTCCCGCAGGAGGACGGCGAACTCGTCACCGCCGAGGCGTGCGACGAGGTCGGTCTCGCGCAGCGACCCGCGCAGCACCGTGGCCGTCGACACGATGAGCTCGTCGCCGGCGTCGTGGCCGCGGGTGTCGTTGACCTCCTTGAAGTGGTCGAGGTCGAGCAGGAGCAGCGCACCGTGGGGCCCGACCCGGGCACACCGGGCCAGGTGCTCCTCGAGCGCCTCGTCGAAGCGGCGCCGGTTGGGGAGGCCGGTGAGGACGTCGTGGTCGGCGAGGTGGGCGAGCCGCTGCTCGTACCGGCGCCGCTCGGACAGGTCGACGACGTTGACGAGGATGACCTCCTCGCTGCCGTCCTGGGAGGAGATGACGCGGCTGGTCAGGGAGACGTGGACGTCGTCGCGCCCGGGCCCCGGGATCGTCCACTCCCCCATGACCCGTGAGCCCGGCGTCGAGACGGCGCGCTGGAGGTGGAGGGCGACCTCCTCCCGGTTCTCCGGGGCGAGGTCGTCGAAGCTGCAGCCGACGAGGTCGTCCACCGGACGGCCGGTGATCGCGGCGAGCGAGTCGTTGACCTGGAGGACGACACCGCGCATGTCGAGGACGGCGACCCCGTGCGGCGCGTCGGCGATGAGGCGCTCGGTGCGGGCGTGGGCGGCCTCGACGTCGTCGAGGCGGCGGTGCTCGTCGGTGACGTCGCGCAGGACGAGCAGGGCCCGGTCGGGGACGTCGGAGGCGCTGTCGAGCAGGGGCGAGGCGTCGACGGACACGAGGCGCAGCTGGCCGCTCTCGAGGTCCTCGGCCTCGAGGACGAGGCCGCGGACGTTCTCGCCGTCGAGGGCACGGCGCGAGGGCCGCTCGTCCTCGGCGAGGAGGGCGCCGTCGAGTCGGCGCCGCGGCGGGACGGCCTCGGCGTCGAGCTGTCCGTCCGGACCGTGCTCGGTCACCGCGAGCCAGCGGCGGGCGGCGTGGTTGTGGAGCAGGACCGAGCCGTCGTGGTCCATGACGATGAGCGCGTCGGGGATGGTCTCGGTGATGACGCGCAGGTCCTCGGCCTGCCGGCGGGCCCGACGCCCGGCGGCGGCGACGTCCGAGACGAGGCGGTCCCGCTCCCACTGCGTCGTCGAGAGCACGAGCGTCAGCACGGTCGCGAGCATCATGAACGCCTGGAGCGTCAGGGCCTGCCCCGCGATGTCGCCGACGTCGCCGAACGGCCCGCCGGGGGTGGCGAGCACGAGGACGAGCGTCACCACCGCGGTGCCGGCGCCCTGGAGCGCGGCGAGCGGCACCGGGAGCCGCAGCCCGCCCCAGACGAGGACGGCGAGCGGGAGGAAGGACAGCGACGCGGCGCGGCCCGGCCCGAAGACGAGCCAGAGGACGCCCAGGGTGACGAGGAGGACGACGGCGAACTCCAGGAGGGGGCGCCGGGTCACCATGTCGCGCGCGCCGCGCAGCGCCAGACCGGTGCCGGCGATGACGACGACGGCCGCGAGGTTGCGCAGCGCCCACCCGAGCGCGGTCTGCCCGGTCACCGCCGTGCCGCCGACCACGAGGCCGAGCATGCCGAGGCCGGCGCTGACGACGATGGCGCACATCGTCGCGGCGAGGAAGCGGACGACGTCGCCGAGGCGGCGCAGCGGCGGCGGGGTCCCGCCGCCGTCCCACGCGAGGTTGCCGGTGGGCGAGGACGCGCAGAGCCACGCGCACACGAGCCGGGTCCCGACCGCCGCGACGACGTTGGCGACCCCGATGACGAGCGCCGGGGACCACTCGATGCCGGTGAGCGCGAGGCCGATGGTCGCCTCGACCCACACGAGGACGGCGACGAGGCCCACCTCGGCGCGGCGCATGGCGAACAGGGCCCACGTGGCGCCGACACCGGCCGCCGGCCAGAACAGGGCCAGCCCGGTCTCGGGCAGCACGGTGAGCCGCCCTACGTAGATGGCGAGCGCGTAGGCCGCCGCGAACGTCACCGTTCTCCCGGTCACGGGTGTTCTCTCGCCTCTCGGACTCGGGACCACGGACTCCCCTGCGCGCTCACCAGTATGGGTTGCGAACCGTCCGCGCGTGACCCGAACGGGTGGGACCGGGTGGGATCCGTGGGACCGGTGGGACCTCGTCAGCCGGGCCTAGGCTGCGGGGATGACGGGGACGACGGTCATCGAGGCGGTGCGCGGCGACATCACGACGCAGGAGGTCGACGCCGTCGTCAACGCGGCGAACTCCTCGCTGCTCGGCGGCGGGGGCGTCGACGGGGCCATCCACGCCGCCGCGGGACCCGCCCTGCTCGAGGAGTGCCGCGAGCTGCGCCGGACGACCCTCCCGGGCGGGCTCCCCGTCGGCGAGGCCGTGGCGACGGGTGCGGGCGCGCTGCGGGCGCGCTTCGTCATCCACACGGTCGGGCCGAACCGGCACCGCGGGCAGACCGAGCCCGCTCTCCTCGCCTCCTGCTTCACCCGCAGCCTCGCGGTCGCGCGGGCGGTCGGGGCGCGGTCGGTGGCCTTCCCCGCGGTGAGCGCCGGTGTCTACGGGTGGATCGGCACCGAGGTGGCCGCGGTGGCCGTCGCCGCGGTGCGCGCTGACACCGCGGCCGCCCCGGGCCTGGACCTCGTGCGGTTCGTCCTGTTCTCCGAGGACCTGCTCCACGCGTTCGACGCCGAGCTGGCCGACCGGCTCCCCTGAGTCGACGACGGGCCCGTCACCGGTGCGGTGACGGGCCCGTTCGTGGTCGTGCTGCGCGCGGTCAGTTGACCGTGACGTGGACGTGGTCCATGTGGTTCGCCGTGGGCGAGCCGCGGTCCTCCATCATGCTCCAGCCCTCGCCGGGCGCCCAGTAGCGCTGCTGCCAGATGATGTACTTGACGTTGTAGCGCGAGTAGTTGGCCTGCACGAACGCGGCGACGGCGTCGCCCTCGGAGCTGCTGCCGATCATGAAGTCGATGGCCTGGCCGGTGCTGTGCTCCCCGGCGTTCGGGCGGTAGCCGCCGATCGAGGGAATGCCGTACTTGTTCTCGACGGCCGTGCAGAGGACCTTGGCGGTCGTCGTCAGGCCGATGCCCGAGCACTTCGCGGCGATGCCCGACACCTTGACGTACGACGTGTCGCCGCCGCCGGAGGGGCTCTTCGACGCGGTCGAGCGGGCCTGCGGCTTCGGCGTGGGCTTGGCGACGGCCTTCAGGCCGGTGACACCGACGGTCTCGGGGGCGGCGGGCGCGGCCTCCGCGGGGGCGGAGACGGCCGGCTCGGGCGCCGAGCGGGCGGCGGAGCGCGACGCGACATCGGCGGCGCGGCCCTCGACGGCACTCGTCGTGGCGGTGGGCAGGCTCAGCGCCGCGGCGCCGGGCTCGGCCCCCACGGGGAGGGCCAGGGCGGCGGCGGCACCGCCGACGACGCCGATGCTGGCGACGGACTTGACGGCCCACGACGCACTGAGGCGCGGGAAACCGTCCGGGAGACGACGAACTGCACCATGGGCGCGGCGCCGACCGGGGGCACGATGACGTGACACGGGGGACTTGCCTTCCGGGGCGGGTACTGATCGCGACCCACCGTAGGCCACCGGGGGGCCCTACGTCACATTCCGGTAACGGCGAGTCGTTGACGGGTGAACGGTCCGACAACGGCCGGCCACCCGCCGAACCCCATCTGACCTGCGACGATGCGCCGATCCATCCGCGCTGAGGTCGCTCTCAGGCTCGTCGAGGGTGTGACTCAGGTCGCCTGGACGAACACGTGCGAGGCGACCTCGCCCGGCAGCGAGACGCCCGAGGACTCCTCGGCGCCGTCGCGGAACGCGACGACGCGCGCGCCGTCGCGCCGCACGCGGGCCGGCTGGCCGGGCAGCAGCCCGGCGGCGGTGAGCAGGGCGAGGGCCTCGGAGTCGACCTGGACCGGCTCGCCGATGCGGCGCACGACGACGGTGACGGCCTCCTCGCCCGCGACCTCGTCGAGGGTGTTCAGCCCCTGGCGGAAGTCGATGCGCTCGCCGAGGTCGCCGAGCTCCTCGAGCCCGGGGATGGGGTTGCCGTACGGGGAGAGGGCGTGGTCCGGGAGGATCGCGAGGATCTTGCGCTCGACCCGCTCGGACATGACGTGCTCCCAGCGGCACGCCTCGTCGTGGACGTACTCCCACTCGAGCCCGATGACGTCGACGAGCAGCCGCTCGGCGATGCGGTGCTTGCGCATGACCCGCGTCGCGAGGAGGCGGCCTTCGTCGGAGAGCTCGAGGTGCCGGTCGCCGGCGACGTGGACGAGGCCGTCGCGCTCCATGCGGCCGATCGTCTGCGAGACGGTGGGGCCGGAGTGGCCGAGGCGCTCGGCGATGCGGGCGCGCAGGGGCGTGATGCCCTCCTCCTCGAGCTCGAAGATGGTGCGGAGGTACATCTCCGTGGTGTCGATGAGGTCCGTCACAGCGGTCAGCCTACGGGGGCCCGGCGACACCGGGCGCTGACGGTCCGGCAGGACCGGGCGGAGGGGTCCGGCGGCGGGGGTCGTACTCGGGGAGCCAGCGCCACAGCCACGCCCCGCCCGCGAGCGCGAGCACGCCCACCGAGACGCTCGCCGCCCCGATCGTCGTCAGCGCCGCCACCGCGCCGACGACGAGGCTGGCGCCGTTGTGCCCGACGAGCGACACGAGCCGCCACAGCCCGAGGAACGGCGCGCGCCCGACGGCAGGCGCTGCGTCGGCGCCGAGGGTCATGACGATCCCCGACCCCAGCCCGTTGCCCACCCCCATGAGCAGGGTGAGGGCCGCCACCCCGACGACCGTCGTCGTCAGTGGGAGGAGGACGAGGGCGAGCCCGATCGTCACCGCGACGGGGACCGCGACCCACACCCGCCCGTGCCGGTCCATGACGGTGCCGGCCGGCCAGAAGAGGACGACCTCGACGAGGGCGGCGGCCGCGAAGACGAGGGAGGTCTGGGCCGGCGACAGCCCGATGTGCTCCGCCCAGAGGGGCACGACGACGACGCGGGCCGACCGCGCGAGCCCCAGCCCGAGCACGCCCAGGCCGACGGTCAGCAGGACCCTGCGGTGGCGGCGCGCGACCTCGGTGACCCGCAGGCGCTCCGGTGGGACGTCGGTCGGGTGGCCGGCCGGGCCGAGGTCGCGGGCCCGCCCGGCGAGGGCCGCCGCGAGGGCGCCGGCGACGACGGCCACGCCGAAGGCCGCCTGCGGTCCCCCGTACGCGATGACGGGCGCCCCGACGAGCGGGCCGAGGAACATGCCGGCCCGGGTGACCCCGCCGAGGGTCGACATCGCGCGGGCGCGCAGGTGCACGGGCGCGGCGGCGGTGAGGTAGGACTGCCGCGCCAGGAGGAACACGGCGCCGCTCGGTCCGGTGAGGACGACCGCCAGGCCGAGGACCCAGAGATTCGGGGCGACCAGGGCGACGAGGCAGGCGGCGGCGTCGGCGGCGCCGGCGAGGACGAGGGCGCGCCGCTCCCCCAGCCGTTCGACGAGGACGCCGGCCGGGACGGCCGAGACGAACTCCGAGAGGGTCGAGAGGCCGACGAAGAGGGCGGCGAGCCCGACGGAGGCGCCGAGGTCGCGGGCGCTGAGGGCGACGACCGGCAGGACCGCGCCCGCACCGACCGCCCAGATCGCGGAGGGCCCGAACGCCGGGACGGCGATCCGCCGCAGCGAGAAGTCCTGCGCCATCGCCCCTCCCTCTCGGTGCCGTGCTTTATCTTGACGTCAAGATATCCCGTCCGTCCCCTGTGGAGGACGAGACCGCCGCGTCGGTCGCCGTCGGTAGGTTGGCCGGATGGAGCTGACGATCCCCAGCCGGTACTGCGGCCCCCCGGAGTCCGGCAACGGCGGCTGGGTGAGCGGCGCCGTCGCGCGCACCGTCCCCACGACCGCCGACCGCCCGGCCGTCACGGTGCGCCTGTCCGCACCCCCGCCGCTCGACCGACCGATGGTCCTCGACACCGAGATCACCCCGGGCGAGGGCGGGCCCGTGGTCACCGTCCGCCTCCTCGACCGCGGCCACCTCGTCGCCACGGCCACCCCCGCCGCAGACCTCACCGAGCCGCTCCCGCCCGCCCCCACCCTCGAGGAGGCCCGGGCGGCCGAGGACCGGTACGAGGGCCTCGCGGACCACCCGTTCCCCACGTGCTTCTCCTGCGGCACCGCCCGTACCCCCGGGGACGGCCTGTGCCTGCGCCCGGGGCCCCTCGCCGACGGGTCCGGCCGGTACGCCACGACGTGGACCCCGGGGGAGGACCCCGAGGTGCCCCTCGTCTGGGCCGCCCTCGACTGTCCGGGCGGCTGGTCGGCGGGCATCGCCGGGCGGCCGATGGTCCTCGGCACGATGACGGCCCGTCTCCACGCGCTCCCCGAGACGGGTGAGCCCCACGTCGTCCTCGCGTGGCAGCGTGGGTCGCAGGGGCGGCGCCACCACTCGGGCAGCGTCCTCCTGTCGCCATCGGGCACGGTGCTGGCGCGGGCCGAGGCGACGTGGGTCGCCGTCGACCCCGCCACCGTCCGGCCCCGGGAGACGAGGGAGACCGCATGACCGACGCCGTCCCGCCCACCGACGACCTCACGCCCACCGGCGCCGCCTCCGCACACCTCGTCGCGACCGGCGGGCCGTGGCTCGAGGGCGTCCGCGACGAGCGCCGCACCGCCGTCGTCACCGGCGCGAGCAGCGGCATCGGTGCGGCCACGGCACGCCTCCTCGCCGACCACGGCTTCCGGGTCGTCTGCGCGGCCCGTCGGGCAGACCGGGTACAGGCGCTCGCCGACGAGGTCGACGGAGTCGCCGTCGCCTGCGACGTCACGTCCGACGCCGACGTCGCCCGCCTCGCGGCTGCGGCCGGGCCGCGCGTCCACGTCCTCGTCAACAACGCCGGCGGCGCCCTCGGCCTCGAGCCGGTCGCCGAGGCCGACGTCGACCTGTGGCAGCGGATGTACGACAGCAACGTGCTCGGCACGCTGCGGGTCACCAAGGCCGTGCTCCCCGCGCTGGTCGCGGCCGACGGCGAGGGCGTCGTCGTCAACGTCGGCTCGGTCGCGGGCTTCACCGCCTACGAGGGCGGCGCGGGCTACACGGCCGCCAAGCACGGGGTGCACGTCATGACCGAGACGCTGCGCCTCGAGCTGTTCGACCAGCCGGTCCGCGTCACCCTCGTGGCGCCGGGGATGGTCCGCACCGACGAGTTCTCCCTGACCCGCTTCGACGGCGACCGCGAGCGCGCCGACCGGGTCTACGAGGGCGTCCCGGGGCCCCTGGTCGCCGAGGACGTGGCCGACGCCATCGTCTGGATGGCCACGCGTCCGGCCCACGTCAACGTCGACCTCCTCGTCGTCAAGCCGCGGGCGCAGGCGGCCGCCCACAAGGTCCACCGCACCTGAGCGGAGCGGGCGTCCTCAGGGCTGGCGACGCGAGACCGCCCAGGCCGAGGCCTCGTCCATCCCCCCGGGCCCGACCCGGGTGAACACGAGCCGGTCGTGGAGCCGGTTGCGCCGACCTCCCCAGAACTCGACCTCGTCGGGCGTGACGAGGTAGCCGCCCCACGCGTCGGGCACCGGGACGTCGTCGGCCGAGCCGGTGTCGGGCCAGCGCGCCGCGAGCCGCTCGTACTCGGCCTCGAGCTCGGCCCGCGACCCCACCGGCTCGGACTGGCGCGAGGTCCACGCCGAGATCCGCGACCCCCAGGGCCGCGAGCGGAAGTAGGCCGCGACCTCCTCTCGGCCGAGCTCGGACACCGGCCCGCGGAACCGCACCGCCCGGTACATGGAGGGCCACGTCAGCGACACCGCCGCCGCGGGGTGCGCTGCGAGCTCGCGCCCCTTCGTCGACGTCAGCCCGGTGTAGAAGCCGACGCCCCGCTCGTCGAGCACCCGCAGGAGGACGGTGCGCACGTTGGGCAGCCCGCCGGCGTCGACCGTCGCCACCGACACCGCCGTGGGTTCGGGGACGTCGCCGGAGGACGCCGCGCGCTCGACCGCCGCGTCGAGCCAGGCCCGCGCCTGGGCGAGCGGGGTGGGGAGCAGCCCGTCCTCGCAGATGCCCTCACCGTCGTAGTCGACCCGCGCCTCGCCCATGGCCCGATCGTAGGCCGGGTCAGGGGGTCGGGTGCCGGGCGTCGTAGCGGACGAACCCGCGGTGCCTCAGCCCGAGGAGCAGGACGGCGAGGACGCACGCGAGCCCGCCCCACACGGCCATCCAGCCCTCGCCGATCCGCTCGGCGACCGCACCGCCGACGAGCTCGCCGACCCGGGGGCCACCCGCGACGACGACGATGAACACCCCCTGGAGCCGCCCGCGCATCCGGTCCGGGGCCGCGGTCTGCAGGATCGTCGTCCGGAACACCGCGCTCACCGCGTCCGACCCGCCGGCGAACGCCATCGCGGCGAGTGCACCCCAGAACGCCTGCTCCCGGGTCAGCCACCCTCCCGCGCCGAGCAGCGCGGCACCGAGGCCCACGATGCCGAGGCCCCACCCGACGATGCTCACGAGGATGGCCAGGCCCTGCCGGCGGACCGCCCCGAGCCGGCCGGACAGCAGGGTCGCGAGCACGGCCCCCGCCGCAGCGGCCGCGTAGAGCGCCCCGACGGTGCTCGCCCCGCCCCCGAGGATGACCGCCCCGGCGGCCGGGAAGATGACGCGCGGCTGTGCGAGCAGCATGGCCGCGATGTCGGCGACGAACGTCATCCGCACGTTCGGGGCGGTGCCCAGGAAGCGGAACCCGTCGACGACGGAGCCGAACCCGGCCCGACCGGCCCCGCCCTCCCCGTGGGGCTCGGGCGGAAGCGGACGCAGCCGCGCCAGCCCCCACAGGGCGGCCATCGTCACCGCGACGTCGACGGTGTAGGCGGCCCGGAACCCGCCCTGGTCGACGAGGACGCCCGCGAGCAGCGGACCGGCCATCATCGCCGTCGACATCGCGAGGACGCCCAGGGCGTTGGCGGCCGGCAGCTGCGCGCGCGGCAGGATCCGGGGGTAGATGCTCGTGCGCGCCGGCGAGCTGACCCCGAACGCCCCGTTCCACACCGCCACGAGCACGTAGAGCAGCCACACCTCGGTGTTGCCGGCCCAGGCCTGGAGGGCGCAGGCGATCGAGGTGCCCCACGCGACGAGGTTGGCGCCGAGGGCGACGCGGCGCCGGTCGTGGTGGTCCGAGAGCGAGCCGCCGTAGAGCCCCATGACGACGAGCGGCACGAGGGCGAACAGCCCGACGAGACCGACCGCAGCCGTGGAGCGGGTGAGGTCGTAGACCTGGAGGCCGATCGTGACGACGGCCAGCTGCGAGCCGATGTTGGACAGGGTGAACCCGGTGAAGAGGCGGCGGTACTCGGCGCTCTCCCGCAGCGGCGTGAGGTCCGGGAGGTGGGAGCGCAGCACCCGGCGATCATGCCCGACGCCCCACCCCCGCCCGCCCTCCAGCGCGACCTACCGCCTGGTCAGTGCTGTGATCACGACGCGTACCAGGCGGTAGGTCGCGACGACGGGGGTGGCGGGAGGGGCGACGGTTGGGCGCCGCCGTCGGCGTAGGGTCCCGACCATGGACACCCCTGCGCGGATCGCGCTGCTCATCGACGCCGACAACGCCCGGGCGGCACGCATCGACGTCATCCTCAGCGAGCTGTCGGCCTTCGGCGAGACGAGCATCCGTCGGGCCTACGGGAACTGGACGAAGTCGGGCCTGAAGTCGTGGCAGGAGGTGCTGCACGACAACGCGATTCGCCCGGTGCAGCAGTTCGACCCCTCGAAGGGGAAGAACGCCAGCGACATCGCCCTCGCGGTCGACGCCGTCGAGATCCTCCACACGCAGCGCCCCGAGGCCTTCGCGCTCGTGTCCTCCGACGCCGACTTCACCCCGCTCGTCATGCACCTGCGCGAGCACGGGGTGGCGGTCTACGGGTTCGGTGACGCGAAGACGCCCGCGCCGTTCCAGAGCGCGTGCACGCGCTTCCTCGTCCTCGACCGCCTCACCTCACCGTCGGGCCAGGCGGACCCGGGCGAGGACCCCGAGCCGGCGCCCACCACCGCCCCGGCCTCGCGCACGGCCAAGGCCACCGCGAAGAAGGCGTCGACGAGGAAGGCCTCCGCGGCCAGGACCACCGCACCCGCCGCGGCGTCCGCGCCCGCGTCCCCGCCGTCCGCCCCGGGCCGGGCCACGCGGGCCCAGCTGCGCGGCGACGCCAAGCTCGTCGCCCTCCTGCGCCGGGCCGTCGAGAGCGCCGCCGACGACAGTGGCTGGGCCCGCATCGGCACGGTCGGCCAGCGCATCTCGAACCAGTCGAGCTTCGACTCGCGCAACTACGGCTACGCGCGGCTCAGCAAGCTCCTCGAGGCCACCGAGCTGTTCGAGGTCCGAGACGCCGGCACCCCTGACATGCGTGTTCGCGACACGCGCACCGCCGGTGGGACGCCGGTCACCGGGACGAACGGTGGGAACGAATGACGTCTGCGTGCACAATGGGCGCGCCCGACACCGGCGCCGAGCAACGAGCGGAGACCCCATGACGAGCACGGCAGCGACCACGACCACGGTCGACGACCCCGACTTCCGACCCGGCCTCGAGGGCGTCATCGCCTTCGAGTCCGAGATCGCCGAGCCCGACAAGGAGGGCGGCGCGCTGCGCTACCGGGGCGTCGACATCAACGACCTCGTCGGCCGGGTCTCCTTCGGCCAGGTGTGGGGCCTGCTCGTCGACAACGAGCTCGACCCAGGCCTGCCCCCGGCCGAGCCGTTCCCGCTGCCGGTCCACACCGGCGACATCCGCGTCGACGTCCAGTCGGCCCTCGCGCAGCTCGCCCCGGTGTGGGGCTTCAAGCCGCTCCTCGACATCGGCGACACCGAGGCCCGCGACAACCTCGCCCGCGCGTCCGTCATGGCGATCTCGTTCATCGGCCAGTCGGCGCACGGCCAGGCGACCCCGATGGTCCCCCAGAGCGAGGTCGACAAGGGCCGCACCATCGCCGAGCGGTTCATGATCCGCTGGCGCGGCGAGCCCGACCCCAAGCACGTCGAGGCGATCGACGCCTACTTCATCTCCGCGGCCGAGCACGGGGTCAACGCCTCGACGTTCACGGCCCGCGTCATCGCCTCCACCGGCGCCGACGTCGCGGCCTGCCTCTCGGGCGCCATCGGCGCGCTGTCCGGCCCGCTCCACGGCGGGGCGCCGAGCCGCGCGCAGCACATGATCGAGGGCGTCGAGCAGATGGGCGACGCCCGCCGCTACGTGCGCGAGACCCTCGACCGCAAGGAGCGGCTCATGGGATTCGGGCACCGGGTGTACCGCGCCTACGACCCGCGCGCCGCCGTCCTGCGCGAGACCTGCCGGCGGCTCGGCGCCCCCCGCTACGAGGTCGCCCTCGAGCTGGAGAAGGCGGCCATCGCCGAGCTCGCCGAGCGCCACCCCGAGCGCCGGATGGAGACCAACGTCGACTACTGGGCGGCCGTCCTCCTCGACTTCGCCGACGTCCCCGGCGACATGATGACGCCCCTGTTCGCCTGCGCCCGCACGGCCGGCTGGTCGGCGCACATCCTCGAGCAGAAGCGCACCGGTCGCCTCATCCGGCCGAGCTCTCGCTACGTCGGGCCGGCCGGACGCCCCATCGAGGACGTCGCGGGGTTCGACCCGAACCGCTAACGGCCCCGGCTCCTCGCGGGGCCACGGCCGCGGCCACGGCCCCTCGCGCGGCCCCGGCCGCCGGGTTCCACGTGGTGGACCTCACGTCCGCCATGCGGTCAGGGTGGGTGAGGATGGGTGGCGGCCACGGGCGTGCCGACGATGCCGCGCCCGGGCCCCCCGGGAGCCGCCGCCAGGCGCCCCCACGACACCGCCACCGACTCCGGAGACCCTCGTGAGCGACCCCGCCCAGATCACCGTCCCCGCCGACCTGCTGCCCGCCGACGGGCGCTTCGGCTCCGGCCCGAGCAAGGTCCGCCCGGAGCAGGTCGAGGCCCTCTCCGCGATCGGCCGCACCGTCCTCGGCACCTCGCACCGGCAGGCGCCGGTGAAGAACCTCGTCAGGGAGGTCCGCGAGGGCCTCGCCGAGTTCTTCTCCCTCCCCGAGGGCTACGAGGTCGTCCTCGGCAACGGTGGCGCGACCGCCTTCTGGGACGTCGCCGCCTTCGGGCTGGTCCGCGACCGCGCACAGCACCTCACCTTCGGTGAGTTCTCGAGCAAGTTCGCCTCCGTGACGAGGAAGGCGCCCTTCCTCGGCGAGCCCACCGTCATCGCGAGCGACCCCGGCACCCTGCCCACCCCGGAGGCCGAGGCCGGCGTCGACGTCTACGCCTGGGCGCACAACGAGACGAGCACCGGGGTCATGGCCCCGGTGCGGCGGGTGGACGGTGCCGATGACGACGCGCTCGTCCTCGTCGACGCCACCTCCGGTGCGGGCGGCCTCCCGGTCGACGTGTCGCAGGCCGACGTGTACTACTTCGCCCCGCAGAAGTCCTTCGCCTCGGACGGCGGGCTCTGGCTGGCCCTGTTCTCCCCGGCCGCCCTCGCGCGCGTCGAGGAGGTCACGGCGTCGGGCCGCTGGGTGCCCGACTTCTTCAGCCTGCCGACCGCCATCGACAATTCCCGCCTCAACCAGACCTACAACACCCCGGCGGTCGCGACGCTGGCGATGCTCGCGAACCAGGTGCAGTGGCTCAACGGCAACGGCGGCCTCGACTGGGCCACCGCCCGGACGGCCGACTCGTCCGGCCGCCTGTACGCGTGGGCCGAGGCGAGCGAGTACGCGACGCCGTACGTCACCGACCCCGCGCACCGCTCGCAGGTCGTCGCGACGATCGACTTCGACGACGCCGTCGACGCCTCCGCCATCGCGAAGACGTTGCGCGCCAACGGGGTCGTCGACGTCGAGCCCTACCGCAAGCTCGGCCGCAACCAGCTGCGGGTCGCCTGCTTCCCCGCCGTCGAGCCCGACGACGTCAGCCGGCTCATCGCGTCGGTCGAGTACGTCGTCGAACGGCTCGGCTGACACCGCCGGGTCGCCGCTCGGCCCGTCGGTGTACCGCGCCTCAGCGGGTGAGCGCGTAGAGGATCGCGACGCCCACGAGCACCCCGAGGACGCCGAGGGTCATCCGGCGCCGGAAGAGCGGCGTCATCGGGCCGGCTCCGGCACGGGGTGGGTGGCGCGCTCGACCGGGGGAAGGGCGTCGACCTGGACCCGGGGCCGGCGCTGCGACTCGTAGCTCACCCGGACATTCTGCGACCGGCCCAGCCACACCGACACCCCGACGAGGGTGACGCCCACGGCGACCGCCCCGATGCCGATGGTCCAGCGCGGCCCGAAGGTCTCCGAGATCCATCCGATGAGCGGCGCCCCCGCGGGCGTGCCGCCCATGAAGATCGCCATGTAGAGCGCCATGACGCGCCCACGCATCTCCGGCACGACGCGGGTCTGGACCATCGCGTTCGCGGTGGTCAGGGCCGTCAGTGCGGTGAGGCCGACGGGCACGAGGGCCACCGCGAACCACCAGAACGTCGGCGCGGAGGCCGCGAGGGCCGCGGCGACGGTGAAGCCCACGAGGGCCAGCAGGAGCACCCGCAGGCGCGGGCGCTTGCGCCGGGCACTCAGCAGCGCCGCGGTGAGCGACCCGACGGCCATGACCGAGCCGAGCAGCCCGAACTCCCCCGCGCCCTTGTCGAAGACCTTGGTCGCCATGAGCGCCATCGTGATCTGGAAGTTCATCCCGAACGTCCCGAGCACGAAGACGAGGAGCATGACGAGCTGGAGGTCGCCGCGCCGCCGGACGTACCGGAACCCGTCGCGGATCCCGCCGCGACCCCGGGCGAGCGGCGCGGGTCGGAGCTCGGAGCCCTTGAGCCGCAGCAGGGCCGCGATGACGAAGACGAACGTCACGGTGTTGAGGAGCAGGGCCTCCCCGGTACCCCACCACGCGATGACGAGCCCCGCCGCGCCCGGTCCGATGAGCCGGCCGAGGTTGAACGACGCCGAGTTCAGCGAGACCGCGTTGGCCAGCTTGTCGTCGGGGACCATCTCGGAGACGAACGCCTGGCGGGCCGGGTTGTCGATGGCCGTCGTCACGCCCTGGAGGAGCGCGATGACGTAGACGTGCCACAGCTGCGCCACCCCGGTGACGGCGAGGACGCCGAGGAGCAGGCTCGACACGGCGAGCATCGACTGGGTCGCGAGGAGGGTGCGGCGCTTCGGGAAGCGGTCGGCGATGAGCCCCGCCCAGGGGGCGAGGAGGAGGAAGGGCAGGAACTGCAGGCCCGTGACGACGCCGAGCGCCGTCGCCGACCCGGCGGTCAGCACGGTGAGGACGAGCCAGTCCTGGCCGACGCGTCCCATCCACGTGCCGATGTTCGAGACGAGCGCGCCGGCCGCCCACAGGCGGTAGTTGCGGACCTCGAGCGAGGTGAAGGTCGGGCTCACTCGGCAGCCACCCGTTCGAGCAGGGCCGTCGCCTCGGCGAGGAGGGCCCGCTCGTCGTCGGTCAGCGTCTCGAGGCGCGCGGCGAACCACTGGTCGCGGCGGCGCCGGGTGTCCTTGACGGTCGCGCGGCCCTCGGGGGTCAGCGACAGGATGACCTGGCGACCGTCGGTGGGGTCGTCGGCGCGGGCGACGAGGCCGAGCTCGACGAGCCCGTTCACCGTGCGGGTCATGCTCGGGGCGCTGACCTTCTCGATCCCGGCGAGCTCCTTGGGCGTGCGCGGGCCGTCCTCGAGGCGCACGAGCACGGAGAACTGGTGCGGCGCGACGTTGGCACCCGCCTCGTACCGGACCCGGCGCGAGATGCGCATGCACGCGGTGCGGAGGTCGCTCGTGAGCCGGTCCTTCTGGCTGCGCGTCATCGAGGGGCGGTTCGTGGTGGTCGTGTCGGCCATGGCGACGCTCCTCGTGGCACGCGGTGGAGGTGGTTCGTTAGCAGAACTCATTACCTCTGCTAACTATTCCACACGTGTCAACCTCCCCGAACGCCAGCGAACCTCCGCCGGGGCGCCCGATATCGGGCGCCACGACGGAGGTTCGGTGGTGGTCGGCCGGCAGCGGGGCCGCCGGCGGGAGGTCAGGACACGAGCTCGGTGAGCGGGGCGATGAAGAAGTAGAGGACGAACAGCGCCGCCACGACGGCCATCATCGGGTGCACCTCGCGGGCCTTGCCCTTGACGAGCTTGATCACGACATAGGCGATGAAGCCCGCACCGATCCCGACCGAGATCGAGTAGGTGAACGGCATGAGGATGATCGTGAGGAAGGCCGGGATCGCGATCTCGAGGTCGTCCCAGGCGATCGCCTTGACCTGCTGCATCATGAGGAACCCCACGAGGACGAGTGCGGGCACCGCGGCCTCGTTGGGGATGACGTGGACGAGCGGCGTCACCGCGATCGACACGAGGAAGAGCAGTCCGGTGACGACCGACGCCAGGCCGGTGCGTGCGCCCTCACCGACACCGGACGCCGACTCGATGTACGACGTGTTCGACGAGACGCCCGCGGCGCCGCCGGCGGCCGCCGCCACCGAGTCGACGACGAGGATGCGGCGGGTGTTCGGCGGGTTGCCCTCCTCGTCGAGGAGGCCGGCCTCGGCGCCGATCGCCGTCATCGTGCCCATGGTGTCGAAGAAGTCGGCGAGCAGGAGGGTGAAGACGAGGAGCAGCGCGGCGACGACGCCGACCCGCGAGAACGAGCCGAGGAGGTTGAACTCGCCGAGCGTCCCGAACGAGATCGGGTCGAGCTGCGAGGGCCACTCGGGCACCGAGAGGTTCCAGCCGCGCGGGTTGACGATGTTGTTGCCCTCGGCGTCGACCCCGGTCACGGTCGGGCCGACCTTCGCCACGGCCTCGACGACGAACGCGACGGCCGTCATCGCGAGGATCGAGATGATGATGGCGCCCTTCACCTTGCGCACCCACAGGGCGATGATGAGGACGAGCCCGAGCGCGAAGACGAGGGTCGGCCACCCGGCGAGCTGGCCGCCGATGCCGAGCTCGACCGGGACGGGTCCGGCGCCGGTGCGCCGCACGAACCCGGCGTCGACGAGCCCGATGAGCGCGATGAACAGGCCGATGCCGACCGAGATCGCGGTCTTCAGCGGCGCCGGCACGGCGTGGAAGACGGCCTCGCGGAACCCGGTGAGGACGAGGACGAGGATGACCAGGCCCTCGATGACGACGAGCCCCATCGCGTCGGCCCACGTCATCTTCGTCGCGATGGCGAACGCGACGAAGGCGTTGAGCCCCAGGCCGGTCGCGAGGGCCAGCGGGTAGTTCGCGAACAGCCCCATCGCGATCGTCAGGACGCCCGCGACGAGTGCCGTGGCGGCCGCGATGGCGGCCAGGTTCGGCGCGTCGCCGCCGCCGAGGTACTGGCCGTCGGCGTCCTGGACGAAGCCGAGGATCAGCGGGTTGAGGACGACGATGTAGGCCATCGTGAAGAAGGTGGCGACGCCACCGCGGACCTCGCGGCCCAGGGTGGAGCCGCGGCGGGAGATGTGGAAGAACCGTTCGAGGAGTCCCTCGTCGGTCGGTCGGGCTGTGGTGGCGTCGGTGGCCGTCGCATCGGACATGGCTCGGACCCTAACGGGGGCGCGTTTCGTCCGCATGACGGGGCCATCACCCGGCGGGCACGCCCCCTGCGACAGCACCGGTCCTCCGTCCGCGCGCCGCCGGCCGGGCGGCCGCGAGCGGGGCGGGCACGACGCGTGAGGAGGCCACGGCACCCACCTCGTAGGCTGGCCCGGTGAGCGACGAGACCACCCCCGCAGGAGCGCCCGAGGACGAGCGCGCAGCCGCGGCGGCTCGGATCGGCGCGACGCTCGGCGAGGCGGCCCCCACCGAGGCCGTCGACGTCCCGACCCGCACCATCGTGGCCGTCGGAACCGGCCTGTGGGCGGTCGCCCTCGTCCTCGCCCTGCTCGTCCCGTCGCTCCACGAGGGTGAGCGGTCGTGGTGGCCGTGGACCTGCGTCACCGGCATCGCCCTCGGCGCCTTCGCCTGGTGGTACGTGGGTCGCGGCCGCGGCAACGCCGTCGGCGCCTGACCCACCCCTGGTCGAGCAGGCCCGAGCCGGGGAGGAGGTCAGGCCGGGTCGAGCTCGAAGTCGTCGAGGATGGTCGGCGAGACCTTCTCGGGCTCGGGCGCGTCGACGTCGACCTCGGAGTGCGCACCGCACCCGTGGTCGAGGCTGACGACCCGGGCGTCGGAGGGCGACCACTCGTTGGCGCACACGCCGAAGACCGAGCGGAGGGCGCCGGCCATCGGGAGGAAGTAGCCGCACGTCGAGCACGGAGCGGGTGCCTTGGTCGCGACGGCCGACGTCGGGCCGGACTCGCCGTCGTACCAGCGCTGGGCGGCGGCGTCGCGGCCCTCGGCCGACAGGACGCGCGGACGTCCCAGGCCGAGCTCCCAGAGGGCGACCGCGTCGACCTCCTCGTCGCCGGTGGCCTCGAAGCCGGGCTCGAGGAACGGGTCGTCCTCGACGAAGGGGGTGACGTCGCCGGGGCCGACGTCGCCGGGCGCGAGGCGCTCGGCGTACGGGACCCACTCGGCCGACAGCAGGGCGCCCTCGCCGGGGACGAGGTTGGCCTCGCACACCGTGACCGTCTTCGACCTCGGCACCCGGGCCACGGACACCGACCAGCGCCAGCCGCGGTAGGCCAGCGCGGTGCACGTGAAGTAGTGCGTGGCGAGGCGGTCCTCGACCATCTCCATCCCGAGGTGCTCGCCGACCGTGCCGGGCTCGGCGATGTCGACGGCCGCCTCCCGCGCGAGCTCGAGGGCCGCGCGCAGGGTCGGGTCGGTCTTGACGGCGGCCGTCATGCCTCGAGGTCGCCGGCGACGGCGCGCAGCACCTGCGCGACCTTGGCGCCGTGCGCCTTGTCGGGGTAGTGGCCGCGCCGCAGCGACTCGGACACCGAGTCGAGCAGCTTGATGACGTCCTCGACGATGACGACCATCTCGTCGGCGGGCTTGCGGTCGCGGACCCGACGACCCTCGGCGACCGAGGGCGCGGGGTCGAGGACGCGCACCGACAGCGCCTGGGCGCCGCGGCGGCCCTCGGCGATGCTGAACTCGATGCGCTGGCCGCCCTTGAGGCCGGTCACGCCCGACGGGAGGGCGCTCGCGGGCACGAAGACGTCACCCTCGCCGGCGTCGCCGGACACGAAACCGAAGCCCTTCTCGGTGTCGAAGAACTTCACCTTGCCAGTCGGCACGGTCCACCTCTGTCGCTGGTCGTTCGGGGGTCGCGCCCGGGGGCGCGGTGGGTGCGCCCGGGTGGGTGCACCGGTCAAGGCTAACGGCTCGACCGCCCGGCCCGCTCCCGGGTTCGGTGGGTCGGGCGACCCGGGGACACCGGTGCCCGAAAAGGCGTCGAGGGGTGTCGGTGCGGCGTGGGACGGTGGGAGGCGTGCCGGAGCCCACCGACGACCTCACCGCGACCGCCCCGCCCCTCGACGAGGGGCGCGGCCACCGGCTGACCCTGCGGGGGTTCTGGGGGGCCCTGCCCACCTCCGGCCGCTGGCTGCTGTCGACCACGGCGATCTCCACGCTCGGACGCGGCATGACCCTGCCCTTCACGATCATCTACCTCCACGAGGTGCGCGGGGTCTCCCTCGACGTCGCCGGCCTCCTCATGGGGCTCATCGCGGGCGTGGCCCTGCTCGTCACCGCACCGATGGGCGTCCTCGTCGACCGGCTGGGGGCCCGGCGGGTCGTCATCGCCGGCAACCTCTCGCACGCGGTCGGGGCCACGGTCCTCGCCTTCGCGACCTCGCTGCCGCAGTTCGTCCTCGCGTTCGTCCTCATCGGCGTCAGCTTCGGCATCGGGTGGCCGGCGTTCAACGCGATGATCGCGACGATCGTCGAGGGTCGGCTGCGCACCCAGTACTTCGGCATCAGCTTCGCGCTGGTCAACCTCGGGATCGGCCTGGGCGGCGTCGTCAGCGGCTTCCTCACCGACGTCTCGCGCCCGGTGACCTTCACGGCGATCTTCCTCGCCGACGCGGTGTGCCTCCTCGTCCCGGTGGGTCTGCTGCTCGGGCCGCTGCGCGCCGTCGCCGGCCGCCCCGAGCACGCCGGGGGCGTCGCGAGCGTCGGCGGCGGCTACCTCACGATCCTCCGCAACCCGGCCGTGCTCTGGATCACCCTGCTGACGTTCCTCTCCAGCTTCGTCGGCTACGGCCAGATGGAGGCCGGCTTCCCCGCGTTCGCCCGGCAGGTCAGCGAGGTGTCCACCCGCACGATCGGGTTCGCCTTCGCGGCCAACACCGCCGTCATCGTCGGGCTGCAGTTCCTCGTCCTGCGACGCATCGACGGCAAGCGGCGCACCCGGGTCTTCCTCGGGCTCGTCGCGATGTGGGTGCTCGCCTGGTCCCTGCTCGGCGCGACCGGGCTCGTGGCCGGCACGCTCGCGGCCGCGGCCGGTGTCATCGTCTTCCACGTGCTCTTCGGCCTCGGCGAGACGATGCTCCAGCCCACGGTGCCCGCCATCGTCAACGACCTCGCCAGCGACCGCGACCGTGGCCGGTTCAACGCCGTGTCGTCGGGGGCGTTCCAGCTCGGCGCGATCACCGCGCCCGTCATCGCCGGGTGGATGCTCGACCGCCGGCTCGGCACGGCGTTCATCGCCGTGCTCATCGCCTGCCTGGGCGTGGTCGCCGTGCTCGCGCTCGCCCTCGAGCGCCGGATCAGCCCCGACGTCAACGGCGTCGTCGGCTGACGGCCGGGAGGGAACAGGGGGAGGGGCGAGGGAACGGAGGGCGGCGGGGCCCCGGTCCCTGAGCTCCGAGACCCCGCCGACCGGTGACGGGTGCGGTGGCGGCACCCGTCATGATCAGGAGACGACGGCGAGCCGCGTCACCTTCATGCCCTCCTTGACCGCAACCACCCGAACCTGGGCACCGGTCACGAGCCGAGCCGCCACCCGTGGGGTGACGACCGAGTCGTCGAGACTGTAGGTGGCCTCGAAGCCGTCGGACGAGCGAAGCGTCAGGGATCGGCCGGAGGTATAGGTCCTGACCTCCCCCGTTTGGACGACCATGACGGTGGGCTCCCCGTTCGCCGTCGTCGTGAACTCCCCGTGGAGGACGCCGCCGCCGAGCCCCGCCGCCCCACGGCCCGGTCCCATGCCCCCACGCATCCCCGTGCCGTCGCCGTTCCTGGAGCCGGGGATGCCGGGGCCGACCTCGTCCTGCCCGCGCCCCGGGCCCTTCTCGCCCTGCCCGAGCCTGCGCTGCTGCCCGGGGACGTCCATCCAGCCGCGGTCGGAGCGCTCCTGGGTCAGCGCGACCCGGTCGTGGCGCCCCCAGTCGGCGACACGGCCGACGACGGCTCCGAGGAGGGCCGCACCGACGAGGACGACGACGGCGCCGAGGACGCCGGCCGTCACGAGCGCGGCCCTGCCGCCGCCGGTGGAGGTCGCCTGACCCCACCACCCGCGGGGGCCACGGGGCGGGCCGCCGGCCGCTGCGGCGGCCGCTGCGGCGGCGGCCGCGGGCTGCGGGGGCAGCGGCGCCGTGGGCGGGTCCTGACGTGCGGCCTCGGTGGTCGCCGCGACCTGCTCGGACGCAGGGTCCGGCGCGTCCGCGGCCTGCTGGGGCAGGACCGTCGTGTCCTCCGACGGGGCGCCGGCATCGGGCTCGTGGCCCGGGGAAGGCGGGATGTTGCTCATGCCCACATGATCCGCCGGCAGCAACCCCACGTCACCGGCCGCGCCCGGACTCACACCGAACTCACACCGTGCGGTCAGGAACCGGGCGGGGGGCCCTGTCCGGCGCTCTCGGCACCTCGGACCTCCGACCCGCTCGCCTCCCCCGTCCCTCCCCGCGGACGTGGGTGAAGATCGTCGCCGGGCCGACGATCTTCACCCACGTTCGCGGGCGAGCGGAGCCGGCCGGTCGCCCTCTCAGCCGCCGGTGAGGGCGCGCACGACCCGCGAGGGCGACGGCCGGCCGAGGTGGCCCGCCATCCAGGCGCTCGTGTCGACGAGCGCGTCGAGGTCGACCCCCGTCGAGACGCCGGCGCCGTCGAGGGCCCACACGAGGTCCTCCGTGGCGAGGTTGCCCGTGGCGCTCTTCGCATAGGGACACCCGCCCAGGCCCCCGGTCGAGGCGTCGACGACGGTGACACCGTCACGCAGCGCCGCGACGGTGTTCGCCAGCGCCTGCCCGTACGTGTCGTGGAAGTGCACTCCGACCCGGTCCACGCCGATCCCCGCAGCGTCGAGAGCAGCGAGGAGCCGGTGGACGTGACCCGTTGTCCCGACACCGATCGTGTCGCCGATGGAGAGCTGGTCGCAGCCGAGGTCCATGAGGCGCCGGCAGACGTCGACCACCTGCCCCACCGGCACCGGACCCTCCCACGGGTCCCCGAAGCACATCGACACGTAGGCCCGCACCCACAGGCCGGCGTCGCGCGAGCGCTCGACGACCGGGCGGAACATCGTCACCGACTCCTCGACCGACCGGTTGAGGTTCTTGCGGGCGAAGGTCTCGGTGGCGCTGCCGAAGATCGCGACGGCCCCCACCCCGGCCGCGAGCGCCCGGTCGAGGCCGCGCTCGTTGGGGACGAGGACGGGTCGGCGCGGCCCCCGACCCTCGTCGCCGAGCAGACCGAGCAGCTCCTCGGCGTCGGCCAGCTGCGGCACCCACCGCGGGTCGACGAAGGACGTCGTCTCCACCGTGGACAGCCCCGCGGCCGCGAGGCGCCGGACGAACTCGGCCTTGACCTCGGCCGGGACGACTGCCGACTCGTTCTGCAGGCCGTCGCGCGGGCCCACCTCGTAGATCGTCACCGACGAGGGGAGGGTGGGGTCGGGCTCGACCTGCGGCAGCGGGAGTCTCACCCCCCGATCCTGACACGCGGCGGGATCGGCCGGTCGCCAGCGGGGGCCGCGCCCCGGGGGCTACCCTCGTCGCGGCGGGCCACCCGGAGCCGCCGGGGGACGGAGCACCACGGAGGACGAGCGCCGGATGAGCGACACGCAGGACCCGCGCGACGAGCAGCGCGACGACCCCACGGCACCGCCCTCGGCCACGCCGCCGCCGTGGACCCCGCCGACGGACACCCCGCCGCCCACCTACGGCGCCCCGCCCACCTACGGCTCGACCCCACCCGTCCCCCCGGCCCCGCCCGCGTACGGAGCTGCGCCCGCCTACGGCGCCCCGCCCGCCTACGGCGCCCCGCCCGCCTACGGCGCCCCGCCCGCCTACACCGCCCCGCCCGCCTACACCGCCGACCAGTCGGTCTACGCCCAGTCGGCGCCCTACGGTGCACCGCCCCCCTCGAACGGCAGCGCGATGGCGCTGACGATCATCTCGGCGGTGTCCGTCGCCTTCTGCGGCGGCCTCCTCGTCATCCCGGCCCTCATCTTCGGGATCATCGGACTGACCAAGCAGTCGACCGACCCGAGCGAGTCGCAGCGGATGACGCGGATGGGCTGGTGGGCGTACGGCATCGGGGTCGTCGTCTCGGTCGTCCTCGTCGTCGGCTTCATCATGTTCTTCGTCGTCGCGGCAGGGTCGGCGGCGACCGGGGGCTACGACGGGTACTGACCCGCCACGCCGGGCACCCAGTCCCCAGCCGACGTCCAGCGGACTCACAGGAACGGCGCCGACACTGGACGGGTGAGCATCCCCACGACCCCCGAGGCGAAGCTGCTCGTCGTCGAGGACGAGCCGAACATCCGCGAGCTCCTCGCGACATCGCTGCGCTACGCCGGGTTCGACGTCGCGACGGCGGCCAACGGCACCGAGGCGCTCAAGGTCGCCGGCGACCACCAGCCCGACCTCTGCGTCCTCGACGTCATGCTCCCCGACATGGACGGCTTCACCGTGACCCGCCGCCTTCGTGAGCAGGGCCGCCAGCTCCCCATCGTCTTCGTCACCGCACGCGACTCCGTCGACGACAAGATCAAGGGCCTCACGGTCGGCGGCGACGACTACGTCACCAAGCCGTTCAGCCTCGAGGAGGTCGTCGCGCGCATCCGCGCCGTGCTCCGCCGCACCCGCGGCGAGACCGACGACGACCGCCCGGTCCTCACCTTCGCGGACCTCGAGCTCGACGAGGACTCGCACGAGGTCCGCCGGGCCGGCCGCGTCATCGAGACCAGCCCCACGGAGTTCAAGCTGCTCCGCTACCTCATGCTCAACCCCAACCGCGTGCTCTCCAAGGCGCAGATCCTCGACCACGTGTGGGACTACGACTTCCGCGGCGAGAGCGGGATCGTCGAGTCCTACATCTCCTACCTGCGCCGCAAGATCGACACCGAGGGCCTGCCTGCGCTCATCCACACCAAGCGCGGGGTCGGGTACGTCCTTCGCCTCCCCCCGCAGGGCTGATGACCGAGGCCCCCACGACGACCCCGTCGACCCCCTCCACGCAGGCCGCCCCCCGAGCCGGCTCCGCACCGAGGGTGCCGCTCGCCCGGGTCGTCCGTCGCCTCGAGGCCGTGCCGCTGCGACGGCGGCTCGTCGCCATCGTCGCGACCCTCGTCGGTGCGGCGCTCCTCCTCACCAGCGTCGCGACGGCCCTGCTCACCCGCAACGACCTCATGGACCGCGTCGACGCCGAGCTGGCCTCGGTCGTCAAGCCCGTCGCCGACCAGGCCTTCGACGACCTGCGCGGCCGAGGCTCCTCGCTGCCGTCGAGCTACGCGTTCGTGCTGCAGAGCCCCGCCTTCGACGTCTACCGACCCCCGACCGGCGCGAGGTCGAAGCCCGTCCTGCCCGAGCTGTCGACCACCGACGAGCGGGTGCGCACCGGGGAGCCGTTCACCGTCCGCTCCGAGCGCGGCGGCACGCGCTGGCGCTTCGTCGCCGGCCGCGTCGCCGGGCAGGACGCCACCTTCGCCGTGGGGGTCCCGCTCGACACCGTCACCCACACCGTGACCCGGCTCCTCCTCCTCGCTGCCCTCATCGGCACCGGCGTCCTCCTCCTCTCGGTGGTCCTCGCCCGTTACGCCGTGCGGCGCGCGTTCCGCCCGCTCAGCCGCATCGAGGACACCGCCGCCGCCATCGCCGGGGGCGACCTCACCCAGCGCGTCCCCGAGCGGCACGCCGACGACGAGGTCGCCTCGCTCACCCGCAGCCTCAACACCATGCTGGCGCGGGTCGAGTCCTCGTTCGCGGTCCGCGAGGCCAGCGAGGAGCGGATGCGGCAGTTCGTCGCCGACGCCTCGCACGAGCTGCGCACCCCCCTCGCCACGGTCCGCGGGTACGCCGAGCTCTACCGCCAGGGGGCCGTGCGCGAACCCGAGGCCGTCGCAGGAGCGATGGAACGGATCGAGGCCGAGTCGGGCCGGATGAGCGGGCTCGTCGAGGACCTGCTGACCCTCGCCCGCATCGACGACGCCCCCGAGGTCGATTCCGGACCCGTCGACATCACCGTCCTCGCCGCGGACGCCGTCGCCGACGCCCGGGTCCGCGCACCGGAGCGGCGGATCCAGCTGCTCGGGCTCGAGGGGCCCGTGGGCCCGACCGTGGTGCGTGGCGTCGAGCCGCGGCTGCGGCAGGTCGTGACGAACCTCGTCGCGAACGCCCTGCGCCACACCCCGGACGGCACCCCCGTGGAGGTCGCCGTCGGCACCGACCACGGCGAGATCGCCCTCGAGGTCCGCGACCACGGCCCCGGCGTGCCACACGACGTCGCGACGAAGGTGTTCGAGCGCTTCTACCGCGCCGACCCCTCCCGGGCCCGGACCCAGGGTGGAGGCAGTGGGCTCGGCCTCGCGATCGTCGCCGCCATCGTCGCCCAGCACCACGGCCGGGTCGGCGTGGCGAGGACCCCCGGAGGCGGTGCGACCTTCGTCGTCCGACTTCCACAGCCCTCTCCCAGCCGCTGACCAGCGACTGCCCACTTCGGCGGACTTGACTGGCGTTCAGCCAGATTCACCACCGAAGGAGTCTCACGATGAGCGACTCGACCCCCACACCGCAGTGGTTCTCCCCCCGCGGCGGGACCGCCACTGACCCCGGACCGGCCACGGCGACCGGTGCGGCCCCGACCGCGCCGACCCCCACCCACCCGTCCTCGACGACGACCCCCTTGCCCCCGACGGGCCACGGGCCGACCCCGCCACAGGGTCCGCTCGGCCCGTCGGGACCGGGCGGGGCGCAGGGCCACCCCTCCCCGCACCCCGGACGGCGCCGCGCGGCCGAGCTCACGTCCGTCGCGGTGCTCGCCGCCCTCCTCGCCTCCGGCGGCACCGTGGCCGCGACCCGGCTCCTCCCCGAGACGTCGTCGACCCCCTCCACGACGTCCGGGACGCAGCTGGGCCGCGGCGCGGACGCCGCGCCCGTCACCCAGGCGGACGCCTCGGCCCCCGACTGGACCGCCACGGCGGCCGCCGTGACCCCGAGCGTCGTGAGCATCACCGCGACGGGCCGGGGCGGCGGAGGCGAGGGGTCGGGCGTCGTCATCGACCGCAGCGGCCACGTCCTCACGAACAACCACGTCGTGTCCGGGGCGCAGCAGCTCACGGTGACGCTCTCGGACGGGCGGACGTTCGCGGCGACCGTGCAGGGCACCGACCCCTCGACGGACCTCGCCGTCATCACCATCACCGGCGCGCCCGACGATCTCACGCCCGTCGCCATCGGCGACTCCGACCAGCTCGAGGTCGGCGACCCCGTCATGGCGGTCGGCAACCCGCTCGGGCTCTCGGGGACGGTGACCACGGGCATCGTCAGCGCCCTCAACCGGCCCGTGACGACGCAGGGCGAGTCCGAGGGGCAGAACCCGTTCCAGCAGGGCCAGGCCGAGCCGGTCGTCACGAACGCCATCCAGACGTCGGCGGCGATCAACCCGGGCAACAGCGGCGGCGCCCTCGTCAACGCCGGCGGCCAGCTGGTCGGCATCAACAGCTCGATCGCCTCGCTCGGTTCGTCGTCGGGCCAGTCCGGCAACATCGGCATCGGCTTCGCCATCCCGGTCAACGAGGCGACGTCCATCGCGAAGCAGCTCATCGAGTCCGGCACCGCGACGCACGCCTATCTCGGCGTCACCCCGCAGGACGGCTCGGCGAGCGACGGCTCCGGCTCGGTCGCCGGCGCCGAGGTCACCGCGATCGGTGACGGCACCCCCGCGGCGCGGGCAGGGCTGCGGGTCGGTGACGTCATCACGAAGGTCGACGGCGAGCGCGTCGAGTCGGCCCTCTCCCTCGTCGGCCACGTCCGCGAGCGCAGCGCCGGGTCGACGGTCACCCTCACCGTCCTGCGCGACGGCCGCAGCATCGAGCTCACGGCGACCCTCGTCGCCAAGCCGGCGGCCACCAGCGGCGGGAACGGGGACGAGGGCGGCAACGGCTGACCGCCGCGACCGCCGCGACCGCCGCGGCAGGACGACGGAGGCGCCCGGGCCCGCACGATGAGTGCGCGTGCTCAGGCGCCTCCGCCGCGTCCGCGCGCATCGTGGCGGCATGAGCCAGCGCGCCACCGTCCACCAGCTCGAGGCCGACTTCGCCGACGCGATGCAGCGCCTCTACTCCGTCGGCAACGCCCTGGCGCGCCTGCGCGTCGAGCTCGACGCCGAGGCTGCCCGACCCGCGGCACCGGCCGCCCCCCCGGCGCCGCCCGCTCCCCGGGCGCCGGCCCCCCAGGCGCCGGTCCCTCCCCCGGTGGCCACGCCTCCCACGCCGGTGACTCCCCGCCCCATGGCACCCGTTGCACCGTCCCTGCCCTGGTACCGCCGCGAGGGCCGGGTCACGGCCTTCCTCGCGATCGCCGGTGCCGTCATCACGATGGCCGGCGTCGCCATGCTGCTCGTCCTCGCCGTCCAGCAGGGCTGGTTCGGGCCCGAGGCGCGCGTCGCGGCCGGAGCGGTCCTCGCCGCGGTCCTCGTCGGGCTGGGCGTCCGCAGCGGCGCGGCCGACCTGCGCGAGGGGCGCGAGGGCGCCCGGGTCGGCAGCGCCCCCGTCGCGCTCGTCGCGACCGGTGTCGCCGCCGCCTACCTCGACGTCGTCGCGATGACGAGCGGCTACGGCTGGGTGCCGCCCGGCCCCGGACTGGTCCTCGCCGGCGTGCTCGCCCTCGGGGGCCTGCACCTGGCCCGCCGTTGGGACAGCGAGCTGCTCGCCGTCCTCACCGTGGCCGGTGCCGCGGCCCTCGCCCCCTTCGTCGCGCAGGACTTCTCCTGGGTGGTCTCGGCCTTCCTCGCCGTCCTCTGCCTCGTCGCCTGGTGGGCCGGGGGCAGCACCACCCGGCCCGTCCTCACCCTGGTCCGGGTGCTCCCGGTGACCCTCTCGCTGCTCGCCGGCGCCGTCCTCGCGGCTCCCGACAGCACCGACGCACAGGGGCACCTCGCCGTCGGCGCCGTCGTCCTCCTGGGCACCCTCCTCACCTCGGCCGTCTCGGTGCGCCGCGACGCCACCGACGCCACGTCATCGGCGGCGCTCGGCCTCACGGGTGCGGGCCTGTTCGCGGTGGCCGCCCCGATGTCCGAGCCGACCCGGACCCTGACCCTCGCCGGTGCCGCCGCCGTCCTCCTCCTCGCCGCCACCGCGCTCTCGCGCCGACCCCTCGGGCCGGTCGCCGCCCACCTCGTCGCGACGAGCGGTGCCGCCGGGACGCTGGCCGCGGTGCTCGCGGTCGTCTCCGGTGCGCCCGAGCGGTTCGTGACGACCGGCCTGCTCGCCCTCGCCCTCGGCCACCTCGCCGTCGCCGGCGTCACCCGGGCCCACACCACCCTCTGGCTTGCGGTGGGGGCCACCACGGTCGCCCTCCTCGCCTGGCTCCAGCACCCGTTCGCCGTCGTGTCCTCGTGGACCGCGACCGACCACGACCTCGTCGCGGCTTTCCTCGACAGCGTCCTCGCGGGAGCACTCGTGGCGGTGGGCGTCTGGGCCGTCTCGACGCAGCGCGGCGTCGGCCTCGGCCTGCGGCAGCTGACGACCGCCGTCGCCTGGGTGACCGGGCTGGCCGCGTCGGCCACCGCCGTCGTCGCGCTGGCGACGCTCGTCGGTGAGCAGTCGGGGCGCCCGGTCCTCGGCTTCACCGTCGGGCACGCCGTCGCGACCGTGACGTGGATGCTCGCGGCGGCCTGGCTCCTCCTGCGCGGTCTCGACCGGGCGGTCGACTCCGACCTCGTGCTGCGCAGCGGGCTCGTCCTGTCCGGGGTCAGCATCGCCAAGCTCTTCGTGTACGACCTCGCGGCGCTGAGCGGCATCGTCCGCTCGGTGGCCTTCATCGCCACGGGCCTCGTCCTGCTCGCCACCGGCACGCGCTACGCCCGCGCGTACGAACACCGTCGTCGCACCGCGTGACGGGCGGGCCGCGCTCTGCCACAGTGTCCGGATGGACGCGCTGAGGGGGCGGTGGCGGGCAGACTGTGCCCCGGTGTCACGGGTCGGGTCGGACCAGGTCGACGAGGTGGGGGCCCGGCTGCTGCGCCGCTGGCGCGAACCGCACCGGTACTACCACGACGTCACGCACCTCGCGGAGGTGCTCGCCGCCGTCGACACGCTGTGCACCGCCGAGGACGTCGGCCGCGACGACCACACGGTCGCGGTCCTCGCGGCCTGGTTCCACGACGCGGTGTACTCGGCCGAGCAGCACGAGACGAACGAGGCGGAGTCGGCGGCGCTGGCCGACGCCGAGCTGGCACGTCTCCACGTTCGTGGCGAGATCCGTTCTCGCGTGGGCGAGCTCGTCCTCGACACCGTCGCGCACGACCTCTCCGACGAGCAGGCCCGGGACGCCGCACGCACCGTCCTCCACGACGCCGACCTGTGGATCCTGGCCGCCCCGGTGGCGCGGTTCGACGAGTACTGCGCCCAGGTCCGCGAGGAGTATGCACACGTACCGGTCGTCGCCTACGCGAAGGGGCGAGGCGAGGTCCTCCGGCCGTTCCTCGTGCGCGACCACGTGTACCGCACCCGGCACGCCCGCGAGGCCTGGGAGGGGATGGCGCGGGAGAACCTCGCCCGCGAGCTCACCCGCCTCGCGGGCTGAGCGTCGCGACCGCGAGCGGCCACCAGAACTGGTCCGCGCAGAGGACGGCGAGCTCGTCCCAGGTGACCCACCGCCGGTCCGAGGTGTCGCCCAGCTCGGCGGCGAGCGGGGGCCGGCGGCCCGGGACGTCGACGGTGAAGACCTGGAGGAGGTCGCAGCCCTCGCGCCACAGCCCACCGGAGGACCGCCGCCGGAACCGCTCGTAGCCCAGGGGCAGGAGCGCGTGGGGGTCGACCACGAGCCCGGTCTCCTCGCGCACCTCGCGAGCGGCGTTCTCGCGCACCGACTCCGCCCCCTCGCGCCAGCCGCCGGGGGCACCCCACTCGTCGCGGCGGATCGAGTGGACGACGGCGAAGTCGCCGGCGGCGTCGCGGACGAACGCCATCGCCGCGAACACCCGCGCCGGGTCGGCCTCCCGGGACGAGCGGATGAGGTCGACGTCGGCGCTCGTGCCGTCGGGGAAGCCGACCGCGAGCACGCGGGCGACCCCCTTGTCGCCGCGCCGCTTCTGCATCCGCAGCCCGCTGGCCTGGAGCGCGCGGACGAGCTCGCGCGCGGGGGTGGGCCGGGCGCCCGCGGCGACGACCGCGTCGTACCGCTCCTCGGGGACGTCGTAGTGGTCACCCTCGAACCCCCGGGCCGGGATGCCGAGCGCCTGCGCGAACGCGTGCAGCTCGCCCAGGTCGGAGTCGCTGACGAGGTGCGACCACCGCCGGCCGTGGGCCTCCGCGCGCGGCGGGTCGATGAGGATGGCCACGCCCCGATCGTAGGCGGGCGGTCCGTCGGCGCCCCGCGTAGCGTCGGGGCCGTGGTCCTCCAGCTCTCTCGGCGGGACGCCCGGCGCCTCGCGGTCCGTGCCCAGCTCCTCACCGCGCCCCGCCCCACCGACGTCCTCGACGTCGTCCGGCGGCTCACCGTCGTGCAGGTCGACATGACCGCGCACGTGGCCCCGAGCGCCGACCTCGTCCTCTGGTCCCGGATCGGGCCGTCGTACGACCCCGACGAGCTCGACCGGCTCTTCGAGGAGCGCCGGGTCGTCGAGCTCGAGGGTCTGTTCCGGCCGGGTGAGGACGTCGCGCTGTTCCGCGCCGCGTGGGCCGCGTGGCCCGGGCCGCCGCCGCTCAAGGAGTGGATGGAGGACGTCGCCGACTGGCTCGACGCCAACCGCGCGTGCCGCGACGACGTCATCGCCCTGCTGCGCTCCGACGGGCCGCTGCCGACCCGCGACCTCCCGGACACCTGCGTCGTGCCGTGGCGGTCCAGCGGGTGGAACGACGACCGCAACGTCCGGATGCTCGTGGGGCTGCTCGAGGCGAAGGGCGAGGTGGCCGTGGCGGCGCGGGAGGGCAAGGACCGGCTGTGGGACCTCGCCGAGCGGGTCCACCCGGAGACCGCCACGGTCCCCGTCGAGGAGGCGGACGCCGAACGGCGGCGTCGGCGGCTGCGCGCCCTCGGGATCGCCCGGGCCAGGGCGGCTCAGCACCCCCTCGAGCCGAACGACGTGGGTGAGGTGGGCGAGGAGGCGGTCGTCGAGGGGGTGAGCGGGCGGTGGCGCGTCGACCCCGAGCTGCTCGACGAGCCCTTCCGCGGGCGCACCGCCCTGCTCTCGCCGCTCGACCGGCTCGTGGCCGACCGCAAGCGGGTCGCGGAGGTCTTCGAGTTCGACTACCTGCTCGAGATGTACAAGCCACGGGCCGCCCGCCGGTGGGGCTACTGGGCGCTGCCCGTCCTCCACGGCGACCGGCTCGTCGGCAAGGTCGACGCGACGGCCGACCGCGAGCGCGAGGTGCTGCGCGTCGACGCCGTGCACTGGGACCACGAGACGCCGGCCGCGGCCGAGGGTGTCGAGCGCGAGCTGCGGTCGCTGGCCCGGTGGCTCGCGCTCGGGCTGGTCCGCTCCGGCTGAGGCCTGTGGACAACTCGCCGGGCCCGTCGGACCACGCGCCTAGGGTCGACGGGAGAGGGGCGCGCGACCGCGGTGCCCCACGACGAGGGGGTCCTCGATGGCAGCTCAGTTCCAGGTCGACACCGACCGCATCGCGGCGGCGGCGGGCGACGTCGCCCGCATCTCCGCCGAGATCGAGGGGCAGGTGGCGGTGATGATGGCGCGGCTCACCGGTCTCCAGGACGCGTGGACGGGGTCGGCGTCGGCCCAGTTCCAAGGGGTCGTCGGGCAGTGGCGCGGCACGCAGCAGCAGGTGCGGACCTCCCTCGACGCCATCGGTCAGGTCCTCGGCGTCGCCGGGGTCCAGTACGCCGAGGCCGAGGCCCAGGCGGTGCGGATGTTCACCTGACGCCGGGTCACTCCGTGGCGATCGCCCGCAGCACGTCGAGGCGGGCGGCGCGCCGCCCCGGCCACAGGGCGGCGAGCACGCCGACGAGCGCCGCGGCCGCGACGAAGAGGGCGAGCTGGCCGCCCGGGATCGCGAGGACGTCGATGCCGTCGTCCACGAGCGAGCGCTGGAGCGCCACGGCGAAGGCGAGGCCGAGGACGATGCCGAGCACCGCCCCGAGCACGGCGATCGCCACCGACTCCAGGCGGAGCATCGTCCTCAGCTGGCGACGGCTGAGGCCGACGGCGCGCAGCAGCCCGATCTCCCGCACGCGCTCGATGACGGAGAGGGCGAGGGTGTTGACGATCCCGAGGATGGCGATGACCACGGCGAGGCCGAGCAGGGCGTAGACGATGTAGAGCAGCTGGTCGATGGGCTCGCGCTGGGAGGCGGCGAACTCGGCCTGGTCGCTGACGCTCACCGTCGGCAGGTCCTCGACCGTGTCGGTCAGGGCGCGCTTGAGGGCCGGGCGGTCGGCGTCCGGCGCCGCGACGACGTAGAGCGTGCGGTCGGTCGGGGGTACCCCGAGGGCGTCGAAGCCGTCGAGCGACATCGTGACGTCCGAGGACAGGGCGGTGTCCTCGGTGTAGGTCGCCACGACGGTCCGTTCGTTCTCCTCCCCTGCGTACTCCACCGTCACGGTCGAGCCCACCGCGAGGCCGCGCTCGGCGGCGAGCTCGGTCGACAGTGCGACGGAGCGGGCGTCGAGGTCGGCGAGGGACCCGGTGACGACCTCGGGCCGCACGACCGTCACGACGGCGGCTGGGTCGACACCCGTGGCGAAGTCGCGCTCACCGTCGAGCTGGAGGAGGGCGGCGCGCACCCGGACCACCGCGGCGACCCCCGGCACCTGCTCGACGTCGCGCGCGACGGTGCCCGAGAACGGCTGCCCCACGGGGTTGGTGAGCACGTAGTCGGCGATGATGTCCTCGGCGAGGGACTTGTCCAGGCTCGCCTTCGCCGAGGCGCCGATGACCGCCATCATCGTGACGAGCGAGACGCCGATCATCAGCGCCGACGCCGTCGCGGCCGTACGGCGTGGGTTGCGACGGGCGTTCTGCTCGGCCATGAGGCCCACGGCCCCGAAGGAGCGCCGGTAGGCCCAGCCGAGCCCGGCGAGCACCGGGCGACCCAGCACCGGGCTGAGCATTGCCGTCCCCACCAGCACCCCGAACGCGCCGGCGCCGAGGACGTACGTCGGCTCCTCGCCGACCCCGGCCAGCCCGGCGGCCATCCCCGCGATCCCGGCGAGGAGGAGCACGGCACCGACGGCGAGCCTCCAGCGCAGGCCGCTCTCGGCGAGGGCGACGTCGTCCCGCATCGCGGCCACGGGGGGAACGCTGCCGGCGCGACGAGCCGGCAGGTACGCGGCCGCCACGGTGACCAGGACGCCGACGACGAGGCTGACGACCACGGTGCGCGGCTCGAGGACGAGCGGGTTCTCGCTGAGGTCGAGCCCGATCCGGCCGAACACCGCCTTGATCGCGTGCGCGAGGAGGATGCCGAGGCCGATGCCGACGCTCGAGCCGACGAGCCCGACGACCCCGGCCTCGAGGAGCACCGAGCGCGCGACCTGCCGGCGGCTCGCCCCGATGGCGCGGAGCAGGGCCAGCTCGCGGCTGCGCTGGGCGACGAGGATCGAGAAGGTGTTGACGATGAGGAAGGCACCCACCGTCAGGGCGATCCCGGCGAAGACGAGGAGGAAGGTCGTGACGAAGGAGAGCGCCTCGTCGATCCGGCTCGCGGCCCGTGCGGCCGTCGCGTCCCCGGTCGCGGCCTGGGTGTCCTCGGGCAGGGCGGCCTCGACCGCCGTCCTCAGCTGCTCCTGGGAGGTCCCCGGCGCCGCGGTCACCCACACCTGCGAGAACGCGTCCTCGCCCTGGAGGAACAGCTCCTGCGCCTGCTCGGTGGTGAACATGACGACGCTCGCGCCGACGAGCGTCGAGCCGCCGAAGGCCGCCGTACCGACGAGCCGCGCCTCGAGGCGCGGGGTCTCGGTCGCGGTGACGAGGGGGACGGTGTCGCCGACGAGGTAGCCGGTCTTCGAGGCCGTCGCCTCGTCGAGGACGATCTCGCCCGACGCCGCGGGCCAGCGCCCCCGTTCGAGGGTCGCCGACGGCACGCCGTTCGCGGCCGGGCCCTCCGACTGGTTCACGGCGATGCCGGGCGGACCGGACCCGCCGACGAGCTTGCCGTCCTTGCCGACGACGAAGGTGCCGAAGCTCGTGATCCGCCCGTCGGCGCGGGCCGCCCCCGGAACGGTGGCGAGGTCCTCGACGAGGGAGGCCGGGACGGTACGGACCCCCGTCGCCCCCGGGCCGAAGCCGCCCCCGCTGTCGCCGGACGTGCCCGGCCGCACGATGACGTCGCCGACCGCGCCGCTCGTCAGCCCGGTGAAGGCGCGGTCGAGGGTGTCGGTGAAGACGTAGGAGCCGGAGACGAAGGCGACGCCGAGGATGACGGCGAAGGCGCTGAGGAAGAGGCGCAGTTTGCGGGCGAGGAGGCTCCGCCAGGTGGCGCGCAGCACGGTCAGGCCCCGACGTGGGAGTCGAGCGCCGCCATGCGCTCGAGGACCCGCTCCGGCGTGGGGTCGCGCAGCTCGTCGACGACGTGCCCGTCGGCGAGGAAGACGACCCGGTCGGTCCAGCTCGCGGCGCCGGGGTCGTGGGTCACCATGACGACCGTCTGCCCGTGGGTGTCGACGACCCGGCGGAGGAAGCCGAGCACCTCGGCGCCGGAGGTGGAGTCGAGGTTGCCGGTGGGCTCGTCGGCGAAGACGATGTCGGGTCGGCCCACGAGCGCTCGGGCACAGGCGACGCGCTGCTGCTGGCCCCCCGACAGCTCGCTCGGGCGGTGGCCGAGCCGGTCGCGCAGGCCCACGGTGTCGACGACCTCGTCGAACCACGCCTGGTCCGGTGCCCGCCCGGCGATGGCCGCGGGGAGGGCGATGTTCTCCTCGGCGGTGAGCGTCGGCACGAGGTTGAAGGCCTGGAAGACGAAGCCGATGCGGTCGCGGCGCAGCTCGGTGAGGTGCTTCTCCTTGAGGGTCGTGAGGTCGACGTCGCCGAGCCACACGTGCCCCGCGGTCGCGTCATCGAGCCCGGCAGCGCAGTGCATCAGCGTCGACTTGCCCGAGCCCGACTTGCCCATGATCGCCGTGAACTCGCCGGCGTACAGGTCGAGGCTGACGTCGTCGAGGGCGACGACCCGCGTCTCCCCCGAGCCGTACACCTTCGTCAGGCCCTCGACGCGGGCGGCGGACACCTTCGCGCCGGTCGTCGTGGCGGTGGCGTTCGCGAGGGTCATCGGCGGGTCCTTCGGGGAGGGGCGTGAGCCCACGGGAGCGGAGGACCGTCGTGGTCCGACCGGGGCGGTCCGGCGTGCACCGCACCTGCCCCGCCAACGCTAGGCGACGCCCTCGGTGTTCCGCCCTCGTGGGTGACCCTGAACAGACCCCGAGCCGACCCCGGCGCGCGGACGCCCCTCGGGGGCCGGCGGGTCGATCCGTGCGGCGTACACCGTGCGCAGCCGCGGGCGGTCGACGTCGTCCTCGACGACCCCGGTGACCCACTCGAGCTCCAGGCCCCGGTCGGCGACGTGGACGAGCGAGATGTTGTTGTCGAACCACGGCCCGTGGGTGACCGCCCACCGGTACGCCGGGTCGGGCACTCGACGCGAGCGCGAGGCGATGGCCCGCATGGGGCGCACGAGGGAGCGGGCGAACAGCGACATGACGACGCGGACGCCGCGCGGCATCGGGTTGCGGATCGGGGAGCACACGGCCTGCACGATCCGCGAGCGCGCTCCGGCCCCGGCCGGGTCGGTGACCTCGGCCAGGTAGGAGTTGTGGACGTCGCCGGACAGGAACGTCACGGTGTCCGGCGCGGGGCCGCGCTCGCCGCGCGCCACGGAGACGACCATCTCGAAGACCTCGTCGAAGCCGTCGTTGAACGCGGCCCAGTGCTCGAGGTCGATGGTCCGGCGCAGCCGCTCGGCGGCGTGGGCCACCCGGCGGCCGTACGCGCCCTGCGCCATCGCCTCGTTCAGCGCCTCGAAGTCGTGCAGGCCCGGCGGCAGGAGGAAGGGCAGCGAGGTCCCGACGAGCAGGTGCCGGACCCCTCCGCGCAGGACGCCGTCGAGCCACGCCATCTCGACCTCGTCGAGCATCGAGCGCGAGTCGGGTCGCAGGTCGCGCGCGGCCCGGCTGTCGATGACGACGAGCGCCGAGTCACCGAGCGCGCGCGTGTAGCTCCACCGGTAGGTCGACGGCTCGGCGTCGGCGCGGTGCGCCAGGGCTTCGAGGGCGGCGGTGAGGTCGAGCTCGCCCGGCTCCTCGCCCGTCCGACGTCCTTCGTGGGCGGCCGCGTGTGCGGCGACGGCCCGCCACACCTCCTCCTCGGCGAGCTCGGCCGGAGAGAGGTTGCCGATGTGCTGGTGGACCCAGTAGGCGGCCAGGCCCGAGACGATCCGCTCCTGCCACCAGGTCGTCGCCCGGATGTCGCGGCGCCACGACCACGAGGTGTTCCAGTCGTCGCGGATGTCGTGGTCGTCGAACATCATCGCGCTCGGCACCGTCGACAGGACCCACCGGATGACGTCGTCGCTCCACGCGAGCCGGTACAGCTCGGCGTACTCGACGTAGTCCTTGATCTCCTCGCCCGGCGGCTCGTCGAGGCTGCGGCGGGCGCGCATGAACTCCTCGAGCTCGGGGTGCGGCGTCGTGTCGGCGTAGACCTGGTCGCCGAGGAGGAGCAGCAGGTCGGGCCACGCACGCGCCGGGTCGTCGCGCAGCGCGACCCCGAGGCTGCGCAGGGCGTCGACCCCGTGGGCCCGGTTGCCCTCCTCGTCGTGCGACCCCGTCGTGCGGCAGGTCCCGAACGCGAGGCGGACCGCTCGCGCGGGGTCGAGGGTGCGGATCCGGCTCGGCGGCATCCCCTCACGGGGCCAGACCGGCTCGCCGTCGAGGTCGACCGTGTAGGGGTCCTCGGACCCGGGGAGCAGCCCGTCGCAGACGACGAGCGCGTAGTGGGACCCGTGCACGCAGAACGTCGGGGCCGACCACGTCCGCCCGGCCCGCCCGACGGTGACCGTGGCCGCCTCCGCCGTCCGGACCCACACGGTGGCCGACGTCTCGTCGACGTACCGGAGGAGGGGCCCGAGGACGAGGGCGTCGTCGTGCGGGCGGGGTCCGGGGCTGCTCATCACCCCATCGTGCACCGCGCGGCTGCGTGGCGGCTGTGGGTGGTCACCCGGGTTGGACCCCGACCCGGCTACGGTGACCGCCATGCCCGACCCCCGGTCCGACGCCGACGAGCCCGACTCGCCCGACGAGACCACCGACCTCGACGGGCCCGCCGAGCCGGCCGAGGCGGAGGCGCCCCGCCTCGAGATCGCGGCCGTGGCCGTCCTCGTCGCGTCCGTCCTCCTCGCCGTCATCCCCGCGACGGAGCCCGTCGCGCCGGCCGGGTGGGTCGCGGGGATGGTCATGGTGCTGCTGTCGCGCCGCTGGGGCCCGGGCGACAAGGGGCTCTCGCTCCTCGCCTACGGGATCCTCGGCGTGCCGTTCGTCGTCCTCGGCCGCGACGAGCTGCGAGCCCCGGCGAGCATCGTCACCGGCATCGTCCTCGTGGCCCTGTGGGGCACCACGGCGGCCTGGCTGCTGCGCAGGGCGCGGTCGGGCCGGGTCGAGGGCCGCGGACTGCGCATGCGCTGACCCGCGCCCGCACACGGCACGAGGGCGGCCCCCCGGCTGGGGGGACCGCCCTCGTGTGCGTGCGTCGGGTGACGGGGCTCAGAAGCCCATGCCGCCCATGTCGTCGCCGCCGGGCATGGCCGGGGCGGCCTTCTCCGGCTTGTCGGCGATGACGGCCTCGGTCGTGAGGAACAGCGCCGCGATGGACGCCGCGTTCTGCAGCGCCGAGCGGGTGACCTTCGCCGGGTCGATGACACCGGCCGCGACGAGGTCGACGTACTCGCCGGTCGCGGCGTTGAGGCCCCAGCCCGACTCGAGGTTGCTGACCTTCTCCGCGACGACCCCGCCCTCGAGACCGGCGTTGACCGCGATCTGCTTGAGCGGCGCCTCGATGGCGACCTTGACGATGTTGGCGCCGGTCGCCTCGTCACCCTCGAGGGTGAGGTTGGCGAACGCCTTGGCGCCGGCCTGGATGAGGGCGACGCCACCACCGGCGACGATGCCCTCCTCGACGGCGGCCTTCGCGTTGCGGACGGCGTCCTCGATGCGGTGCTTGCGCTCCTTGAGCTCGACCTCGGTGGCCGCGCCCGCCTTGATGACGGCCACGCCGCCGGCGAGCTTGGCGAGGCGCTCCTGGAGCTTCTCGCGGTCGTAGTCGGAGTCCGACTTCTCGATCTCGGCGCGGATCTGGTTGACCCGACCCTGGATCTGGTCGTTGTCCCCGGCGCCCTCGACGACGGTCGTCTCGTCCTTGGTGACGACGACCTTGCGGGCACGGCCGAGCAGGTCGAGGTCGGCGGTGTCGAGCTTGAGCCCGACCTCCTCGGAGATGACCTGGCCACCGGTGAGGATGGCGATGTCGCCGAGCATGGCCTTGCGGCGGTCACCGAAGCCGGGCGCCTTGACGGCGACCGACTTGAAGGTGCCGCGGATCTTGTTGACCACGAGCGTCGACAGGGCCTCGCCCTCGACGTCCTCGGCGATGATGAGCAGCGGCTTGCCGGACTGCATGACCTTCTCGAGGAGGGGCAGCAGGTCCTTGATCGAGCCGATCTTGGAGTTCGCGATGAGGACGTAGGGGTCCTCGAGCACGGCCTCCATGCGCTCGGCGTCGGTGACGAAGTAGTGGCTGATGTAGCCCTTGTCGAAGCGCATGCCCTCGGTGAGCTCGAGCTCGAGGCCGAAGGTGTTGCTCTCCTCGACGGTGATGACGCCCTCCTTGCCGACCTTGTCCATGGCCTCGGCGATCATCTCGCCGATCTGGGGGTCAGCAGCGGAGATCGAGGCCGTGGCAGCGATCTGCTCCTTGGTCTCGACGTCCTTGGCGTTGGCGAGCAGCTCGTCGGAGACGGCCGCGACGGCCTTCTCGATGCCGCGCTTGAGCGCCATCGGGTTGGCGCCGGCCGCGACGTTGCGCAGGCCCTCCTTGACGAGCGCCTGGGCGAGGACGGTGGCGGTCGTCGTGCCGTCACCGGCGACGTCGTCGGTCTTCTTCGCGACCTCCTTGACGAGCTCGGCGCCGATCTTCTCGTACGGGTCGTCGAGCTCGATCTCCTTGGCGATCGAGACGCCGTCGTTCGTGATGGTGGGGGCGCCCCACTTCTTCTCGAGGACGACGTTGCGGCCCTTGGGGCCGAGGGTGACCTTGACGGCGTCGGCGAGGGTGTTCATGCCCCGCTCGAGACCGCGGCGAGCCTCCTCATCGAAAGCGATGATCTTGGCCATTCGGGTGGTTCCTCCCACGCGAGTCGAAGGTGGGACCGGTGGTGCCCGCGACGGACGGACCGGGAGCCGCGGCTCACGTCGCCGTGGCGTCCCGACCCTCACCGGACCGGTCAGGATTGTCACTCTCAAGGGGAGAGTGCTAACGCCATTATTGGCACTCTCGGGGGGAGAGTGCAAACGACCCGTCGCCGGTGGAACGGGCGCCGGCGCCCTTCAGCGCCCGCGGCGCCGGAGGACGACGCGCACCGCGTGGTCCGCGGCGAACCCGAGGGCGAGCGCGACGGTGATGCCGGCGGCGGCGCCCAGCAGGGGGTTGTCGTCGAGCCAGTGGCCGGCGAGCGCCCCCACGGAGACCGTCCACGCGGCCCACGACACCGCCGCGAGGGCGGCCAGGCCGACGAACCGGCGCGGGCCGAACCCACCGGCCCCGGCGGTGAGGTCGACGGCCACCCGCCCCACCGGCACGTACCTGGCCGCGAGGATGACGAGGCCGCCGCGCCGCTCCAGGATGTCCGCCGCGCGGTCGAGGGCGCGGCGCAGGCCCCGGCGCCGCACGCGGGCGAGGCGGGCGGTGCCGAAGCGCCGGCCGAGGAGGAAGACCGTCGTGTCACCGACGAACGCGCCCGTGGCCGCGGCGGCGGCGAGGAGGACGAGGTTCGGGCCCGAGGCCGCGACCGAGATCGCGGCGAGGGCCACGACGACCGTCTCGCTCGGGAGGGGCGGCAGGAGGGCGTCACCCGCGGCGAGGAGCGCCACGACGAGGAGGACCCACGGCGCGGCCGCGTGGGCCCGGACGAAGGCCTCCAGCGTCTCGACCACCGGACCTCCTGCGGGCGTGTCGGGTGTGGCCCCGGGTCAGAGGACGGGCTCGTGGCCCTCGAAGGTCGCCCGCATCGAGCCGTCGGCCTCGGAGGCCACGGGGTCCTCGAGGTCGGCGACGAACACCGCGACGGCCTCGCGGGCGGGGTTGCCCTCGAGCTCGGCGAGCACCTGGCGCCAGGCCGCGAGGTTCGGGTGGTCGACGGTCGTGCACGCCTCGGCCGGCTCGAGCGACTCGACGGCGGCGGCGAGCTCGGGGCGCGAGAGGGGCACCGTGGCGGTCGACCCGTCGTGCCGCAGCACCGTCGCGAGGACGACCGCGGGGAGCCCGTGCGTCCCGCCCGGGGCGTTGACGTGGGGGAACACCCACTCCGGTGACGACGAGGCCGGGCTGAGCGCGACCGCGTACGCCACCGGTGCCCGCCAGCCCTCGATCCGGGCCGCGAGGTGGTCCTTGATGGCCGCGAGGCCGGCGGGGGTGCTCCAGTCGAGGTCGGTCACCTCGGCATCCTCGCAGACCACTTCCGCCCCACCCACGCACGGAACAGGTGAACGGAGGGTGAACGACGGCCCTCGCCTTGGTGAAGTGCCGATGGCCGCGCAAGACTGCTGCCTCGTGGACGCAGCAACCATCACCCTCGTGCTCGTCATCGTGACGGCACTGGCCTTCGACTTCACGAACGGCTTTCACGACACCGGCAACGCGATGGCCACCTCCATCGCCACCGGTGCGCTGAAGCCCAAGGTGGCCGTCGCGCTGTCGGCGATCCTCAACCTCGTGGGCGCCTTCCTCTCCGTCGAGGTCGCCCTCACCGTGACCAACGCCGTCGTCAACCTCCAGGACAAGAGCGGGGCGCCCAAGGGCGAGCTGCTCGCGTCCGGCGGGCAGAACCTCCTCCTCATCGTCCTCGCCGGACTCGTCGGCGGCATCGTGTGGAACCTCTTCACGTGGCTGTACGGCCTGCCCTCGAGCTCCTCGCACGCCCTGCTCGGCGGGCTCGTCGGCTCGACGCTGGCCGGGCTCGGCATCAGCGGCGTGAAGTGGGTCGGGGACGGGACCAAGCTCGACGGCGTCGTCGGCAAGATCCTCCTGCCGGCCCTCATCTCGCCGGCCATCGCGATCGCGGTGGCGGCCGTGGGCACCTGGCTGGTCTTCAAGATCACCGAGGGGGTCACCGACCGCTGGCGTCAGAAGGGCTTCCGCTGGGGCCAGATCGGGTCGGCCTCCCTGGTCTCGCTCGCGCACGGCACGAACGACGCGCAGAAGACGATGGGTGTCATGACGCTCGCGCTCATCGCGGCGGGCCACTGGACCGACACGGGCAGCGTCCCCCTGTGGGTCAAGGTCACCGCCGCCGCGGCGATCGCCCTCGGCACCTGGCTCGGCGGGTGGCGGATCATCCGCACCCTCGGCAAGGGCCTCATCGAGATCTCGCCCGCGCAGGGCATGGCCGCCGAGTCCAGCTCGGCCGCGGTCATCCTCTCCTCGAGCCACCTCGGTTTCGCGCTCTCCACGACCCACGTCGCCACCGGCTCGATCCTCGGGTCCGGCGTCGGCCGGCCGGGCGCCCACGTCCGCTGGGGCGTCGCGGGCCGCATGGTCGCCGCGTGGGCCATCACCCTGCCGAGCGCCGGTCTCGTCGGCGCCCTCATGTACCTCGTCGGGAAGGGGCTCGGCGGCACGCTCGGCGCGATCGTCGTCTTCCTCGTCCTCGCCGCCCTGTCGACCTGGATGTGGATGCGCTCGCGCCACACCGCCGTCGGCGCCCACAACGTCAACGACGAGTGGGAGGGCCAGGGCAGCAGCACCTCGCCCGCGCCCACCCGCCCCCACGACCACGCCCACTGAGGAGACTCCCCGTGCACAACGTCACGTTCGCCCTGGAGGGCGCCCTCAAGGTGCTCCTCGCCGGCCTGGTCCTCGGCGCCGGGCTCCCTGCCGTGTTCGCGCTGGGCATCCGCAGCCTCGCCTACGGTGTCGGTGGTGACGCCGAGGTCGACCACGCACCGCCGCACCCGATCGGCCGGCTCCTCGCCGTGCTCTGCTTCGCGGTCGTCCTCGGCGGCGTCGCCCTCGGGATCACGATCGTCGTGGCCTCGGGCTTCGGCAAGGAGGTCGTCTTCGACCCGATCCTCCCCGTCATCGTCGACAAGGACTGACCGACCATGAAGCAGCTCAACGCCGCCGTCATCGAGTGGATCCGGACCGGGTACCCCACGGGGGTCCCGGACCGCGAGGCTCCCGCGCTCGGTGCCGTGCTCCAGCAGCGCCTCGGCGCCGAGGCGGCCCAGGACGTCCTGCGCCGCCTGCTCGCCGAGGGCATCATCTCCGCGAAGGCCGGCCGCGCCCTCATCCCCGACGACGAGCAGATCCGTCGGGTGTCGGCCAAGCTCGTCCTCGGCGGGTGGCCGCTCGGCGGGTCCGACGAGGAGGAGGACGAGGCGCCCCCGCGCGAGGGCAGCCCTCTGGCCCGGATCGTCAGCTGGCTGCGCGAGGGCTACCCGGGCGGCGTGCCCGAGCACGACTACCTCCCCCTGCTCGCCCTCCTCGAGCGCCGGCTCACCCGCAGCGAGGTGAAGAAGGTCGCCAAGGCGCTGCGCCGCGCCGACGTCAGCCCGGCCGGGCCCTCGGACATCGCGGCGGCGATCACCGAGTACACCCACGTCGACGCGAGCGAGAACGACCTGCGCCGCGTGCGCGACCAGCTCGCGAAGAAGGGCTGGCCCGTCGAGTTCCCCGACCCCGACCTGCCCTGACCCCGCCGTGCGGGCGCGCGTCGCCCCCACGTGCAGAGACGCCCGTCCGGCTTCCCTCACGGACGGGCGTCTCTGGTCTGTGGAGCCTGCGGGGCTAGGGCTCGATCCCGAGGCGGCGGGCGCTGCGAGCCCGCTGACGGCTGGCCCGCAGGCGGCGCAGGCGCTTGACGAGCATGGGGTCGTGCTCGAGGGCGGCCGGGAGGTCGATGAGGGCGTTGAGCACCTGGTAGTAGCGCGTGGAGCTCATGTCGAACAGCTCCTTGATCGCCGTCTCCTTCGAGCCGGCGTACTTCCACCACTGTCGCTCGAAGGCGATGATCTCGCGGTCTCGCTCGCTGAGTCCCGTCGACGGTGCGGCGGTGCTGAGCTGTTCGGAGGCGGCGCTCACTGGTTTGATCCTCGACCCTTCGTGGCTGGTGTCCCGGTGCGCCCACTGTACCCGCCGGAATGACACGGATGTCATTCGTCGGGGAGGTCCGCCGCGTGTCGGCTGGACATCCTGCGGACCCCCAGACTCACGAGTCACACCGGCCCCACCACCCCCATCCTCCTTGTCCCAACTTTCCCGCCTGATGCCGAAACCTTCGGTGGGACACCCCGAAGTTCGGGGTGTCCTTCGCCAGCTTCTGGCATCAGGCGGGAAAGTGGTGACTGGTGCTGGCCGGGGTGCCGTCAGGCCATGGTGTCGAGGATGGCCGCGATGTCGTCCGTGCTCGTCTCGGGGTTGACGATGGCGAAGCGCGCCAGCGTCTCCCCGTCGTGGGCCGTCGGGACGACGAACGCGAACTCGTCGGCGAGCATCCGGTCCGACCACGCCTGGTAGTCGGCGGGGGTCCACCCGAGGCGCCGGAAGACGATGACCGACAGGTCGCGCTCGCGGACCAGCTCGAGGTACGGCCGCCGCGTCACCTCCTCCTCGGCGAACCGGGCGACGTCGAGGGTGTGCTCGATCGCGGCGGTGTAGGCGTCCGTGCCGTTGACGACGAGCGAGAACCAGAACGGCAGACCGCGGGCCCGCCGGGTGAGGCCGACGGAGTAGTCGGTGGGGTTCCAGTCGGGGGCGTCGGTGAGCACGTCGAGGTAGCCCGCGCGCTGGGTGTGGGCCGCGCGCGCCAGGGCCGGCTCGCGGTAGAGCAACGCGCAGCAGTCGAACGGCGCGAAGAGCCACTTGTGCGGGTCGACGATGAAGGAGTCGCAGTGCTCGATGCCGGTGTACAGCTCGCGCACCGAGGGCGCGGCGAGGCCGGCGCCGCCGTACGCGCCGTCGACGTGGAACCAGATGCCGTGCTCGCGGCAGACCTCCGCGACCGAGGCGAGGTCGTCGACGATCCCGAAGTTCGTCGTGCCGCTCGTCGCGACGACGGCGAAGAACGTCTCGGGGCCGTGCTCCTCGAGGACGCGGCGCAGGTTCGGGCCCGTGAGCCGCCACCTCTCGTCGGCCTCGACGGGCACGAGCTCGGCGTCCATGACGTCGCACGCCGAGGCGATCGAGCTGTGCGCGCCCGCGGTGGCCGCGACCCGGAACGGCCGCACGCCCTCGGGGGCGCGGTGGCGCGCCGTGGCCCGCGCGGCGTGGAGGGCCGAGAGGTTCCCGATGGTGCCGCCGGGGACGAAGACGCCGCCCGCGCCCTCGGGCAGCCCGACGAGGTCGGCGACCCAGCGCAGCGCCTGGTTCTCCGCGTACACCGCGCCGGCGCCCTCCAGCCAGGACCCGGCGTAGATCGACGAGGCGCCGACGACGAGGTCGAACATCACCGACGCGTCGCTCGGCGCGCACGGGATGAATGAGAGGTAGCGCGGGTGGTCCGTCGACAGGCACGCGGGCGCGAGGTCCTCGGCGAACAGTCGCATCGCCTCGACCCCGCCGAGGCCCTCGGCGGTGATGGTCTGTCCGACCGCGCGCTCGAGCTCCTCGGGGGTGGCCGTGCGGTCGAGCGGCGCCTCCATGCGGACGCGCTCCTCGGCGTAGCCGACGACCGCGGCCGTCAGCGCCGAGAGCTCGGCGTGGGTGTTCTGCTGGTAGGTCTTCCCGTGCACGGCGGCGAGTCTAGGTGCGGGCTCCGCCGAGGAGGTACGCGTGCAGGTCGGCGACCGTGTCGAGGACCGCGTCGGGCCCGGACGCCTCGAGGGCGCCGCGCTCGCCGGCCCCCCACGTGACCGCGACCGCCGCCATCCCCGCGCCCCTCGCGGCGAGGACGTCGACCGTCGCGTCGCCGACGTAGACGCAGGCTGCCGGGTCGACGCCGAGGGTCGCCGCGGCGTGGAGGAGGGGGTCGGGGTCCGGCTTGTGGCGGGTGGTGTCCTCGAGCGCGGCGACGACCTCGATGACGCCGTCGAGGCCGACACCGTCGAGGGCCAGCCGCGCGGTCTCACGGCGCTTGGAGGTCGCGACGGCCGTCGTCACGCCGGCCTCGCCGAGCGCGGCGAGGAGCTCGGGGACGCCGTCGTACCGGCGGATGAGCGCGGCGGTGTTGGCCAGGTTCCACTCTCGGTAGGTCTCGTCGAGGACGTGGCCGTGCTCGGGGCTCTCCTCGAGGAGCGCGCCGAGCAGCGGGCGCCCGATCCAGGCACGCGCTCGGGCCTCCTCGACCTCCTCGCCGAGCACCTCCCGGAAGGCGTGCTGGTACGAGGCGACGATGAGGGGGATGGTGTCGGCGAGCGTGCCGTCGAGGTCGAACAGCACGGTGCGCCAGCGCGGGGAGGTCACGGGGCCAGTCTGCCGACCCCGGCGGTGGGGCCCCGGCCCCGGTCCCCCGTCGAGTGGCCACGACACGTTGACGAACCGGCCGGACCTTCAGCGTGTCGTGGCCACTCGACCGCGGCGGGGGCCCGGAGGCTACGGTGAGGACGATGTCCACCTCGACCCCGGCCCGGCCCCTGCGCGACCTCGTGCACCCGTCGTGGGCCGAGGCCCTCGCCCCGGTCGAGCCCGTCGTCGCCAGCCTCGGGGAGTTCCTCCGCGGCGAGGTCGCGGCGGGGCGGGGCTACCTCCCCGGCGGCCCGATGGTGCTGCGCGCCTTCGAGCGGCCCCTCGCCGACGTGCGGGTGCTCGTCGTCGGCCAGGACCCGTACCCGACCCCGGGGCACGCCGTGGGCCTGTCGTTCTCGGTGGCCCCGGACGTCCGGCCGGTGCCCCGCAGCCTCGCCAACATCTTCGCCGAGCTCGGCACCGACCTCGGGGTGCCGACCCCGAGCAGCGGCGACCTCACCCCGTGGGCCGACCAGGGCGTGCTCCTCCTCAACCGGGTCCTCACGGTCACCCCCGGCAAGCCCGCCAGCCATCGCGGCAAGGGGTGGGAGGACGTCACGGCCGCCGCCATCCAGGCCCTCGTCGACCGGGGCGGCCCCCTCGTGGCGATCCTCTGGGGGCGTGACGCCCGGGGCCTCGTGCCGCACCTGCCCGGCATCCCCTGCGTCGAGTCACCCCACCCGAGCCCGCTGTCCGCGCACCAGGGCTTCTTCGGGTCGCGGCCGTTCAGCCGCGCGAACGACCTTCTCGCACAGCAGGGTGGCGAACCCGTCGACTGGAGGCTCCCGTGACCACCACCTCGTCCCGCCGGGTGTGGACCCGGTACGTCGCGATCGGCGACTCCTTCACCGAGGGGATGTCCGACCCCGACCCGCACCGCCCCGGGGCCTTCGTGGGGTGGGCCGACCGCCTCGCGCAGCAGCTCGACGTCCTCGCCGAGCGCGAGCACCTCCCCTTCGGCTACGCCAACCTCGCCGTCCGGGGGCGCAAGCTCGACGACGTCGTCGGGCCCCAGCTCGACACCGCGCTGTCGATGCAGCCCGACCTCGTCTCGATGGTGGGCGGCGGCAACGACCTGCTCCGCCCGACGGCCGACGTCGACGCCCTCGCCGCACGTCTCGAGGACGCCGTCGTCCGGATCCGTCGAACCGGCGCCGACGTCCTCCTCGCGACCCCCACCGACACCCGCGACGCCGGGCTCTTCAAGGCCCTGCGTGGGAGGCATGCGGCCCATGCCGCCAACGTGTTCACCATCGCCCAGCGGCACCGCTGCTTCGTCCTGAACCTCTGGGGGATGGCGGCGCTGCGCGACTGGCGGATGTGGGCCGACGACCGCATCCACCTGACGACCGAGGGGCACCGGCGGGTGGCGCTCGCCGCCCTCACCGCCCTCGGCCACGACACCGACGTCGCCGACTGGACGACCCCGTTGCCCCCGGCGAGCCGGGCCACCCGCGCCGAGATCCTGCGCGGGCACGCCGACTGGGCCCGCACGCACGCCGCACCCTGGGTCCAGCGCCGGTTGCGCGGCACCTCCTCCGGCGACGACGTCGACGCCAAGCGCCCCTCCCTCGGCCACTTCCGCGACCCCGCGGGCGAGCCGACGCACCAGCGCCTCCCGGAGGGCTGAAGGGCCCTCGAGGTTCCGCAGGTGCGGTGCTAATCTGCGATCCATGACGCAGCTGCGAGTCAGTGAGGCCGCCGCGCTGCTCGGGGTCTCCGACGACACCGTCCGCCGGATGGTCGACACCGGTCGCCTCCCCAGCGGCAAGGACGACGCCGGTCGGCTCGTCGTCGACGGAGCCGACCTCGCGACGGTCGCCCAGGAGGTCGCTCACCCGGCACCGGTCGGCGTCGTCGCCGACGAGTCGGCGCGCAACCGCATGCGCGGCATCGTCACCCGCGTCCTCAAGGACACCGTGATGGCGCAGGTCGAGCTCCAGTGCGGACCGTTCCGCGTCGTGTCGCTGATGTCGCGCGAGGCCGTCGACGACCTCGGCCTCGAGGTGGGCTCGGTGGCCGTCGCCACCATCAAGTCCACCAACGTCATCGTCGGGGTGCCGCGATGACGACCGGCCCGGCCGCGGTCCGAGCGGTCCGAGCGGTCCGAGCGGTCCGGGCCGTCCGAGCCGTCCCCGCCGTCGTCGTGCTCCTCGCCCTCCCCCTCCTCATCGGTTGCGGCGCGGGCTCGGCGGACACCGCGACGCGGACCGGCGACGCGACCTCCGGCGCCGGTGCGAGGACCGGCGTCACCGGTGAGGTCACGGTGCTCGCGGCGGCGTCGCTGACCAGGCCCGTCAGGGCGCTGGCCGAGGCGTTCGAGCAGGCCAACCCGGACACGACCATCCGGCTCGGCTTCGGGTCGAGCACGACGCTCGCGCAGCAGATCGCCCAGGGCGCCGAGGTCGACCTCCTCGCCAGCGCCGGCACGCCCGCCCTCGACCAGCTCGGCGACGTCGAGCCCACGAGCACCGTGACGATCGCGCGGAACACCCTCGAGATCGCCACGCCGCCGGGCAACCCCGCGAAGGTCGCCGGGCTCGCCGACCTCGCACGGCGGGACGTCGCCGTCGTCCTCTGCGCCGAGTCCGTCCCCTGTGGCAGGGCCGCCGACGAGGTGCTGACGAGGGCCGGCGTCACCGCGCACGTCGTCTCGCGGGAGGTCGACGTCGGCGCGACGCTGGCCAAGGTCACCCTCGGCGAGGCCGACGCGGCCGTCGTCTACCACTCGGACGTCGTGTCCGCGCGGGGCGCGGTCGAGGGCGTGGTGATCCCGCCCGAGCGGAACACCACCCTCGACTACCCGCTCGCCCGCTTCGGCGAGGACGCCGCCGCCGCTGCCTTCGCCGCGTTCCTCGCCGGGCCGCAGGGGCGCGCGGCGCTGCGGGACGCCGGCTTCCTCGCCCCGTGAAGGACCCGAGCGCCGTGCCCGGTGCCGCCCCACCGGCCGCCGCCCCACCGGCCGCCGCCCCACCGGCCGCCGCCCCGAGGGCCGCGGGCGGGCGGGTCGGCCTGTCCCGGTCCGTCCTCGTCGTCCCCGCCGCCCTCGGCGTCCTCCTCGTCGTCCTCCCTCTCCTCGGCCTGCTCGCGGGCACCGAGTGGGAGGGCGTCCTCGGGCGGCTCGCCGACCCCGACGTCCGGCCCGCACTGCGGCTGTCCGTCGTCACCACGCTCGCGACGGTCGTCGTCTGCTGGCTCCTGGGGACCCCGCTCGCCTGGCTGCTGTCCCGGGCCGAGGGGCGCACGGCCACGTGGCTGCGGGCGGTCCTCACGGTGCCGGTCGTCCTCCCGCCCGTCGTCGGCGGTGTCGCGCTGCTGCTGGCCTACGGGCGGCGTGGCCTCGTCGGCGAGCCGTTGCTCGAGGTCTTCGGCCTGCGGATCCCCTTCACCCCCGTCGCGGTCGTCCTCGCCCAGGTCTTCGTGTCGCTGCCGTTCTACGTGCTCGCCGTCGAGGGCGCGATGCGCGGCATCGACCGCCGGCTGCTCGACGTCTCGGCCACCCTCGGCGCCCGGCCGCTGCGCGTCCTCACCCACGTGGCGCTGCCCCTCGCCGCGCCGGGCATCGCGTCCGGGACGGCCCTGGCGTGGGCCCGCGCCCTCGGCGAGTTCGGCGCGACGATCACCTTCGCGGGCAACTTCGCCGGCGAGACGCAGACGGCCAGCCTGCTCGTGTACGTCGCCCTGCAGGACGACCCGCAGACGGCCGTGGCCCTCAGCCTGCTCCTCCTCGTCGTGGCCGTGGCGGTGCTCGGCCTCCTGCGCGGGAGGTGGGTGCGATGAGCCTGGACGCGCACGTCCGGATGACGCGGGGCGGCCTCGAGCTCGACGTCACCCTCGCGGCCCCCGACGGCGGGGTCGTCGCGGTCCTCGGGCCCAACGGCTCCGGCAAGACCTCCCTGCTCCACGCGCTCGCCGGGCTCGTGCGGCTCGGGAGCGGCCACGTCCGGGTCGACGGGACGACGTGGGCCGACGAGCGCCACCACCTCGACCCGTCGTCCCGGGCCGTCGGGCTGCTCGCGGCCGACCACCTCCTCCTCCCCCACCTCACGGCGCGGCAGAACGTCGCGTTCGGCCCGCGCAGCCGGGGGACGTCGCGCCGCGAGGCCACGGCGCGCGCCGACCGCGAGCTCGACGCCCTCGGCCTGCTCGACCTCGGGCCGCGCCGCCCCGCCCAGCTCTCGCACGGGCAGGGCCAGCGGGTGGCCCTGGCACGGGCCCTCGCGACCGACCCCGCCCTCCTCCTCCTCGACGAGCCGCTCTCGGCGCTCGACCCCGCGCTGCGCCCCCAGGTCCGCGCAGGGCTCGCCGCCCGGCTGCGCGACTTCCGGGGCACGACGGTCCTCGTCACGCACGACCCGCTCGACGCCCTCACGCTCGCCGACCACCTCGTGTTCGTCGAGGCCGGCCGCGTCGTCCAGGAGGGCACGCCCACCGAGGTCGTCGAGCGCCCCCGCGACGCCTACGTCGCCCATGTCGTCGGACTCAACCTCCATGCCGGGCGGGCCGACGACGGCGACGGCGTCGAGACGGCGATCGGCACGGTCGTCTCCGCGGGGCACGCGCACCGCGGCCCCTCGTGGGTCGCGTTCGCCCCGTCGGCGGTCGCCCTCTACGCCGACCCGCCGCGCGGCTCGACGCGCAACACGTGGCCGGTGCACGTCACGGCGGTCGAGCTCGTCGGCCGGACCGCGCGGGTGCGGCTCGCGGTCGACGGCGCCCCGGAGGACGTCGCCCCCCTCATCGCGGAGGTCACCGCGGCGTCGGTGGCGGCCCTGCGCCTCCAGCCGGGGACGGCGCTGTGGGCCGGCGTCAAGGCGACCGAGGTCTCCGCCTACCCCGCCTGAGCCCCGCCCCGCCCTCTCCCGGCTGCTTCTCCTGTGTCCCCTCTCCCCTCTCCCCTCTCCCCTCCTCCACGGGCGAACGTGGGTGAAGATCGTCGGCCGGGCGACGGTCTTCACCCACGTCGTGAGGAAGGGCAGGGGCGGGCGCGACGTTTTGTTGGACGTCCGAGCACCTCGGTACCCTCGGCCCATGGTGGCGACGAGGCTGATGCCGACCGAGGAGGGCCAGGACCTCATCGACCTGACCCGCGAGATCTGCGCCAAGGAGCTGCGACCCAAGGTCGACGAGGCCGAGCGCGCCGCGGCGGTCGACGAGTCCTTCCCCACGGAGACCTTCCGCGTCCTCGGCGAGGCCGGCCTGCTGTCGCTGCCGCACCCCGAGGAGCACGGCGGGTACGGCCAGCCCTACGAGGTCTACCTCCAGGTCGTCGAGGAGATCGCCTCGGCCTGGATGAGCGTCGCCGTCGGGGTGTCGGTGCACTCGCTCACGGCGTTCCCCGTGACGACGTTCGGCAGCGCCGAGCAGCGCGCCGCCCTCCTTCCCGGCATGCTCTCCGGCGCGCAGCTGGGCGCGTACTGCCTGTCCGAGCCCCTCGCCGGCAGCGACATCGCCTCGATGACGACGCGCGCCACCCGCGACGGCGACCAGTACGTCGTCAAGGGCCGCAAGGCGTGGATCAGCCACGCGGGGCACGCCGACTACTACACGACCTTCGCCCGCACGTCCGACGACGGCGGCAGGGGGCTGTCCTGCCTCGTGGTCCCCGCCGACGCCGAGGGCCTGTCCTTCGGGACACCCGAGAAGAAGATGGGCCTGCACTGCGACACCGTCCGCGAGGTGATGTTCGACGAGGTCCGCGTCGACGCCGACCGGCTCATCGGCTCCGAGGGCCAGGGGATGGCGATCGCCCTCTCCGCGCTCGACGCCGGGCGCCTCGGCATCGCCGCCGCGTCGACCGGGCTGGCCCAGTCGGCGCTCGACCTCGCGGCGGGGTACGCGAAGGAGCGGAAGCAGTTCGGCCGGGCCATCGGCGAGTTCCAGGGCCTGTCCTTCCTCCTCGCCGACATGGAGGCCGCGGTCACCAGTGCCCGCGCCACCTACCTGCACGCGGCCCGGCTCAAGGACGCGGGCCGCCCGTACAGCAAGGAGGCCGCCGTCGCGAAGCTCGTCGCCACCGACGCGGCCATGAAGGTCACCACCGACGCCGTCCAGGTGCTCGGCGGGGCCGGCTACACCCAGGACTTCCCCGCCGAACGCTTCATGCGCGAGGCCAAGGTCACGCAGATCTTCGAGGGCACCAACCAGATCCAGCGCCTCGTCATCGGCCGCCACGTCCTGCGCTGAGCACCGGCGACGGAACCACGCGCCCCGGCGGGACGCCTAGGTACTGGAAGACCTCCCACCAGCAGGAGCCGACATGTCCCGACCCGCCAGCGCCGTGCTCGCCGCCGTCGCCCTCGCCGGCCTCGCCCTGACCACCGCCTGCGGGAGCACCCCGACCACCCCGGGCTCTTCGAGCCCGAGCCCCACGAGCCCGGCGAGCGCCACCCCCGCCCCGCCCCCGGCCTCCCCCACGACCCCGGCCCTGCCCACCGGCGGCACGGTCCCCGACGACGTGCGCGAGCGCCCTGCCGTGGCCGCCGCCCTCGAGGACGCTGCCGACCGGCAGCGGGTGACGTCCGACCAGGTCGACGTCGCGGCGTTCACCCCCGTGACGTGGAACGACGGCTCACTCGGCTGCCCGAAGGCGGACATGTCCTACACCCAGGCGACGATCGAGGGAGAGCTGCTCATCCTGCGCGTCGGGACGGCGCTCCTGCAGTACCACGGGCGCACCGGCGGGCCGTACACCTACTGCGAGGCGCCCAGCGGCGGCTACGCCGTCGGCTGACACGGGGGCTGTTCAGGAGGGTCGGGAGATGGATGACCGGGCCATCTCATACGTGGCCCGGTCACGGAGATTCTGCCAAAGCGCCTGCGGCCCGCCGTGACCGACACCCCGACGACGGCCGAACACCTCGTGAACACCACCCCCCTCAACCTGGGCACCCGAACCGAAGGTTCCGGCATCAGGCGGGAAAGTGGAGGTCAGGGAGGTCCGCGGGTCAGGCGTCCGGCTCGCGGGAGATGCCGGGGAGCAGGGTGTCGCCCCGGCGCAGCGCCTCGAGGGCGGCCGGGTCGACGTCCTCGACGTACCGCAGGCTCTTGCGGCGGTACCGGACGAGCTGGACGATCCCGAGCCCCCAGAAGAGGAACTGCACCGACATCGCGAGGCGGAAGTCCTCGAGCGTGTAGGTGTCCGGGCCGCCGGGTGCCAGCCGGTCGAGGACGATGCCGATGAGGGCGATCGCGACGAGCGAGGCCGTGAACCCGCCGACGTTGACGACCCCCGTCGCCCGGCCCAGCCGCGACGACGGGTGGAAGGTCCTCGCGAGGTCGAAGCCCACCATCGACCCGGGGCCGCCGACCGCGGTGACGACGACGAGCACGGTGAGCAGCCACACCGGGGCGCGCCCGGGCCAGAGGAGGACGACCGCCCACACGGTCGCGATGGCGCACACGATCCCGAGGACGAGCTGGCTGCGCCGGTACGGCACCCGGGAGGTGAACGCGGCGACGACGGGCCCGAACGCCATCGCCGTGACCGTCATGACGACGAGGAGCAGCGAGGCGGTGCCGGGGTCGAGCCCCTCGCCGCGGACGAGGAACGGGTAGCCCCAGAGCATCGTGAACACGGTCGCCCCGAACTGCGAGGTGAAGTGGACCCAGAGGCCCAGCCGGGTGCCCGGGTTGCCCCACACCTCGGCGAGGGTGCGCGCCAGCGCCCGCACCTTGATCCGCTCGACCGCCTCACCGCGGTAGGGCGAGTCCTTGACGAGGAGGGCGAGGGCGACGGTGAGGACGAGCCCGACCGAGGCCGCCGACGCGAACGAGCGGGTCCACCCCCAGGTCGACAGCGCTGCGGCGAGGGGCGTCGCGGCCCCGATGGCGCCGAGCTGGCCGACGACCCCGGTCAGCTGGGTGACGAACGGTGCCTGCTTGACCCGGAACCACACCGCGACGAGGCGCAGGAGCGAGGTGAAGACCATCGCGTCGCCGGCCCCGAGGAGGACGCGCGCGGCCAGCCCGGCCTCGAAGGACCCCGCCCAGGCGAACCACAGCTGGCCGCCGGTCATGAGCGCGAGCCCGGCGAGCATGAGCCGCTTCGACCCGAACCGGTCGAGCAGCACCCCGACGGGGATCTGCATCGCCGCGTAGACCGCGAGCTGGACGACGGTGAACGTCGACAGCTGGGCGGCGCTGATGTCGAACCGCTCGGCCGCGAGCAGCCCCGCGACCCCGAGGGAGGTCCGGTGGAAGACGGCGAGGACATAGACCGACAGGCCCACGACCCAGATGACCCACGCCCGGCGCCGCCCGATGGTGTGCACCTGGCGAAGAACGGGACGGGTCACCGGCCGATTCTAGGTTCGGGGGACGGCGAGCACCCCGGGCGTTCAGCCGACGGCGGCCGTGAAGGCCTCCTCGAGGACGTCGAGGCCCTCGTGGAGCAGCTCGTCGGAGATCGACAGCGGCGGCAGGAACCGGAAGACGTTGCCGTAGGTGCCGCAGGTCAGCGTGATGAGCCCGCGCTCGTGGCAGCCCTTGTTGACCGCCGAGGTCAGCGCGGCGGCCGGCTCCCTGGTCTCCGGGTCGGTGACGAGCTCCATCGCGATCATCGCGCCGCGGCCGCGGACGTCACCGACCTCGTCGTACTTCTCGGCGAGACGGCCGAGTCGGTCGAGGAGGACCTCGCCGATCTCGCGCGCGCGGCCCGCGAGGTCGTCCTCCTCCATCGACTCGATCGAGGCGAGCGCCGCGGCGCAGGCGACGGGGTTGCCGCCGTAGGTGCCGCCGAGCCCGCCGGCGTGCACGGCGTCCATGACGTCGGCGCGGCCGGTGACCGCGGCGAGCGGCATGCCGCCGGCGATGCCCTTGGCGGTCGTCACGAGGTCGGGGACGACGCCCTCGTGGTCGCAGGCGAACCAGTCGCCGGTGCGGCAGAAGCCGGACTGGACCTCGTCGGCGATGAGGAGGATGCCGTGCTCGCGGCACCACTCGGCGAGCCCGGGCAGGAACCCCTCCGGGGGCACGATGAACCCGCCCTCGCCCTGGATCGGTTCGATGATGACGGCCGCCGTGTTCTCCTCACCGACCTGTGCGTGCACCTGGTCGGTGATGACGCGCAGGGCCTCCTCGGCGCAGCGGTCGGCCCCGCCCGGCCAGCGGTACGGGTAGGCCATCGGCACGCGGTACAGCTCCCCGGCGAACGGCCCGAACCGGTGCTTGTACGGCATGTTCTTCGCCGTGAGGCCCATCGTGAGGTTCGTGCGGCCGTGGTACCCGTGGTCGAACGCGACGACGGCCGGGCGGCCGGTCACGTGCCGGGCGATCTTCACGGCGTTCTCGACGGCCTCGGCGCCGGAGTTGAACAGGGCCGAGCGCTTCTCGTGGTCGCCGGGCGTCAGGGCGTTGAGCTTCTCGCAGACCGCGACGTAGGAGTCGTAGGGCGTCACCATGAAGCACGTGTGCGTGAAGGCGTTGACCTGCGCCGTCACGGCGTCGATGACGCGCTGGTTGCCGTTGCCGACGGTCGTCACGGCGATGCCGGAGCCGAAGTCGATCAGCTGGTTGCCGTCGACGTCGCGGACGATGCCGCCCGCGCCCTCGACGACGTAGACGGGCAGCCCGGTACCGACCCCTGCAGAGACGGCGGCCGTCTTGCGGGCCTGCATCGCCCGGGAGGCCGGGCCGGGGATGGATGTCGCGAGGATCCGTCGCTGCTCGATCATGGCGCGATCCTATCCGCGCCCACGACCGGCGTGAACCACGGATTCCGTCGTCCGGAGGTCATCCGGCGGTCGAGCTCCCGATGATGTCGCTCCACACGACGGTCGACCCGGAATGGCCCGCCAGCACGACGAGCACGATGACCGCGACCCCGGCCAGACCCACCGCGACGGCGACGACGGTCTCGAGCGCGCCACCCGGCCCGCCCGCGTCCTCCCGTCCCGCCGACCGGCGACGCAGGAGCACGACGGCCACGACGACGAGCCCGAGGAAGAGGAAGGCGACGTTGCGCGCCTGCTCACCGCGCTCGGAGTGCTCCCCGATGGCCGCGAGGACGTCCTCGCCGAGCCCCAGTCTCGCGAGCCGGGCCTGGAGGGCCTCGCCGCTCTGGGTCGCGACGAACGCGGTGAGCGCGGCGACCGCCGCGAGCCCCAGGAGCGGCCACGCGAGGAGGGCCCGACGGGACGGGAGGGCGGCGAAGGCCACCCCGGCCACGCCGGCGAGGGGCCCCAGCACGACGACGGCGTGGATGACGAGGACGTGGACCGGCAACCCGGCGACGGTGTCGAACACGGGACTCTCCCTCCGCGGTGGCGTGGCACCACGGTAGGACGGGCGCCGCACGGGTCGGCAGGTCCGGCGGGATCACAACTCGGACACACGCGAAAGGCGTCCGGGAGATGCGTGCAGGGGGTTCGCATCTCCCGGACGCCGGTTCCGGGGGCCGGGGCGCGCTTGAGCGGCAAACCCTCGACGTGGTGAGTAGATTACAGCCAGACCGCTGAGATTCCCCTGAGAAAGCGGGAAATGTCGTGAGGCTTCTTCTGGTCGAGGACGAGCGCCCGTTGGCGGACGCCCTCGAGGACGCCCTCCGGGAGGAGGGCTGGGTCGTCGACCACTCCGCCGACGGCCGGGACGGGCTGCGGATGGCGCTGCTCGGGCAGTACGACGTGGTGGTCCTCGACATCATGCTGCCCTCGCTCAACGGCTACGACGTCCTCAAGCACATGCGCCGGCGGAAGGTGTGGACCCCCGTGCTCATGCTCACCGCGAAGGACGGCGAGTTCGACCAGACCGACGCCTTCGAGCTCGGCGCCGACGACTACGTGACCAAGCCGTTCAGCACGCGGGTCCTCCTCGCCCGCCTCCAGGCCCTCTCGCGGCGCGGCGCCCCCGAGCGCCCGGTCGCCCTCACCGTCGGCTGCCTCAGCCTGGACCCCACCACCCGGCGGGTCACCCGCGAGGGCCGCGAGATCCAGCTGACCGCCCGGGAGTACGCCCTGCTCCACCACCTCATGCGCAAGGCCGGGCAGGTGCAGAGCAAGAGCGAGATCCTCGAGAACGTCTGGGACAGCGACTACCCCGGCGCCGACAACGTCGTCGAGGTCTACATCGGCTACCTGCGCCGCAAGATCGACGCGCCCTTCGAGACGAAGTCGCTCGAGACGGTGCGCGGGATGGGCTACCGCCTCAACCCGATCGAGCCTCGACCGGGATCCTGACCGCGAAGCGGCACCACCCCTCCGGCGTCTCCTCGGCGGTGACGCTGCCCCCGTGGGCCCGCACGATCTCGGCGACGATCGCGAGGCCGAGGCCGGTGCCCCCGGTGTCGCGGGTCCGTGAGTCGTCGAGGCGGACGAACCGGCCGAAGATGCGCTCCCGGTCCTCCTCCGGCACCGGTGGCCCGTCGTTGTCGACGACGAGGTGCGCGAGGTCGCCCTCACGGTCCAGGACGACGCGGACCTGCCGGTCCATGTGCCTCGCCGCGTTCTCCAGCAGGTTGCGGACGACCCGGCCGAGGCGGTGCGGGTCGCCGGTGACGCGGACCGGCTCGACGCTCACCTCGACCGGCAGGCCTCGGGCCCGCAGCGCTCCGGCCTCGCCGACGACCACGTCGTCGAGGTCGACGTCCTCACGGGAGGCGGCACCCTGCTGCTCGTCCGCGGAGGCGAGCGCGAGGAGGTCGTCCACGAGGACCGAGAGCCGGTCGACCTCCGCCGACGCCCGGTTCGCCGTCCCCGTGCGCTCCGCGAGGGGGCGGTCCTCCCCGAGCCGGTCGAGGAGGACGCGGATCGTCGCGAGGGGGCTGCGCAGCTCGTGCCCGGCGTCGGCGACGAAGGCGCGACGGGCCGCGTCGGCCTCGCGGAGCCGTTCGAGGACGACGTTGAGCGTCTCGGCGAGGCGCGAGAGCTCGTCGCGCCCGGGCGGCACCTCGAGGCCCGGGGCGGGGCGCGAGGCGACGAGGGCGTCCATCTGGTCGCGCATCCGGTCCACGGGTCGCAGGGCCTGCCCCACCGCGAAGGTCGTCACGGCGGCGAGGAGGGCGACCAGCCCCGTGGCGCCGATGAGGGCGAACTCCATGGACCGGCCGAGCGCCGTGGTCTCCACGCGGGTCGGCACCGCGACGATCGCGGTGTAGCGCTCGCCGTCGGCGCCGGTCCCGTCGGCCGCGGCGACGGCGTAGCGGCCCTCGCCGATGCCGGGCAGGGCGGAGACGAGCTCGGAGCGCACCTGGCCCCGCGCGAGCGCCGGGTCGGCGATGGGACCGCCCGCCCGCGCGTCCGACGTGACGACCATCCGGCCGTCCGGGCGGACCACCTGGGACACGCGGGTCGTGAGGTCGCCGACGTGGATCTGCTGCAGCTCGTCGACGGTGTGCAGGCCGATGTCCGCGCGCAGCTCGAGCGCCTCGGCCACGGCGATCTCGCGGGCCGACACGTCGAACACCTGCCCGAGGGAGGTGTAGACGATGCCGGCGATGGCGGCGCTCACGAGGACGACGACCGGCATCGTCAGCGCGAGGATGCGGCTGCGCAGACCGAGCCGGGGCGCCATGGGGGGAGTCTAGGTTCGGCGGGGCGGGCGCACCCGCCGGTCGCCTGAGGAGGGCCTCAGCCGACGGACATCCCCCGGCGCGCCAGCCACGGCCGGGGGTCGACGGGGTCGTCCCCTCCCCTCGGGTGGATCTCGAGGTGCAGGTGCGACCCGAAGGAGTGGCCGGTGTTGCCGACGAGCCCGACGAGCTCGCCCGCGCGGACGGTCTCGCCGGTGCGGACGAGGCGCCGGCTGAGGTGGCCGTACCAGGAGACGGTGCCGTCCCAGTAGCGGATCTCGAGCTTGTTGCCGAAGCTGAAGACCTCGTCGGAGAGGATCACCGTGCCGCTCGACATCGCGTAGAGCGGGGTGCCGGTGGGGGCACCGATGTCGAGGCCGTCGTGGGTCTTGCCCCAGCGTGGGCCGAAGTCGGACGTGAGGCGTCCGGTGCGGATCGGCTCGACCCACCGGGTGCGCTGGCGTTGCGCCCTGGCCTTGGCCTCCGCCCTGGCCCTGGCCTTGGCAGCCGCCTTCTCCCGGGACCTGCGCTCGGCGACCTTGCGCTTGGCCTCGGCCACCGCCTTGCGCTTGGCGTCGCGGGCGGCCCGCACGCGCGCCTCGGCCCCGCCGCGGACCGCGGACACCTGGATCGCCGCCTCGCTGCGGCGCTGCGCGAGGTCCCTGGTCGTCGCGGCACCGGCCGCCTCCTCGACGGCCACGGCCACGGCCTCCTCGACGCTGAGGTCGATGACCGGGGCCGGGCCGGTGGTCGTGACCCCCACCCGGTCGCCGGCGGTCGTCTGGGCGAGCGAGACGCCGCCCGAGCCCAGGACGAGGGCCGCCGCGGTGACGGTGGGAAGCAGCGCCGTCACGGACCGCCCGGGCCGTCGCGCGGCCGGGCGCGCCGGACGGTGGCGACCGACGTGACGGGACGGCTGAAGGTGGGGCACGGGGACGTCCTCGGATCGGGGCAGGGCGAGGCCGTCCACGGTAGCGAGACCGTTCCGTGACATTCCGGTGTTCGGGAGAATCTGTGGACGACGCAGGTGCCGGGGGGTCAGCGCCGGGCGTCCCGGTCCCCCGCGAGCCCGTCGAGCACCCGTTCGAGCACGGGCGTCAGCGCGGCGACCTCCTGCGGGGTCAGGACGTCGACGAAGAGGCGGCGGACGGTCCGCACGTGGTGCGGCGCGGCGTCCTCGATGGCGGCGCGTCCCGCCTCGGTGACGACGACGTAGGCGCCCCGGCCGTCGTCGACGCAGTCGTCGCGGGCGACGAGGCCGCGCCGCTCCATCCGCGTCACGTGGTGCGAGAGCCGGCTGCGCTCCCAGTCGAGGGCGCGCGCCAGCTCGGAGACGCGCACGCGGCCCTCCTCGCTCTCGGTGAGCCGGACGAGGACGTCGAAGTCCGGCAGGGAGAGCCCGGCGTCGGCCTGGAGGTCGCGGTGCAGGGCGGCGGAGAGGGCGCTGCCCGCGGCGAGCCAGGCACGCCAGAGCCGCTGCTCCTCGGCGGAGAGCCAGGGTGTGGGCACCACGCCGTCAGGCTAGCCGCATGTCCGTGACGCGTCACCGTCCGTCGCGCACCGACCGGTCGAGGTGATCCGGCGGCACCAGGCACCGGCCGAACACCTCGACCCGGGCGGGACGCGGGCCGGACGGGGTCCGGCAGACTGCCGGGCATGACGGTCCCCGACCCGGCCCTCGTCGTGCTCGTCGGCGCCTCGGGGTCGGGCAAGTCCACCTGGGCGGGCCGGCGCTACCGCGCGGAGGAGGTCGTCTCCTCCGACGCCCTGCGCGGGGTGGTCGGCAGCGGACCGCACGACCTCGACGCCTCCGCCGACGCGTTCGCCGTGCTCGAGGCGGTCGTGGCGGCTCGCGTCGGTCGACGCCTCACGACGGTCGTGGACACCCTCGGCCTCGATGCCGGGCGACGCCGGGCCTGGCTGGCCGCGGCACGGGGCGCCGGCCTCCCGGCGGTCGTCGTCGTCCTCGACACCGCGGCGCAGGAGTGCCGCCGCCGCAACGCGTCCCGGGACCGGCCCGTGCCGGCGGCCGTCCTCGACCAGCAGCTCCGGCGGGTGCGCGAGGTCGTCGCCGAGGTCGCCGACGAGGGCTGGGACGACGTCGTCACGGAGCCGGGGGACGCCCCCGCCGCGCCGGCGCCCGGGGCCACGGGCCGCGATGTCACGGCACCGGACGGTCCGGACCGGACCGCCTCGACGGGGGTCGAGGTCCTCCTCCAGGTCGCGCGGTTCCCCTGGGGCGAGGACCCGATGGGCTGGCTGCGCGGCATCGCCCTGGCCGCCGACGAGGCCGGGTTCGCCGGGCTCGCCCTCATGGACCACCTCGTCCAGGTCCCCCAGGTCGGCCGGGCGTGGGACCCGATCCCCGAGCCGTGGGTGGCGCTGGGGTCGCTCGCGGGCCTCGGCACCGGGCTGCGCCTCGGGCCGCTGTGCACCCCGGTGACGTTCCGGCAGCCGGGCATCACGGCGAAGGCGGCGGCCACGCTCTCGGCCCTCAACGGCGGGCGCGCCTTCCTCGGCATCGGGGCCGGGTGGTGGGAGCGCGAGCACGCCGCCTTCGGCCTGCCCTTCCCGCCCGCGGGGGCCCGGCTCGACGAGCTGGAGCTCTCGATCCGCGTCCTGCGGGCGCTGTGGGCCCCCGGGACCAAGGCCTTCGCCGCACCCGGGATCGAGCTGCCCGAGACGACGTCGTACCCGCGCCCCACGGGGCCGCTTCCCGTCGTCGTCGGCGGAGGAGGGGAGCGCCGGACCCTGCGCATCGCCGCCGAGCTCGGCGACGCGTGCAACCTCGTGACCTCCGACCCGGAGGTGCTCCGCCACAAGGTCGAGGTCCTGCGGCGACACTGCGCCGACGTCGGCCGCGCGCCGGAGGAGGTCGCCGTGACCGTCCTCGACCTGGCGGTCGTCGGGCGCGACCGAGACGACGTGTGGGCCCGGGTCGAGCGTCACCGCGGCCGGACGGCAGCCGCGACGTTCGCCTCCCGACGGAACGCGGGAACCGTTGCGCAGCACCGCGACCGGCACGCCGCCCTCGCCGCGTCGGGCGTGTCGACGGTCTTCCTCGCGACGCCCGACCTCGACGACCCGGAGGCCGTCCTCGAGCTCGCCGGCCTCAACGACTGACGGGCCCCCGCCGGGACGGGTGAGGGGCCGCCGCCCTCAGCGCCAGGTGTGGATGCGGACCGTCGTCCCCGTGGGGCCGGACCGGAGCTGGACGAGGTCGCAGAGCTGGTTCGCGAGCCAGAGCCCGCGGCCGTGGTCGTCGTCCCACGCGGGCACCCGGCGGCCGACGAAGAGGTCGTCGATCCGCCCGGCGTCCCGCACCTCGACGACGAGCGCGCCCGGCTCGACCCAGAGCAGCAGGTCGCCCCGGCCGCCGCCGTACTCGACGCTGTTGACGGCGACCTCGTGGACCGCGAGCCCGAGGTCCTCGACCCGCACCGCACTGAACCCGGTGGCGGCCGCCCACTCCTCGGTCATCCTCCGGACGTCGGCCAGGCCGGCGCGGTCGAAGGCCACCACGACCGCCGATGCCGGCGCCGAGGGCAGCTCGGCGGCGAAGAGGTGCGCCGGGTGGCCGCCGTCGCGCAGCCCGGTCGGGCTGCCGTCGACGGTGCCGTGCGAGCGTCGGGCCTCGGCGAGCACGGCGTCCCCGAGGGCGTCGGCGTCGTACGGGCAGAGGAGCCAGAACGGCGTGTGGGACGGGAGCGCCTCGTCGAGCAACGCCTCGTGCAGCTGGCACTCGACGAGCTCGTCGGCGCGCCGGCCGGACCAGATCGGCTCTCCGACACCGCGCATCACCCGGCCGGCGTGGGCGTCGGCGAAGTCGCGCCACGCAGGGATGATGCGGGCCGGGTTGGCGCCCATCTCACCCATGTCGACGAGCCGCACCCCGGACGCCGCCGGGCCCAGCGCATCGCGCAGCGGCGCGACGTGGGAGGGGGCGACCGCGGCCATGACCGCCTCGTCGGCCTCGAGACCGTCGAGCACGAACGGCACGGTGGCGGCGAGGAAGTCGTCGAGGCCGTACCAGAACAGGGCCTCGTGGCGGTAGCCGTCGTGGCCGACCGTCCGGTCGTCGGCGGCCCTTCGAACGTCCCCCTCCGACCGCACGTCGGAGGCACCAGGACGACCGGTGCTCTTCCGGTTCATGAACGCAGTCCTTCCCCGTACAGGTGCGCTCGTCAGGGTCGCGCGGGTGTCTTCCTCGGGAGGGTACTCCCGCCCGGGGGCGAGGTGCAGGGATTCTTCCCGGACGCTCAGGATCCGACCGCGGTGTCGAAGCTGCGAGGGTTCGGCGTCAGGTGGGGGTGCCACGTCCTCCCCGGCGCGCCCGGGAACCGCCCAGGCGCGCGAGGTCGGCGGGGGTGTCCACGTCGGAGATCCCGGAGGCGACGCGGATCTCGGTGTGCCGCAGGTCGAGCAGGAGCCTCGCCGGCCGGCCGTGGGCGGTGTCGGGCAGCACGGCCCGGACGGCCGCCACCCGGTACGCGCCGAGCAACGGGTTGGGGACACCGTCGGGATCGGTCGCGACGACGGCGTCGACCTCGGCGGGACCCCCTCGGAGGGCCTCGACGAGCTCCACCGCAGCCGGCCCGCCGTCGGGCACGTCCCCTGCGAGGACGACGACGAGCGTGGTCGTGACGAGGGCGAGCCCGGCCGCGAGGCCGGCGAGGGGACCGCCGCCGGGCGGGTCCTCCACCGTCCAGGTCACCCAGCGGTCGGTGGGGCGTGCGGGGCCGACCGCGACGACGGCCCATTCCGGGGCGAGCCCGCCGAGCGTCTCACCGAGCACCGTCGACCCTCGCAACGGGGCGGCGAGCTTGTCGGACCCGAAGCGGCGCGAGGTGCCGCCGGCGAGGACGACGGCCGTGACGTCGGTCGGAGACGGAGCGGGCGGTTCGGTCACGGGACCAGTGTCGCCTGCACCCGCCCACACGGTTGCCGGGCGCTCGGTGGAGCCGGTCGGCTCAGCCGTCGGCGAGAGGTCGGTCGGCCTGTCGTCGGTGGACCGCCGGGTCGGCGACGGCGCCGTGGCCACGGGGCCCGGTCGACGGCGACGCCTCGGCCACCGGTGTTGCCACGTCGACGAGCCGGGTGCCGGTGGCCTCCTGACGGTCCCTCAGCCACGTGAGGGCCTCGGCCTCGGTGAGGCCGTGCGCCTCCATGAGCCGACCCACCGCGATCGCGACGACGCGGACGTCGTCCATGGCGAGGACGGCTCGGGCCTCGCGGCCGGCCCCGAGGTGGGCGGTGAGGGTGAGCGAACCGCGGTCGGCCAGTGACCCGATGGTGGCCAGCTCGGCGGGCGTCACGATCCCCGGGCGCACCGCGGCCAGGACGAGCGACCCGACCGGGCGCTCGCCGGGTAGGCCCATCGGCAGGACCGCCCAGCGCCGGAAGGGCAGGGCCGGCGCGTCGGCGGTGCGACCGAAGGCCGTCCACCGGCGGTCGTGGCGGAGGTCGCGGCAGACGACGGCCTCCCCCATCGCGGCACACGAGGAGACCGGACCCTGCCCGAGGCGGATCTCGAGGCCGAGCGCCTCCAGGACGGAGGCACTGCTCGTGCCCACCACCACCGGCCGCTCGCCGGTGTGGTCGACGACGGCGATGGCGTCCAGGTCGGGCAGGCCGTGCTGCCACGTGACGTGGGCGAGGGCATCGCCGGCCGCGGAGCCAGGGAGCAGGTCGGCGGCCACCCTCCCGAGTGCCTCACGGCACTCACCGGCGCGACCGGGCGGGACGTCGTCGGGCACGGCCGAGCGCGCCCGACCCCGAGCCGCGGGGTTGCGCGACGCCTTGGGCTCGAAGCGGTGGTCGGGCGGCAGCCGGACGTGGGTGTCACCTGGCCTGGACGCCATGGGTCTCCCTCCCTCCTCGTGGGTCCTCCATCTGTCGACCCTCGTACCCACCGGGTGGTTCGGCACACCTCCGGCAGGAGCGGTCGACGGCGAGGGCCGAACCCTTCGCCCCAGGTCCGCCCAGCCCTACCCTGATCTCGTGGGTGCCTTCGAGCGTCTGCAGGAGCGGTTGGGCGACGCGCTGGACGCCAACGTGCCGGGCTCGACCGTGGAGCACGTCGTCGTCGCCCTGCCCTCGTACAGCATGTCCGCCACTCTCCTGTCCCACTACCGCTCGCGCCTGGCCGCCCTCGAGCACCGCTTCCTCCTCGGCGCCCTGCAGGCCGGGCGGATCCCCGGCGTGCACGTCGTCCTGGTGACGAGCCGCGACCCGGGCGAGGTCGTCCTCGACTACCACGCCCGCCTCGCCGACCCCCATGCGCCGGAGGGGGTGCGCCGGCGGCTGTCGTGCCTCGTCGTGCCGGACGACAGCCCCCGAGGGGTCGCGGCCAAGCTCCTCGACCGGCCCGACCTCCTCACCGAGCTCCGCGACCGGATCGGCGGGCGGGTCGCCCTCGTCGAGCCGTGGAACGTCACCGCGGCCGAGGTCGAGGTGGCTGTCGCCCTCGACGCCCCGCTCAACGGGCCGGCCCCGCAGATGTGGCCGCTCGGCTTCAAGAGCTCGGCGCGCCGCCTGTTCCGCGAGGCCGGCGTGCCCGTCCCGTGCGGGGAGGAGGGCGTCCACGACGGCACCGACGTCGCCGCGGCGGTGGCGCGCATGCGGCGCAGCCGCCCGGACCTCGACCGCCTGGTCGTCAAGGTGGACGACAGCGGGTCGGGCGACGGCAACCGGGTCGTCTCGACCCGCGACGACCGCGGCGAGCCGCTGGGCGAGGCGGTCCTCGCCGCGCAGGTGCTCCGCGGTGCGCCCGACTGGTTCCTGCGCGACCTGGCGGCGGGGGGCGTCGTCGAGGAGCTCGTCGACGGCCCGCGCGTCACCAGCCCCAGCGCCCAGGTCGACCTCCTCCCCGGCGGCGGCGTCCGCCTCCTCGCCACCCACGAGCAGGTGCTGGGCGGTGCGCAGCGCCAGGAGTTCGTCGGCAGCCGGTTCCCCGCCGACAGCGCCTACGCGGCCGACCTGGCGCGCCACGTGAGCGCGGTCGCCCGGCTGCTCGCCCGGGCCGGTGCCGTCGGGCGGCTGGCGGTGGACTTCGTCGCCGTCGAGGACGCGGGCGGGTGGCGGCTGAACGCCCTCGACCTCAACCTGCGCAAGGGTGGGACGTCCCACTCCTTCGCGGCGCTGCGCCACCTCGTGCCCGGGTGCTACGACGCCGACCGGGGCCGGTGGGTGGCCGAGCACGACGGCGGGCCGCGCTGCTATCGCTCCAGCGACGGTGTGGTCGACCCGGTGTGGCTCGGCCTGGACCCCGGACGGGCCATCGAGGCCGTGGCGGACGCCGGCCTGGCCTTCGACCACGAGCAGGGCGTCGGCGTCGTCCTGCACATGATGGCCGCGCTGGCCGTCGAAGGTCGGGTCGGCGTCACGGCGATCGGCCGCACCGTCGACGAGGCCGACCGGCTGTTCGCGGCCGTCCCCGACGCGCTCCGGGCGGCGGCGAGGCGCCCCGGGTCCCGGACCCGGTGAGCGCCCCGTCCTCCCCTCCCGGCGTGACACCGGGAGAGCGTCAGCCGGATGTCGGGCGGTCCACGCTGCCGCGCGGGCCGGGCCACCCGCGGGTCGGAGCCCACGGCGAGGGTGGCGCCGACCCGCAGGGGTTGCCCGGCCTCCGGGCCCGTCCCCGGCGCGCTCGACCGCGGGGTGGCCGGTGGGTCCGGCCACTCGGCGTCGACGACGGCGTCGAGCTCGGCGCGGACGATGGCGTCGAACTCGGCACGCACGAGGTCGTCGTCGGAGAGCAGCAGGTCGACGAAGGCGTCCGCCTCACGAAGGTCGCGGGTCGCGCGCGCCGGTCCGACCGGTGAGGTCGTCATCACGGCCACCGGGCTCGTCAGGCGGAGATGGCCTGTCGCTGCTCGTGCTGCCCGATCTCGATCTTCCGCGGCTTGGCGCGCTCCGCGACGGGGATCCGCAGTCGCAGGACCCCGTGCTCGTAGTCGGCGACGATGCCGTCGGTGTCGAGGGTGTCCCCGAGGAACAGCTGGCGGCTGAAGACACCGCGCGGCCGCTCGGCGGCGATCAGCTCGCGCTCGTTCGACGCCGGCCGCCGCTCGGCCTTGACCGTGAGGACGTTGCGCTCGACGTCGACGTCGATGCTGCCCGGGTCCACCCCCGGGAGGTCCAGCTCGACGTGGAAGGTGTCTCCGTCGCGCCAGGCGTCGATCGGCATGGCGGCCGGTCGGGCGAGGGTCCCCACGGAGCCGAAGGCCTGCTGGGCCATCCTGTCGAGCTCACGGAAGGGGTCGGTGCGCATCAGCATCGTCATCACCTCCATCTGGTCGTGATGCCCCCGGAGGGGCCACGGATCCTCGTCTGGATCTGTGGTGTGCGCTATAAATTTGATATAGCACCAACCATCGCGGACTCGCAACCCCCCGGAGGGGACATGACCAGCAGACGGACCCGACGCGGCGCGTCGGCGCCCTCGGCCCAGGGCGTCTACGGCATCTCCGTCGCGGCGGGGATGGTGGGCACGGGCGTGCAGAACCTGCGCGCCTACGAGGCGCGCGGTCTCGTGACCCCCGACCGGACCCCCGGAGGGACGCGGCTCTACAGCGCCGATGACGTCGAGCGGCTGCAGCGCATCACCGGACTGCTCGACGACGGCCTCAACCTCGCCGGGATCTCCATGGTGCTTGAGCTCGAGGATGCCAACACCGTTCTCCGCGAGGAGAACTCGGCGCTGCGCTCGCGCTCCGACGAGTAGGCCCCGGCGCGGCCACTGTCGTCGCCCCGACTCACCGGCTCCCCGTGCGCGCCTCCAGCGCGTCGATGACGACGGGGCCCACGTCGACGTCGTAGAGCCGCTCGACGCTCTGCATCCCGCCGGGACTCTCGGCGTTGATCTCGACGACCTTGTCTCCGATGACGTCGATGCCGACGAGGAACATCCCGTCGGCGACGAGCTTGTCGGCCATCGCGGCGACGATGGCACGCTCGGTCTCGCCCACCTCGAGGGGCACCGACCGCCCGCCGACGCTGATGTTGGCGCGCGGGTCGTTCCCCGTCGGCACGCGGCGGAACGCCGCGTACCTGCCGTCGCGCTCGAGGATGCGGCCCTCGAGGACGAAGATCCGGGCGTCACCCTCCTCCTCGCCGTCGACGAACTCCTGCACGACCGCGTAGCCGTCGGCGAGGACCGCCTCGGTCATCTGCGCGAGGTTGGCCTCGTTCTCGTCCTCGACCATGAAGACGTTGCGGCCCTTGGCGCCGTAGAGGGGCTTGACGACCGAGTGGCCGACCTCGCGGACGAACTGCTCGATGGCCGCCGGGTCGCGCGTGACGAGGGAGCGCGGCCGGACCTGCTCGGGGAACTCCTCGAGGTACAGCTTGCTCGTGGCGCGGATCAGCGACATGGGGTCGTTGACGACGGTCACGCCCCGGGCCTTGAGCATCTGGCCGAAGACCGGCGCCAGCGGGGCCGCCCACGGCCGGTCCTGCAGGTCGTCGACCGACTCGTTGCGGATGAAGAGCGCGTCGAGGCCGTCGAGGACGACGCGCTGCGGCTCCTGCTCCTTGATGCGCTCCATGAACGACTCGAGGGTGTCGCGGTCCTCGAGGTGCGCGGCGCGGGCGCGGCCCATGAGGTACCCCTCGCCGGCGCCGACCTCCACGTCGGTGACTCCGAGGTACCAGACCTCGTGGCCGGCCGCGGCTGCCGCTCGCGCGAGCCGGGTCGTCGTGTACTCGTCGACCTCGGTGGGGACGTCGGTCACGAGGAACGCGATCTTCATGCCGTCGTCTCCCCTTCGTAGAGGTCGGTCACGGCCAGCCCGGACCGCAGGCGTTCGAGGCGCTCCTGCGCCCCCGGGACGTCGAGCCACCGCGGCCGGATCCAGGGCGGGTGCAGGACACCGCGGTCCAGCAGGTCCTGGACCAGTGGCACGTGGTCGAGCGAGAGCTTGCCGACGAGCAGGACCTCGAGGTCCAGCCCCTCGGCGAGCGCGTCGAGGAGCCTGACGATGCCTCGCAGGTAGATGGCGTCCTTGACCGAGCCACCGCCCACGACCGCCCTGATCGCGATCGACCACGCCGTCCGGGCCGGGATCGAGTGGTCCGCGCGGAGGCCCTCGAAGATGTCGAGGAAACCGGCGCCGTCGAGGAGGCGCTCGATGGCGACGACCCTCGCCGCGAGGACACGCAGGCGGCGCGGGTCCAGCCCGCCGGTGAGGTACTCGGCGAGCACGGCGAGCCCCTCCTGCGTCTCGTCGTAGCCCGGCAGGCCGATCGTCAGGAGCCGCAACGGCTGGCGGGCGCCGTTCTGGTACGTCACGACGTGGGTCCCGACCTCGTGGTGCAGGAGCGGGTCGACCCGGTCGGCCCGGATGGCGGCCGCCTCGGGGATGAGCAGCCGCCCGAACGAGACCATGAGCTCGGCGACGTCGGCCCGCACCTCGTAGGCGACCGGGAAGTCGGGGTGGTTCTCGCGGTAGCGCTCGAACTCGGCCCGGGCGGCCTCGGCGAAGGCGCCCGCGGTGACGCTCTCGGTGCTCGGGGCCTGGTGCGGGATGGTCCGGAGCAGGTGCTCGGCCGAGGCCGAGAGGGCCTCCGAGACACCGCCGTAGAGCTGCAGCGACCCGTAGACGAACCGCGAGGTGTCGCGGTCCTCCAGCGCCGTGACGATCCGGGCGAGCTCGTCGCGCTTGGCCCGCAGCAACGTGTGCAGCGCCGGGTCCTCCACGTCCTCGACGCGGAGGTCGAAGAGGTCGCGGCGCACGAGGTCGGGGTCGAACTCCAGCGGCCGCAGCCGCAGGGTGGGGGCCACGGCGAAGTCGCTGCGCTCGAAGTCGGTCCAGGCCTCGGCCGCGTTGACGGGCGAGACGTTGAGCAGGACGTCGACGGTCCGCTCGACCTCCGTGAGCCGGCCGTCGATGTCGAGCGCCACCCCGAGGTCGGTCGTGTCGGTCGCCATCCTCCACACCTACCAAACCGCGGCTCCTCGCGGGGCCGAGCCGACGCGCAACCGTTCGAGGCGTCCTCAGGATCGGCGCGCTGCGGGACCCGGACCAGCGAGAACGCGTAGCGCCGCCACCGGTGGGTAGCAGACCGGAGCCGGGTGGGTCAGACAGCCGGCCCACCCGGCACCCCGGCCTGCACGGGCCGGGTTGTCGAGGGTTGGTCAGACACGCCCGGCTGGGTACGGGGACCGGGAACGCCTCCGGGACGGCACCCGGCGCCGCTCCCCCGACGAGAGGACCGAACCGTGTCACCGACGAGCCCCTCCGGGGCCGCTGCCCTGCCCGCCGACCCGTCCGCGGGCGCACCCGGCGAGCAGCCACGGGTCGTCCTCGTCACGGGGGCCTCCAGCGGCATCGGGCGCGCCACCGCACACGCCTACGCAGGTCGCCGCGCGCACCTCGTCCTCCTCGCGCGGCGCCGCGACGTCCTCGAGCGGGTGGCGCAGGAGTGCATCGCCCGGGGGGCGGCCTCGTGCACGGTCGAGCCGGCCGACGTCACCGAGCGGGCGGCCGTCGAGGCGGCCGTGGACCGGACGCTCGAGGAACACGGCCGGCTCGACGTGTGCGTGCACGCCGCCGCCGTCATCACCTTCGGCACCTTCCTCGAGGTACCCGCCGACGTCTTCGACCGTGTCGTCGAGGTCAACGTCCTCGGCACCGCCAACGTCGCCCGCGCCGTCCTGCCGTCCATGCGCGAACGGGACGACGGGGTGCTCGTCGTCGTGGGGTCGGTGCTCGGGCGGATCAGCGTGCCCCAGCTCGTCACGTACTGCACCGGGAAGTGGGCGGTCCGGGGCCTGACCCGGATGATCTCGCAGGCGATGGCCGACCGGCCGGGGGTGCGCGTGGTCGGTGTCGCACCCGGAGCAACGAACACCCCGGTGTACGCCGTCGCGGGCAACTACTCGGGCACCGCCGCCCGGCCCCCCGTTCCCGTCGACCAGCCCGAGAAGGTCGCGGCGGCCGTCCTCCGGGCGGCCGATCGCCGCCGGCGGGGGGAGGAGTCCGTCGGGCTGGCCAACGCGCTGATGACCCTCGGGCACGAGCTGCTCCCACCGGTCTTCGACCGCCTCGTCGGGCCCCTGATGTCACGCCTCGCGCTCGCGGGTGGTCCGCTCCCCCCGACGAGCGGCAACGTCGTCGAGCCCGCGGAGCACGACGCGGTCCGGGGACCGTGGAGCGGTGGTGGGCTGCTCGGCCTGGACCGGAGACGGCGCCACCCCTCCGCGGACGGCGACTAGGGCACGGCCCCGCCCCGGGCGGCCACCGGCGCTGCCGACACCTGCGTTCGCACCGCCTCGGCCACCTCGCCGGCGTGGAGCTCGGGGAGCCAGTGCCCGGCCCCGGTGTCGTGGGCCACCAGGCGCGTGCCGCCGTGGTCGACGAGGAGCGGGCGGCTCGCGGTCCCCTCGGTCCGGGCGCCCGCGCCCTCGTCGGCACCGCGCGGCGCGCGCCGCGCCGCGCTCATCTGCCCCGGGCGGGCGGCTCGGGCAGGTCCCCGGTGAACTCGACGTGCTCGGCGACGGCTCGCAGCTTGAGGTTGAGGTCCATGCTCGTGCGGCGGAGCACGGCGAAGGCGTCGTCGCGGGAGAGCCGGTGGGTCGCCATGAGGATGCCGACCGCGCCGCTGATGACGCGGCTGCTCTCGAGGGCGGTCGTCAGGTTGCTCACGTCCTCGCGGCGCAGCTCGGCCTCGATCACGAGCGCCGCGAACGGGACCAGGAGCGATCCGGCGGCGACGTCCTCGTCGGAGAACGCGTCGAGCTCGCTCGAGTAGAAGTTGAGCCCGGCGTGGTCCTCCCCGCCCAGCGGCAGCCGGAGGCACAGCATCGACCGGATGCCGGTCTCCTCCACGCAGCGCGGGCCGTACGTCGGGTAGCGCCCGTCGTGCTCCAGGTCCGGAGCGGTGACGACCGGTGGTCCGGTCGCGGCGTCGAGGCAGGGGCCGTCCCGCAGGGCGAACTGCAGCTGGTCGAGGGAGTCGGGTACCTCGTCCGTGGCGGCGGCCGACTTCGGCGCCCGGCCGGCCCGCAGCAGGGTCACACCGACGTGCTGGGCGTGAGGGACGGCGAGCAGGGCCACCTCGACCACCCCGTCCGGGGAGATGGGCCGGTCGTCCTTGGTCATCCTCGCGGCGATGGCGCGCAGCTGCTCGTCCAGCCGGGCGGTCGCCTCGACGGTCGCCTCGGCCTCGTTCGACTGATCTGTCATGGGTGTGCACCTCGTTTGCGCCTCTGCCCCGGATCGCCGCCGTCAAACCCTCTGACCGTCACGGCCACGCGTCTCCGCATCTCCTCGACCACCGTAGCAACGGCGGCGGGGTGTGTGAGCGGCACCATGTGACCGGCTCCGGGCACCGTGGTCACCGACCCGTCGACGCACGTTGCCGCGAGGTGCCGGCACCACGCCGCGTCGGCGATACGGTCGTGCCCGCCCCGGACGACGGCCATGGGGACGCCTCCCACCGCAAGCGCGCGGTCGAGGCGGTGGTGCCGGATGCGGTCCATCCCCCGGGCCATGGTCCACAGGCCGGTGCGGAGGTACTGGGGACCCACCAAGGGGATCTCCCAGAGGTGCTCGTGGACGGCCGTCAGGCTCCACCGACCCACGATGGCCGGCCACGACGCGATCCACCGTGCCGTCGTCGGGCCGACGAGGACGACGCCCACCACCCGGTCGTCCCGGCGCGCCTCCCCAACGACCTGGCAGGACGCCGAGTGGCCCACGAGGACGAGCGGGCCCGATGGTGGGAGTTGCTCGACGAGCCGCACGGCGAGCGCCTCCGGGCGCAGGTCGTCGAGGGTGCTCGCCGCCCGGCCCATCGTCGGCAGGGTGACCGCCGTGCTCGGGCCGTCGAGGTAGGGCCAGACCCGGCTCCAGGAGCGCGCGTCGAGACCCAGGCCGGGCACGACGACGACCGTCGCCGCGCCCGGGCCGGTCGCGCTCAGCTCGTCAGCGCGTCGACGGTCTTCTTCACGGCACCGGGCTGCTCCGGGCGGCGGGGTGCCCGCTCCTTGGCCTCGGCGAGCTCGGCGCCGATCTCCTGGAGGGTGGTGCGACCGAGTGCCTCGCGCACCTTCGGGAACCACTCCTGCTCCTCCTCCTCGATGTGGTGCGTGACGTTCTCGATGAGGACGGTGGCCTTGGCCTCGAAGCGCTCGTCGTCGCGGTCCATCGCGTCCAGCTCCATGACGAGGACGTCGGCGACGTGGTGCTCCTCGTAGGACTCCAGGACGTCCTCTTCGAGGTCGGGGACGAGCGCACGGACGCGGGGGTACATGACCTCGTTCTCGATGTAGGTGTGCACGGTCAGGAGCTCGATGACCTTGCGGACGATCTGCTCCTTGCGTGCCGGGGTCGTCGAGGACTTCTGGAACTCGCGGAACAGCGCCCGGACCTCCTTGTGGTCCGCCTTGAGCATGACGATGGCGTCCTGGGACATGGAACCTCCTGTGGGCTGGCGACCTGGAACGACGCCGTGGTACCCGGTCACGCCCCCCGGAAACGACACGTGCGCTCGATGACGACCCGACAGCCGGAGGCTGACCCCACGCGGCATGCGGACCACGTCAGGACGCGTGCGCCGCGTCCGACGGGGTACGGGATCTGCGTGACCCGGTTGCCGCTCCTCCGTCGCACGCCCCGTCGCCGTGCATGACCTCCCACTGCTCCTCACCGAGCTGGCCCGCAGGATCGCCGAGGACGACCGGGGCGAGCCGTTCGCCAGGCGCCTGTGCCGCGCGGCCGCAGACCTCCTCGGCTGCGAGGGCGGAGCGCTCACGCTCGGCCACGGGGCCGACGCCCGGATGACGCTGGCGGTGACCGACTCCGTGGCCGAGGCCCTCGAGTCCGCGCAGGAGGTCGTCCAGCAGGGCCCGGGGACCGACGCCTTCACCTCCTCCCGCTACCAGCGGCTGGTCGTCGGACCGGACGGCGGCCGCGACGCGCGGTGGCCCCTGCTCGACCTCCGCCACCTCATCGAGGACCGGCCCGTCGTCATCCACGCCGTTCCGGTGCGGCAGCGCGCGAGCACGGTCGGTGTCCTCACCCTGTGGGAACGAGAGCGACCGACCGCCCTGGACCCCGAGTCGGCCGAGCTCGTCGCCGGGATCCTCGCCGCCGCCCTGTCCGAACGGCTGGAGCAGGAGGACGGCGCGCTCGTCGAGTCGTGGGCCGAACGCGCCGAGATCCACCAGGCGGCGGGCTTCGTCGTCGCGCAGCTGGGCCTCCCGGTGGACGACGCCCTGGCGCTGTTGCGTGCGCAGGCCTACGTGCGAGGGACGACGATGACGCAGACGGCGCGGGACGTCATCCAGCGACGCCTGACCTTCCGCGAGGAGCCGGAGGACGGCATCCAGGCGACGTGAACGAGCGCCCCGCTGCGGGGCACGCGGCCGAGGGCCCGGGCGTCAGTCGCTCGAGCTCGTCGCGTCGTGCGGCGCCCCGACCTCCTTGCTCTCCGGCGAGCCGCGCTCGCGCAGGTAGATGGCGAAGACCGCCATGGTGCCGATGGCGAGCAGCTCGGACTGCCAGTTCTGGAACGTCCGGTTCCAGAACTCGGGAGAGCCCAGGTACTCGAGCGGCCCCAGCGGGTCGAGTCGGTCGCGGAGCCGGTCCTCGTTGTGGGCCACCCGGCCGGCGACCAGCTGGGCGGTCCACGACAGGAGGAAGAGAACGCCCATGACGGTCACGAGGGAGTGCGAGTACAGGCTGGTGCGCCAGCCGCCGACCCTCGCCCACCGGGGGCTGTCCGGCCGCGCGTGATCGCCGACGAGCTGCTGCTCGTCGCTCTCACGACCCTCGTCGCCGGGCTTCTTCGACTCCGAGGAGCCGCGTTGGACGAGCCAGACCGTCGCGAAGATGTAGAGCGTGAACTGGAGGAACTCGGACTGCCAGTTCTCGGCGACGTCGACCGCGAAGGAGGACGAGGTGACGTAGCGCCAGAAGCCGATCTCCTGCAGGCCCTCGGCGCGCGCCAGCTGGTCGTGGAAGCGACTGCCGGACCAGGCCTGCCCGACGAGCGCGAGGAGCAGCAGCAGCGCGAAGGCGAGCGAGAGCCCGTTGTCGCGGAGGAAGCCGGCCCGCGGGACGAACCGCGCCGGGCCCGACGAGCCGCTCATCGCAGCATCAGCCCCATCGCGAGGCAGAAGCCGAGCCCGAGGGCGATGACCGCGGCGTACGCCACGAAGACGACCCTCATCTCAGCCTCCGTCCACGTCGCAGTCGTAGGGGTCCGCCAGGTGCTCCGACCCGCGCTCGCAGCCGGCCGCCACGACCCTCCACCCGTCGTCGAACAGCGAGAGGAAGAGGGTGTCCTCCGCGAACCGGGCCTGGGCGGAGTGCCCTGCGACCGTGACCTCCAGGCGCTCGCCGGGATCCTCCACGCCCGAGGCGGACAGGGCCTGCGCACAGCCCGACCCGGCCTCCTCCTCGAGCTTCTCGAGGGTGGGTGGGGCGAGGAGTGCGCACGCCGCCGCCGGGTCGTCGCGCAGGTCGGACGCGAAGGCGTCCGCGGCCTCGGCGGCGGCGGTCCGCTCCACGTCGGCACAACCCGCGAGGCACACAACGGCCATGGCGAGCGCGAGTACGGCTGCCGGAGAGCGGGATCGGCCGACGATCATCACGAGGCTTCCGGGAGCACCTGAGGACGCAGACGGGCCAGGAGCCCGCTGAGGAGTCGGGACACCTGCATCTGGCTGACACCGAGGTGCTCGCCGATCTCCCGCTGGGTCAGCTCCTCGACGAACCGCAGGTGCAGCAGCCGGTTCTCGCGCTCGGTGAGGTCAGCGAGGGCCCCGGCGAGCGCGAGGTGCGTGTCGACCCGGGCGCTGTGGTCGCCCTCGGCAGGCACGTGGTCGCCGAGGGTGCCGCCGCCCGTGGCGGGGTGGTCGAGCGAGCTGCAGCGGTACGCGGCCGACGAGGCGCGGAGCTCGTGGACCTGGTCGGTGGTGACGTCGAGGGCCTCGGCCAGCTCGTCGGCCGTCGGCTCGCGCCCGAGCTCCTGGCACAGCTGCTCCTGGACGGCACCCGCCTCGAGGCGCAGCTCCTGCAGGCGGCGGGGCGGGCGAACCGACCACGTGTGGTCGCGGAAGTACCGCTTGAGCTCACCGGCGATGGAGGGCACCGCGAACGCGAGGAAGCCGGAGCCGACCTCCGGGTCGTAGCGCGAGCACGCCGAGACGAGCGCCGCGCGCGCGACCTGCTCGAGGTCGTCGACGTCCACGCCGCGGTCGCGGTAGCGGTGCGCGATCGAGTCGGCCACCCCGATGCAGGACAGCACGAGCTCGTCGCGCAGCCGGAGCTGCTCGTCGGGGCAGTCGGCAGACACGAGGCGGTCGACGAGGAGGTGGACCTCGACCTCGTGGTCGTGATGGTCGGTGACGGTGCTGTGGACAGGGGTCATCGCTCGTTCCTTCGGGAAGAGGACGGCGCCACTGTCGGACCACGTCGTCCTTCGACCGTACGCGGACCCCACCGCAGATGGTGGCCAAGGGACACAGCGATTCGAGCCGCAGGTCCCGGGCCGGCGCATGCGGTCAGTCCTCCCGACCGCTGGCCACCCGGTTCGGCCTCGACCTCGGCGACCCTGTGCCGCCCACTCCCGGTGCGGTGCTCGAGCCGCTGCCCGAGGAGGACGCGGTCGTGGGCCCGCCGGTGCGCGCCCGGTGGCGCAGCGTCCTGCGCGGTGGGCCCGGTCGTTTCGGGCACCGGGCCAGGGGTACCGACCGGACATGACCTCGACGCCTGACGTCCTCCCCCGATCGCCCGGCGCCGTGCAGGCGCCCCTCCCGACCCGGTTCGCCCTGGCCGTGGAGCGGTGGCCCGCTGCCGACCGTCTGGCCGCGGCCCTGCAGCCCCTGGCGACGCCGTTCGGTCCGGGGCACGTGGGCGACCTCCTGCGCGACAGGGTCCTCGGGCACGCCCTGCACCCGGCTCTCACCGACCTCCCGCTGGCGGCGTGGACCGCGGCGGCCGTCCTCGACGTCCGTCGCCGGCGGGAGGAGCGCCCGGCCGCCACCGCGTTCGAGGGGCTGGGCGTCCTCGCCACCGTGCCGACGGCGCTCACCGGCCTCGCCGAGTGGACCCGCACCGACGGCGCCGAGCGCCGCGTCGGCGCGACCCATGCCGTCGCCAACACCGCGGCCCTCGCCCTGCACGTGCTCTCCTGGGCCGCCCGGCGGTCGGGGCGCCACCACCTCGGCGTCGCGACGGCGACGGCGGCCAACGGCGTCGTCGGCCTCTCGGCGCTCCTCGGTGGCCACCTCACGACGGTGCGGAAGGTCGGCAGCGCCGGCGTGGCCGACGCCGACGGGACCGACGTCTCGACCGGGGGTCCGGCATGAGCGCCGACCAGCCGGGGACGGTGGCCGACGGCCCGCTCGGGCGCGACCCCATCCTCGAGCGCCCCGAGCGCACCCGGCTCGTCGAGGCCGGGCCCGAGGCCGTGTGGCGGGTGCTCGCCGACGGGTGGCAGTACGCGACGTGGGTCGTCGGCGCCTCCCGGGTCCGCGCCGTCGACGCCGACTGGCCCTCCCCCGGCTCGCGCATCCACCACAGCGTCGGCCTCTGGCCCCTGCTCCTCTCCGACGTCACCGAGGTCGAGGCCTGCGAACCGGGGCGCTCACTGCTCCTGCGGGCCAAGGGCCGCCCCCTCGGTGAGGCCCGCGTCCTCATCGAGCTCACCCCGCAAGGGGACGGGTGCCTCGTCGGCATCCGCGAGGACGCCTCTGGCGGTCCCGGCCGGTTCGTGCCCGTGTGGCTGCGGCAGGCCGCGATCCTGCCCCGCAACGACGAGGCGCTCAAGCGGCTCGCGCTGCTCGCCGAGCGGCGCGACGGGTCAGGGTCACCGACCGCCGACCGCTGAGGTCCGACTGTCGGCCGGACGTCTGGGGGGCGGCCCTTTCGGGAACGAGTCGAGGGCAGCTGGCCATCCTTCGTGTTCCGGACTCGGCCTGTGGGTGCAGAACGCGCGATATGGCGCGCGTTCTGCACCCCTGTGGCCCACAGGCCCACAAGGTGCTCAGGTCGGCAGGGTCAGCCCGGGCCGAGGAGGCGGCGCCATGCCGTCCGGCCGAGCGCGCGGCGCACCGAACCCGTGGGACCAGCCTCCGCGAGCGCCGACCGGGCGGCGTTCCACCCGCACGCCCCGTGCACCCCGCCCCCCGGGTGCGCCGACGCGGACGCGAGGTACAGCCCGTCGACCGGGGTCGCCGGCCGGCCGAGCCCACCGACGGGCCGGAGGAAGAACTGGTGGTGCAGCGAGGACGACCCGCCGTTGATGGCGCCGAGGTCGAGGTTGGCGTCGGCGGCCTGGAGGTCCAGCGGCGTCTGCACGAGGCGGGCCCCGACCCGGTCGCGGAACCCGGGGGCGACGTCCTCCACGGCCGACTCGAGCGCCTCGACCTGGGCGTGCACCGCGTTCTCGTCGGTGGCAAGGGCCCGCGGGAGGTGGGTGTAGGCCCAGGCCGTCTCCGTGCCCGGCGGGGTGCGCGTCGGGTCCGCGACACCCATCTGCCCGAGGACGACGAACGGCCGTTCCGGCCGCTTCCCGGTCGACAGGGCCGCCGACGCCGTGACGAACCCGTCGACGTCGACCCCGAGGTGCACCGTCCCCGCTCGACGGGCGCCCTCCGCCGACCAGGGCACCGGGCCGTCGAGCGCCCAGCTGACCTTGACGGTCGACGGGTCCCACTCGAAGCGGCTGATCCGGTCCCGCAACCGCGGGTGCACGGCTGCCGGGGGCAGGAGGCGCTCGTAGAGCGCAGGTGCCGACACGTCGGCGAGGACGGCGCGGGCCGCCAGCACCCGCCGCCCGTCGGCCAGCCGCACGCCGGTGGCGCGGCCGCCGGCGACGTCGATGCCGACCACCTCGGCACCGGTCTCGAGCCGGGCCCCTCCGGCGCGGGCCCGGTCGACCAGTGCGTGGGCGAGCCGCCCCGCCCCGCCCTCCGGCACCGGGTACCCGACGTCCTGCCCCAGCATCGTGAGCAGCCAGCCGTAGAGTCCGCTGCCCGCCGCGTCCGGGGGGACGTCGGCGTGGACCGCGTTGCCCGCGAGCAGCAGGGCCGCCTCCCGGCCGCGGAACTCCTCCGCAGCCAGGCGGCGCACGGGGGTCGTCAGCTGGCGAAGGAGGTCGACCGCGTCGGCGGTCCCGAGCCGGTGCAGGAGCCGGGCCGTCGGACGCACCGGCGGGAAGGTCGTGAAGAGCAGGTCGAGCAGCGGGTCGCGGATCCGGTCCCAGCGCGCGACCATCCGCAGCCAGGCGTCGCCGTCGCCCGGCGCGTCGTCGTCGAGCCGGGCAGCGGTGTCGGCCGCCTCCGCGTGGAGGACGGCGCAGGTGCCGTCGACGAGCGGGTGGGCGAGGACGTCGGGCGAGCGGCGCCAGACGAGCCCGTGGGCGTCGAGGCCGAGGTCGCGGATCACCGGGCTCGCGGCCGCCAAGGGGTAGAAGGCACTGAAGAGGTCGGTGACGACACCCGGCCCGAGGACCTCGCTGCTGCGGACCGCTCCGCCGGGCTCGTCGGCGGCCTCGAGGACGACGACGTCCCAGCCGGCGTCGGCCAGGGCGTTCGCGGCGACCAGCCCGTTGGGCCCCGACCCGATGACGACCGCGTCGCACCGCTCGGTCGGGCCCCCGCCCGCAGGTGTGCGGTCCTGCAGGCGGGGGCCCGGTCCGTGGGCCGGCCCGGGGGCCGGTCGCGGTGGTGCGCTCACTCGGAGATCCGCTGGACGACCTCCCCGGTGTCCGCGTCAGCGGAGGCGCGGGCCACGTCAGCCTGGCTGATGATGCCGACGACCCGGTCGCCGTCGATGACGGGCAGCCGGCGCACCTGGTGGTCGGCCATGACGGCGCGAGCCTCCTCGAGGGAGTCGTCGGCACCGATCGTCACCGCCTCGCCCTGGGCGACCTCCTTGACGGCGACCGACGAGGGGTCGCGTCCCTCGGCGACGGCGCGGACCACGATGTCGCGGTCGGTGACGACGCCGACGAGGCGCTGGTCGGCGGAGCAGATCGGCAGTGAGCCGACGTCGAGGTCGGCCATGCGGCGGGCTGCGTCGGCGAGGGTGTCGTCCTCGCCGACCATCTCGACCTCGGTGGTCATGACGTCTCGTGCGGTGGTCATCGGAAGTCCTCTCCTCGGTCGTGGGGTCGTGCTCGGGTCAAGGCCACTACCCGGCAGGTGGCCGACCATGCGCGGCCCGTGCCGTCGTTCGGCGGTGGCGTGACGGGGGGCCCTTCGCACGGTTCGTCCCAGCGGGCCCCGGGTACGTGCCCGGCATGAGCACGACGCCGACGCCCCACGAACCCGCAGGCGACGCGGAGGCCGTCGCCCGGCTGGCGCTGTCCGCCGGATGGACGGTCGGGGCCGCCGAGTCCCTGACGAGCGGGGCGGTGTCCTCGGTGCTGGGCGCCGCGCCCCACGCCTCCGACTGGTACCGGGGCGCCGTCGTCGCCTACTCCAAGGAGGTCAAGTTCCACCTGCTCGGGGTCCGCCGGGGCCCGGTGGTGACGAGCACGGCCGCGGTGTCGATGGCCCGCGGCGCCCGGCGCGAGCTCGGCGCCGACATCGCCGTGGCGACGACCGGCGCCGGCGGCCCCGACCCGGAGGACGGCCAGCCGCCCGGCACCGTCTGGCTCGCCGTGGCGTGGCCGGGCGGGGTCGACGCCGAGGAGCTGCACGTCGAGGGCGACCCGGAGCAGGTGGTCACCGCGGCGACCGCCCGGGCCGTCGCCCTCCTCCGCGAGGTCCTCGAGGACCCGGTCAGAGCCCGTGGGGCCTCAGGACGACCTTGACCATGCCGTCCTCCTTCTTCTGGAACGTCGCGTAGGCCTCGGGGGCCTCGTCGAGCGTCAGCCGGTGCGTGGCGAAGCCCTCGACGCCGAGTGGGTCCTCGTCGGTGAGGAGCGGGAGGATGTCGGGCACCCACCGCTTGACGTTGGCCTGGCCCATCCGCAGCTGCACCTGCTTGTCGAACAGCGTGAGCATCGGGAACGGGTCCGTCGCACCGCCGTACACGCCACTGACCGAGACGGTGCCACCACGGCGGACCGCGTCGAAGGCGGTCGTGAGCGCGGCGAGCCGGTCGCTGCCGAAGCTCTTCATCATCCGCTTCGAGAGCGCCGACGGCAGAACCTTGGTCACGGCGTGGGTGGCCGCCGCGACCGGCGACCCGTGCGCCTCCATGCCGACGGCGTCGACGACGCCGTCCGCGCCACGACCACGGGTGCGCTCGCGGACGGCGTCGCCGACGTCGTCGACCTGCCGCAGGTCGATGGTGTCGACGCCGCGCGAGGCGGCGCGTTCGAGGCGCTCGTCGACGAGGTCGACGCCGATGACGTGCTGGACCCCGCGCTGGCGCGCGACGCGGCACGCCATGTCCCCGATCGGCCCGAGGCCGAGGACGAGCAGGGTGTCGTCGGGCGACGGGTCGGCGTAGGCGACCGCCTGCCATGCGGTGGGCAGCACGTCGGACAGGTAGACGAACCGCTCGTCCGGCGGTCCCTCGGGGACCTTGATGTGGGTGTAGTTCGCCTGGGGCACCCGCAGGTACTCGGCCTGTCCTCCGGGCACGCGCCCGTAGAGCTCGGTGTAGCCGAACAGCGCTGCGCCCGTTCCCTGTTCGGTGACCTGGGTCGTCTCGCACTGCGACTGGAGGCCGCGCTCGCACATCCAGCAGTGGCCGCAGGAGATGTTGAACGGGATGACGACGCGGTCGCCCGGACGGATCTCGGTGACCTCGGCACCGACCTCCTCGACGATCCCCATTGGCTCGTGACCCAGCACGTCGCCTGCGTGCATGAACGGACCGAGCACCTCGTACAGGTGCAGGTCGGACCCGCAGATGTTCGTGCTCGTGACCCTGATGACGGCGTCGGTCGGTTCCTGGATGCGGGGGTCGGGCACGTCCTCGACCCGCACGTCCCTGACTCCCTGCCACGTGACTGCTCGCACTGGAGACCTCCTCGGTCGTCGCGGACCGGACCCCTACCCGGCATCGGCCCGCCGACACCGCTGGACGTGCGATGCATCGTCCGGCGCCCGGTGGGTAGGTCTCGTGGGCAACAACGTCCCCTACGTACGGAGTCATCACATGGACATCGGTGACAGCTTCCAGCGCACGACCGACGGGATCATGGGCTTCCTGCCCAACCTGCTCGGGTTCCTGCTCATCCTCCTCGTCGGCTGGATCGTGGCGAAGGTCGTCGCGGCGGTGGTGCGCAAGGGCCTGGAGAAGGCCGGTGTGGACCGCCACCTCCACGAGTCGCGCGCGCACGACTACGTCGAGCGGTTCCTGCCGGGCGCGAGCCCGAGCAACGGCATCAGCCGGGTCGTCTTCTGGCTCGTCTTCGTGTTCTTCCTGTTCTCGGCGATCGGCGCCCTGGGCATCCCCGCGGTGACCGGCTTCATGAACGCCGTCCTCGCCTACCTGCCCAACGTCATCGTCGCCATCGTCATCTTCGTCGTGGCGGCACTGGTCTCCGGCGCGGTGGCGGCCGGGATCAGCCGGGTCATGGGTGACACGCCCACCGGCAAGGTGGCGGCCAGCGTCGTGCCCGCCCTCGTCATGGTCATCGCCTTCTTCATGATCCTCGAGCAGCTGCAGATCGCCCCGGAGATCGTGCGGATCGCGTTCGCGGCCACCATGGGTGCGCTCGCCCTGGGCCTCGCGCTCGCGTTCGGGCTGGGCGGCCGCGGGGTGGCCCAGAAGCTGCTCGAGGACGCGTACAGCGCGGGCCGCGAGCGGGCCGACGACGTCAAGGACGACCTCCGCACGGGCCGGGCCCGGGCCGAGGCCGACGCGCGTCGGGCCGACGCCCAGGTGAACGCCGGCGCGACCGCCGGCTCGGCCACGACGGCCACCGCGACGACCGACGGGACGGCGCCGTACCCGACGCACGGGGCCCGCACCGGCGACCTCTGACCGCGCGACCCCGGCCCCCGCTCCCACCGTGGAGCGGGGGCCGGACCGCTGTCCGGGCGGCCGGACGGCGACACGAGGCACCGTCCGTGGGCCGGTTTCGTCACGACGCGGGTCGCCCTACTAGATTTGCCCGCACGGGGTGCGAGCGTCCTACACCGGTGCGCATCCCCCCGGAATGGTCATCCGGAGCTCTCGCACGTGAACGACTCGACAATCCCGGCCGACGTCCCCGACCACGGGCTCGGCCGGCAGTTCTCCGACCTCGCCCATCGCCTCGTGCGCGACGGCGAGGTGCTCGACCCCGACCTCGTGGTCGAGATGGTGGTCCGCGCTGTGCCCTCGGCCGACGCCTGCGGCCTCACCCTGCTCAGGCCCGACCGCGCCCCGCTCACCGTGGCGGCCACGGGCGAGCTGCCGCTGCTCGTCGACCGCCTGCAGCAGCAGGCCCAGGAGGGGCCGCTCGTCGACGCCCACCCCGACCGGGGGGCCGTCGTCGTCGGCGACCTGCTGTCCCACGGGCGCTGGCCGCGCTTCTCCCTCGAGTGCGTGGAGGCCACCGGCGTCCGCAGCATCCTCACGCTCCGCCTCGCGCTCGCCGGCAGCGACCAGGCCGCGCTCTCGCTCTACGGCTGCACCCCGGGCTCCTTCGACGACGGGCACGTCACGACGGCGTCGATGATGGCGCCCTTCGCCGCGCTGGCCGTGGAGTCCAGGCTGCGCGTCCAGGACGTCGGCAACCTCACGGCGGCGCTGGAGACCAGCCGCCAGATCGGCACGGCCGTGGGGATCGTCATGGCGAGCCACCGGGTGACCGGTGACGAGGCGTTCGCGCTGCTGCGCCGCGCCAGCATGGACCTCAACCGCAAGCTCCACGACGTCGCCCAGGAGGTCGAGCTCACCGGGTGGGTCCCGGGGTACGAGCCCGACTCCGGCGGGACGGACGGGTCCCAGGTCATCGACGAGGGCCCCGTGCCGCTGCCCGACTGACCGGACCCCCTCGGGCCGTGGCTGCGGGACGGCCGTGTGCGCCCGGCCCGGCCGGGGTAGGAGCCCCCTCGACCTCGTCGACGGACGGGGGTCCCGCCCACGAGGGAGCAGACCCGCACATGACCGAACCGCTCGACCGGGTCCTCGCGACCCGGGCCGCCGAGGGCCTCGACACCGCGCACCGCGACGTCGTCGTCGCCGCCGTGGAGGAGATGGTCGCCCACCCCGAGTACCCCTGCCTGGGGGCGCGGTCGGTCTTCCGGCGCGACGCCGTGACGAGCGTCGTGCTGGACGACCTCACCGACGGGTCGGCCGGCGGCTCGCTCGACCGGCTCGGCGACGCGCTGCGGTCCTACGTCGACGACGTCGACACGGAGGGCGACCTCGTCTCGTTCCTCGCCTGCTTCCGCGGCCCCGAGGTGATGACGGAGCGCGAGTTCGAGCAGGCGCTGTGGGGTGCTCTCCAGCACCTCCACGACCGCGACGACCGGCCGTGGGCGGAGGGCGTCGCGGCCGACCCCGGGAACCCGCACTTCGCGTTCAGCCTCGGGGGCACGCCCTTCTTCGTCGTCGGGCTGCACCCCGGCGCCTCGCGGGTCGCCCGCCGGGCACCCGTGCCCACGCTCGTGTTCAACCTCCACGAGCAGTTCGAGCGGCTGCGTGCCGACGGCCGGTTCGACCGCCTGCGCGACGCGATCCGCCGCCGCGACACCGAGCTGCAGGGGCGGCCCAACCCCATGGCCGTCGACCACGGGGTGACCTCGGAGGCGCGGCAGTACAGCGGCCGGGCGGTCCCCTCGGACTGGTCGCCGCCGTTCCACCCGGACCCGCAGCGCCACGACGTCGAGGAGGAGCAGTGAACCCCGCCCGCCGCCGCCACCCCCGCGCCGCCATCGCACCGCCCTACGCGGGGGACGCGGCCGGTCCCGCCGACGGCTGGACGCGGGTCCCCCCGCAGTCGGGGACCGCGGTCGTCCTCGCCCCCGGCGACCGGCTCACCCTGCTCGACCCGTGCGGCGAGCAGGTGAGCGACCTCTACCTCGTCTCGGCCGACGACCCCGCCGAGGTGTTCTCCTCCGGCCGCACCACCGACTTCGGCAACACGGTCTACGTCTCCACCGGGTCGGCCCTGTGGAGCAACCGGAGCCGGGTCCTCGCCGAGGTGGTCGAGGACTCGGTCGGGACCCACGACCTCACTCTCACCCCGTGCAGCCAGGCGACGTTCGACGTCCTCTACCCCGAGCTCGAGGGCGCCGCCCACCCGTCGTGCTTCGCGAACCTCGTCGCCGCACTCGCCCCCCACGGTGTCGACCCCGACCGGATCGGGGTGACGCTCAACGTGTTCATGGACGTCTGGACCGATGCCGAGGGCGAGCTCCACATCGACCCGCCACCGAGCCGCCCCGGCGACCGGTTCACCGTCGAGGCTCGCGTACCGGTCGTCGCCGGGGTGACGGCGTGCTCCGCCGAGAAGTCCAACAACGGCGAGTGCACGCCCATCGACCTGCGGGTCGACCGCAGCTCCTAACCGCTCCCGTCGAGCGCTCCCAGGGCGAGGGCCGCCGCGACGTCGAGCTCGCTCCCCTCCTCGACGAGCCGCTCCAGCGCGTCGCCGACCGCGGCACGGCTGCCCGCGAGGCGCTCGTCGAGGAAGGCGCGGTCCGGCTCCGCGAGGGTCAGGTGGGCACGCAGCCGCTGCTGCCCGGCCGCCGCGGCGAGCACCACGGCCCGCTCGTGCCGGCCCTGCTGGGACGCGGCCACGGCGAGCAGCTCGACGACGCCGAGCGTCAGGTCGGGGTCGCCGTGCTCCTGGACCGAGGCGGCGACGTCCCGGAGCAGGGCGACGGCCTCGGCGGTCCGCCCGGCGACGAGGAGGGCGGCCGACCTGTTGCTCCGGTCGGCGGCGACGCCCCAGCCGTCCTGGAGCCGGACGTCGATCTCCTCGGCCCGGCGGAGCAGGTCGATCGCGGCGTCGGCGTTGCCGGTGTCGATCTCCAGCAGCGCGAGGTTGGTGAGGGCGGTGGCCTCGCGCGGGAGGTTGCCGAGTGACTGCGCGACGGCCGCGCTCTCGCGGAGCAGCACCCTCGCCCGGTCCGGGTCCCCGAGGCCACGGTGGGTGACGCCGAGGCTGTTGAGGGCGACCGCCTCCTGGGTGCGGTCGCCCGCACGGCGGGCGAGGACGAGGGACTTGGCCAGGACGTCGCGCGCCCGCGCGAGGTCGCCGTGCTGGAGCAGGAGCAGGCCGAAGGACTGCAGCAGCCGCGCCAGCTCCGGACCCTGGCCGGCGGCGGCCGCACCACTCGCGAGCTCGAGCCACCGCCGCCGCTCGTCGTCGAAGCCCGTGGCGTACCAGTACCACCCGAGCGCGGTGCAGAGCCGGACGCCGAGGACGGAGCGTTCTCTCTGCGCCTCCCCCGAGGCCGCTCCTCCCTCGTCCGCGACGCCGCCCGCCGACCCGAGGGCGAAGTCGAGGGCGGCCCTGAGGTTGTCCGCCTCGACGTCGAGGACCCGCCGGGCGTCGGCTGCGCCCGGGCCCTTGAGCCTCGGGGCCGTGCGCTCGGCGAGGGCGGCGTAGTACACGGCGTGGCGGTGCCGCAGCACCTCGCGCTGGTCGTCCGCGGCCAGCAGCCGACCCGCCACGGCCCGGACCGGCTGGAGGGCGCGGACCCGTCGCCCGGCAGGGTCGTCCTCGACCCGCACGAGGGCGGCATCGAGCAGGCCGGCCACGAGGGCGAGGACCGAGCCCTCCCCGAGGACGTCCGCGAGCGCCTCGAAGGACCCACCTGAGGTCCCGAAGACCGACAGCGCCCGGAAGGCCCGCTGCCCCTTGGCGTCGACCATGCCGTAGCTCCACTCCACCGTGGCGGCGAGGGAGCGGTGGCGGTCGGGGCGACCGCCGGAGGGCAGGCCCAGTGCCTCGTCGAGGTGCTCGACGAGCTGCCTCGGGGGCAGCAGGCGCACCTGGGCGGCCGCCAGCTCGATGGCGAGCGGGAGCCCCTCGACGCGCCGGCACACCGCCACGACGTCCGCGACGTTGTCCTCGGTCAGGGCGAACGCGGGGTCCGAGAGGGTCGCGTGCTGGACGAACATCCGCACCGCGTCGGTCCCGCCCGCCCCGAGGACGGTGACCTTCGCCCCTGGTGGCGGGAGCCGCATCGGCTGGACCGGGTACACCTGCTCGCCGGCGGCGTGCAGGGGCCTGCGGCTCGTGACGAGGAGGCGCACGTCCCGGGTGCCCTCGAGGAGGCGGGCGGCGATGGGCGCCCCGCAGCCCGGGAGCTGCTCGGGGGTGTCGAGGAGGAGCAGGGCACGCTGGGCGCGCAGGTGGTCCACGAGGTCCGCCTCGTCGTCGCCGGGGCGGCCGAGCGCGGCACCCAGGGCGGCCCAGGCGGCACCCGGGTCGACGATCGCGGCCAGGTCGACGAAGTGGACCCCGTCCGGGTACCGCTCGGAGACGTGTCGCGCGACGGCGAGGGCGAGCCTGGTCTTGCCCGTCCCCCCGGGACCGGTGAGCGTGACGAGCCGCGGCCCGCCCTCGTCGAGCAGTCCCGAGAGCGTCGCGAGGTCGCCCTCGCGCCCGACGAACGGCGTCGGGGGCGTCGGCAGCCCTCCCGGTGCGCCGAGGCTGCGGAGCGGGGGGAAGGACGCCGTGAGTCCGTCAACCGTCAGCTGCCACAGGCGCTGCGGCTCGGGGATGTCCTTGAGCCGGTGCACCCCGAGCCCCTCGAGAGCGGTCCCGCTCGGGAGCCGCCCGGCGAGCCGGTCGACCGTGTCCGCGCTGAGGACGATCTGCCCCCCGTGCCCCGTCGCCGAGATGCGTGCGGCCAGGTGGACGTCGAAGCCGGCGAGGTTGTCCTCGAACTCCTCCGGGTGACCGGTGTGCAGGCCCATCCGCACGCGCAGCCGCACGCTCTCGGGCCACGCGTGCGCCTCCAGCCCCCGCTGCCCCTCGACGGCCGCGGCGACCGCGTCCTCCGCCGCCTCGAAGACGACGAAGAAGCTGTCGCCCTCCGTCCCCAGCTCGCGGCCGCTCCTGTCGCGGAACGCGGTCCGCAGGATGTGGCGGTGCGCGGCGAGGACGTCGGAGAACCGGGGACCGAGCCGGTTCAGCAACCGGGTGGATCCCTCGATGTCGGTGAAGAGCATCGTCAGCTCGGGCGACCGGTCCACCCTCACGTCGCCATCCTCCGGCTCCGCGGCCCTCCCCGACAATGCCCCGACCGGGCACTCCTTCGCCCATGGTGGCGGCCGCGTCACGGCCCTACGCTCGACAGTGCCGCGTCCGGCGGCCACACGAGCGCCTGGAGGGCCCATGGCAGCGCAGACCACCGGTCCCCACGCCCCGGTGATCCTCGTGTGCTCCGGGCCGGACGACCGGCGCGCCGCGGTCGTCGCGCAGCTCGAGGAGCGCTACGCCGCGCACTACGCCGTGCTCGCCGCGGCGACCGCCGACGAGGCGAGCGCGCTGCTGGAGTCGGTGGCGGCGTCGGGCCGGACCGTGGCCGTCCTCCTCGCCGACGACGCCGGTGCCGTTGACGGTGGGCGGACCGTGTTCCAGGTGGCCTCCGCACTCTTCCCGGACGTGCGCCGCGGGCTGCTGGTCGAGTGGGGCGCGTGGGGCGACCGCGCCACCGCCGACCAGGTCCTGGCGCTCATGGCTCAGGGGCAGGTCGACTACTACGTCATCCGGCCGTGGCACTCCCCCGACGAGTACTTCCACCGCACCGTCACCGAGTTCCTCGTCGAGTGGGACCGCTCCATCGGCCTGCGCCCGCGGGAGGTGTCCGTCGTCGGCGACGCCGAGGGCGTGCGGGCGCACGACGTGCGGCGGCTGCTGGCCCACAGCGGCGTCCCCCACCGGTTCCTCGACGCCGCAGGGCCCGAGGGCCGGGCCCTCCTGGATGCCGCGGGGGTGCCCGCGGGCTCCGAGGCGGTCGTCCTCCTGCACGACGGCCGCGTCCTCGTCGACCCGGGGGACGCGGAGCTCGCAGCGGCCTACGGCCTCGCCGTCGACGTCGACGACGGGGCCCGGTTCGACGTCGTGGTCGTCGGGGCCGGCCCCGGGGGCCTGGCCGCGGCGGTGTACGCCTCCTCCGAGGGCCTGCGCACGCTCGTCGTCGAGCGGGCGTCGATCGGCGGGCAGGCGGGGTCCAGCTCGCTGATCCGCAACTACCTCGGCTTCGCCCGCGGCGTCTCCGGTGCCGAGCTCGCCCAGCGGGCGTACCAGCAGGCCTGGGTGTTCGGCTGCCAGTTCGCGCACGTGACGGCGGCGACCTCGCTGGGCACGGACGAGCACGGGTTCGTCGTCGGGCTCGGTCCCGACCGGCGGGTGCTGGCCGGAGCCGTCGTCCTCGCCACCGGCGTCTCCTACCGCCGCCTCGACGTCCCCTCCCTCGAGGCGCTCGAGTCCCGGGGGGTCTTCCACGGCGCCTCCGCCTTCGACGCCCAGGGCCTCGCGGGCGGCGTCGTCCACGTCGTCGGCGGGGGCAACTCCGCCGGGCAGGCGGCCCTGCACCTCGCCCGGTACGCGCGGCGGGTCACCCTCCTCGTCCGTGGGGCCTCGCTCGCCGACAGCATGTCGCGCTACCTCATCGACACGCTCGCGGCTGCCGGCGTCGCGGTGCGGTTCCGGTCGGCCGTCGTCGGCGGAGGTGGGGACGGGCACCTGGACCACCTCGACGTCAAGGACCTTGACAGCGGTGCGGAGACCACCGAGCCGAGCGACGCCCTCTTCGTCCTCATCGGCGCGCGGCCGCGCACCGAGTGGCTCCCGGCAGCGGTGCTGCGCGACCCGTGGGGGTACGTGTTGACCGGCGCGGACGTCCTCGAGGAGGGTGGGCGGCGGGCCTGGCCGCGCGACGACACCCCCGGCCCGCTCGAGACGGCTCTCCCGGGCGTGTTCGCCGTGGGCGACGTCCGCCGCGGGTCCGTCAAGCGCGTCGCCTCCGCCGTCGGCGAGGGCTCGGTCGTGGTGTCCTCGGTCCACCGCCGCCTCGCCGAGGCCGCGTCGGACCCGCGCCGCGGCACGGCCTGACCCCCGCGCCGGACGTGCCCCTGGAGGCCGACGGTTCGGCCTCCTCCTCGTGGGTAGGGCACGAGTTCAGCCCCCTACGAGAAGGAGCGCACATGTCGGACGACGAGAAGGTCGCCAAGGACCTGGTCGAGACCCTGAAGGACGGCGAGCGAGGCTTCGGCGCCGCGGCGGAGAAGCTGCGGGACAGCGACCGCCCCGAGTGGGCCGCCACCATGGAGCGGTTCTCGGAGCAGCGGGCGCAGTTCCGGCGCGAGATCGTCGCCCTCGGCCACGCCTACGGCGACGACGTCGACGAGAGCGCCTCGGCCGCCGGAGCGCTGCACCGCGGGTGGATCGCCCTCAAGGACGCCCTGACCGGCGACGACGCGGGCAGCGTCCTCGGCGCCGCGGTGACCGGGGAGAACCACGCGGTCTCCGAGTACGAGAAGGCCCTCGAGAAGGACCTCAGCGCCGGCTTCCGCGAGGTCGTCAGCCGGCAGCACGCCGCGGTCGTCGCCGCACGCGACGAGGTCAAGGGCCTCCAGCTCGCGGACTGACCCTGCGTCCGTCGTGGGCCCCGACCGGTCGTCCCGGTCGGGGTCCACGCGCGCCGCGGGGCCACCGGCCGGGACGCATCCTCGCGCCGTGACGGGGTAGGAGTGGGGACGCACCGTTCCACCGACGCGAGGAGGAGATCGTGCCCGCACGCAAGGGCCCCGGCCCGTCCGTGAAGGACCCCGAGCTCTACGAGGAGCTGCGCGACGACGGCGCCAGCAAGGAGAAGGCCGCCCGCATCGCCAACGCCGCCGCCAACACCTCGAGGTCGGCCGTCGGCCGCAAGGGCGGCAAGGCCGGCGACTACGACGACTGGACCAAGGACGCGCTGGTGAAACGGGCCCGCGAGCTCGGAATCCGGGGCCGGTCCTCGATGAGCAAGTCGCAGCTGGTCGACGCGCTGCGCCACCACTGAGGCCCTCGCCGGTCGCCGCGCCCTACACTCGCGGCCACCGGTTCGACCACGAGCCGCCGCGCACGCCCCCACGGAGGACCGATGGCCGAGCACGACCGCGAGCCGGACGACGACACCGACGGCACGCACGACGCCGACGAGCAGCCCGCGCAGGAGACGCTGACCCGCAACTGGGACGAGCTGCTCCAGGAGATCCGGGTGACCCAGACCGGGGTCCAGATCCTCACCGGCTTCCTGCTCACCGTGCCGTTCTCGGCGCGGTTCGCCGACCTCACCGCGTTCCAGAAGGGCCTGTACCTCGCGGTGCTGGGTGGGGCGGTGATGACGACCGGTCTCGTCGTCGCCCCCGTCGCCTTCCACCGCGCGCTCTTCCGCCAGCGGCGTCGCGAGCTGCTCGTCGAGTCCGGCAACCGCCTGGCGATCCTCGGCCTGGCGATGCTCGGCATCACCGTGGCGGGCGTCGTCACCCTCGTCGTCGACGTCGTCGTCGGCGCCCCCGAGGGCTGGGTCGCGGGCGGTGTCGCCCTCGTGGTGCTGGCTGCGCTGTGGGCGGGGCTGCCGCACCTGGCCGACCGGGTCGACGACACCCCGCGCAACCCGCCCCCCGAGCGCCACCGCGAGCCGGCCGGCTGAGCCGGTCACGCGGGCATGCCACGGCCCCCTCGGGGTAGGAGGATGGCTCCCGACCGAGAGGACCGACACCATGACGACCCAGCTGCCCCGCCAGCAGCAGGAGTGGCCCGGAACGCCCCGCGAGCTCGACCCGCCCGCGGACCACGGCGAGACCTCGTGGCGCGGCAGGGACCGCCTCGGCGGCCGGCGCGCCCTCGTCACCGGGGGCGACTCCGGCATCGGACGGGCCGTGGCACTCGCCTTCGCCCGCGAGGGCGCCGACGTCGCCATCGCCCACCTGCCGCAGGAGTCCGACGACGCCGAGGTGACGGCCGAGCTCGTCCGCGCCGAGGGCCGACGGGCCGAGCTGCTGCCCGGCGACCTGCGGACCTTCGAGGCCAACCGCGACCTGGCCCGCGCGGCGGTCGAGGCCCTCGGGGGTGTCGACGTCCTCGTGTGCAACGCCGCGTTCCAGATGACCCACGACGCGGTCGAGGAGTTCCCGCCGGACCAGGTCGAGCGGACCTTCGCCACCAACGTGTTCTCCCCCTTCTGGCTCGTCCGCGAGCTGGCGGACGAGCTGTCGTCGAACGGTGGCAGCGTCATCGTCACGACCTCGATCCAGGCCTACCAGCCCTCCGACCACCTGCTCGACTACGCGGCGACCAAGGCGGCCCTGAACAACCTCGTCGTCAACCTGGCGCAGGAGCTCGGGCCCCGCGGGGTGCGGGTCAACGCCGTGGCGCCCGGGCCGATCTGGACCCCGCTCATCCCCGCCACGATGTCGCCGGAGAAGGTCGAGTCCTTCGGGGCGGACACGCCACTGGGCCGGCCCGGCCAGCCCGTCGAGGTCGCGGCCGCCTTCGTCTTCCTCGCCTCCGACGAGGCGAGCTACGTGTCGGGGACCGTCCTCGGCGTCACGGGCGGCAAGCCCGTCTTCTGAGCCATGAGCGACACGATGGCGCTGCTCCTCGCCTGGGCGGAGCTCGCCCTGCTGCTCGGGGTGCTCGCCCTCGTCCTCGCCCGCGCGTCGCGGCGATGACGGCGCCCGGGCGGGCCCGGCCGGCGGTGCTCGTCGCGGTGCTGGCGCTCACCGTCGGCCCGTCGGCGTGCGGTTCCCCCGCCCCGGACGTCCCCGACCACCGCGACGCCGTCGTCACGGCGGTGGAGGCGGCCCTGGGCGACTCACGGACCGCGCTGCTGGCCGTGGACGCCTGGCGCGACGGTGACGCGACGACCGCCTACGCCGCGGTCGTGCTCCGCGAGTCGGCGACCGCGGTCGAGGGAGCCTCCTCGGAGCTCACCGGGCTCACCCCGCCCCCGGGAGGTGAGGACCTGCGCTCCCGTGCCGAGGACGCGTTGTCCGACGCCGGCGACGCGGTGGTCGCTGCCCGGGTCGCGGTCGAGCGCGACGACCGCCATGGCGCCGCGGACGCCTCGGCGGCGGTCGCCGAGGCGTCCGCGGCCCTCGAGCGCCTCGCCGAGGGGCTGCGGTGAAGAGGCTCTTCGCCGTCGCCCTCGGCATCCTCACGGCCATCGGCGGCTTCGTCGACATCGGCGACCTCGTCACCAACGCCGCCGTCGGCGCGCGCTTCGGGCTCTCCTTGGCGTGGGTCGTCCTCGTGGGCGTCGTCGGCATCTGCGTCTTCGCGGAGATGAGCGGTCGCGTGGCTGCCGTCAGCGGGCGGGCCACCTTCGACCTCGTCCGCGAGCGCCTCGGGCCGCGGGCCGGGCTGGCGAACCTCGTCGCCTCCGTGGCGGTCACCTTCCTCACGTTGACCGCGGAGATCGGCGGCGTCGCCCTCGCCCTCGAGCTGGCCAGCAGCGTGCACCACCTCCTGTGGATGCCGGTCGCCGGCGCCCTCGTGTGGCTCGTCCTGTGGCGGGTGCGGTTCGGGACGCTCGAGAACGTCTTCGGGACGGCCGGGCTCGCGCTCATCGTGTTCGCGGTGGCCGTCTGGAAGCTCGGGCCCGACTGGGGCGAGCTCGCCGGGGCGGCGCTCGCTCCCGCGGTCCCCGCCGGCGAGGACGCGACCACCTACTGGTTCTACGCCGTGGCGCTCTTCGGCGCCGCGATGACGCCGTACGAGGTGTTCTTCTTCTCCTCCGGCGGCGTGGAGGAGAAGTGGGGCGCCGGCAGCCTCGGCACGATGCGCGCGAACGTCTTCGTCGGGTTCCCCCTCGGCGGGCTGCTCTCGGTGGCGATCGCCACCTCGACGGCCCTCGTCCTCCTCCCGGCGAAGGTGGAGGTGGCGACGCTCGGCCAGGTGGGGCTGCCCGTCGTGGTCGCTCTCGGCAAGGTCGGCCTCGTCCTCGTCCTCGTCGGCTTCTTCGCGGCGACGTTCGGGGCCGCCTGCGAGACAGGCCTGTCCGTGGGATATGCCATCGCCCAGTACGCCGGGTTCCAGTGGGGCAAATTCGTCCAGCCGCGCCACGCGGCGCGCTTCCACGCCGTCGTCCTCATCGCCTGCGTCCTCGCCGTGGGCCTGCTGCTCACCACCGTCGACCCGATCATGGTCACGGAGTACTCCGTCGTCTTCAGCGCCGTGGCCCTGCCGCTCACCTACCTCCCGATCCTCGTCGTCGCGAACGACCGCACCTACATGGGCGAGCACGTCAACGGCCGCCTGGCCAACGCCCTCGGGTCGGTCTACCTCGTCGTCGTCGTGGTGGCCTCGGTGGCGGCGATCCCGCTCATGGTCGTGAGCGGAGCCGGCCAGTGACCGGCGCGCGCTCGTTCCCCGGCGTCGCCCACGGGCGGCCGGTGAAGGAGATCGGCCTCGTCCTGCGGCTCCTCGACCACCAGGTCGTCGGGGCCGAGGGCGAGCTCGTCGGGAACGTCGAGGACCTCGTCCTCGAGCGGGTCGGCGACGACGTCGTCGTCGTGGGTCTCGTCCTCGGCACGCAGGGCTGGGCCCGGCGGCAGCCCGGCCTCATCGGTCACTGGGTGGAGTCGGTGTGCCGCCGGCTGCACCGCCACGAGGATCCCCCGCCCACGACGCTCGCGCTGCGCCACGTCGAGCACCTCGACTCCGCCGTCCACGTCGACGCCGCGGCGACGCGGTGGTCCCTGGCGACCTCCGACCTCGAGCGCTGGCTGCGCCGGCACCTCATCGCGCCGATCCCGGGATCGGGGGTCGACGGCGACGACGTCCCGGACCCGGAGGACGAGGACGCGCCTGCGGTCGCCCCCACGCCGCTCGAGGAGCCGGGCAGGTCCCGGCTCTCCGAGCTGCTCGGCACGCCGGTGGTCGACGCCTCCGGCACCGCCCACGGACGGGTCATCGAGGTGCACGCGGCCCCTGCGACCGTCCGGGGCGAGGCGGTGCTGCGCCTCGTCTCACTGACGCACGGCGACCGCCTCGTCGGCAGCGGCCTCGGATACGGCGACGCCGCGCACCAGGGCCCCCTCGCCCTCGCCGCGCTCGTCCGCTGGTGGCACCGGCACGACCGGGTCACCCCGTGGGGCGAGGTGCTGGAGGTCCCGGCGGGTCCCGGAGGGCTCGTCCGCGTGGCCTCCCGCTGAGGCGGCGCGGTGACGGTGGGTTGGGGGCGGGGGGTCAGCCCCCACCCTCTCCGTCGGGGAGGTCCGCCGGGGTCGCCTCGTGCCCTGGCCGTCCGTGGGTGCGGCGGTCCTGCTTCATCTCGGCCTCGAAGACGTGCCGCCGCCCACCCATGAGCTCGTCGCGGGCGCGCCGCTCGTGCTCGCGGAACGCGGCGTAGTAGCCGTCGTCGTACTCCTCGACCAGCTGGAAGGTCCACCGCCCCGGGAGGGTGTTGCGCCCGACGAGGTCGGTGTCGATGCGCTCGGCGAGCTCGGAATGGCCGGCCTCGCGGAGCAGGTCGACGGCCTCGCCGAGGGCCAGGTCCGCCATCCCGCTCTTGCGGTGGAAGGAGTAGAGGTCACCGCGGGCGTCCTCGACGACCTCCAGGGCCTCCGAGAGCTTGCCGAGGGCCTCGACGGTCCGGTCGCTCGTGGAGTCGGGTCGGGTGTGTGCCTCGTCGACGGACATCCCCCCACGCTAGGCCCCGGAGGTCTCCCCCACCGCGATCGGTGCAGGTCAGCCCTCCTCGTGCAGCGCCGCCCACCCCTCGTCGTCGACCCACTGGGCGTCGCACCGCAGGCAGCGGAACGCGCGCTGGGTGTGCGGGGGCTCGCCTGCCTCGTGGGGACGCGGGACCTGCACGGTCGTGAGCTTCTCCCACCCGCACCGCGGGCACACGGTTCCCTTGCGCACCTCGTCACCTCCGGTCGACCACCAGCCCTGCCGGTCACGAGGTCCGCCGCGAGCCGCGGCGCCGTCCCCTCGCACCCGGGTCCTACCCCGGCGGGCTCGCCCCAAGCCTACGGCGCCGCGAGGACGAAGCGTCGCGGCACGACGTATCGCCGCGGACGTGGGTGAAAGCCGTCGTTGGGCCGACGATCTTCACCCACGTTCTCGAAGGGGACTCGTCGCCGGGAAGTTCAGCTCACGTCCGGCGCGGGCCGGTCGTGGCCGGCCCACGTCGAGGGCGGGTCGCTCCCGGGGAACGACTCCTCCTCCATCTCGTCGGCGAGGGCGTCGTCGTGGGCGCGCGCCTCTTCGGCCTCCGTGCCGGGGGTCGTGGGCCCGGCACCCGCATGCTGCTCGTCGACCACGCCACCACCGTACGCCGCTGCGACGGCGCCGGCACCGGGTCAGAACCCGGACACGTCGAGGAGCGGTTCCTGGACCGCGTCCCGGTCCCCGACCCAGTCGTACGTCCCCGCGGCGAGGAGGGCACTGCGGACCTGGGCCGGCGTCGCCCCGGGGTGGGTGGACAGGTAGAGCGCCGCGGCGCCCGCCACGTGCGGGCTGGCCATCGAGGTGCCCGAGATCGCGCGGTAACCGCCCCCGCGCCACGTCGAGGTGACGCAGACGCCGGGCGCCGTGAGGTCGACATCGGGCCCGAAGTTGGAGAAGCCCGCGAACGTGTCGTCCGTCCCGTACTGGCAGGTGGGTGCCCCCACCCCGCCGGGGAGGCCGTCGAAGTCGGTGATCGCCGACACCGTGATGACCTCGTCGTAGGTCGCCGGCACGAAGCCGGAGGCGTTCGAGGCCGCGTTGCCCGCCGACACGACATAGGTGACGCCGGCCGCGGTCGAGCGGCAGATCGCCTCGCGCAGACCGTGGTCCGAGCAGGAGCCCTCCCCGCCGCCTCCTCCGAGGCTCATGTTGGCGACCTCGATGACGTCGGCGCGTGCGGTGACCCAGTCGATGCCGCAGAGGATGGACGACCACGACCCCGACCCGTTGGCGTCGAGGACGCGGACGGCCCACAGCCGGGCGCCGGGTGCGACGCCGACGACGCCGGTGCTGTTGTCCCTCGCCGCGGCGGTGCCCGCCACGTGGGTGCCGTGCCCGTTGAGGTCGGTGAAGGAGTTGTTGCCCTGGATGCAGTTGACGCCGCCGACGACGTCGAGGTCGCGGTGCCTGGCGTCGATGCCGGTGTCGAGGATCGCGATGTCGGCGTCGACGGCGCCACGGCCGTTGCCGGCGGCCGCGGAACCGCGTGTGGCCCCGACCCGCTGGATGCCTGCGGGAACCACCTGCGCGGTGACCCGCACCTCGCGGTCGGGCAGCACCGCGGCCACCCGTGGGTCGCTGGACAGCCGGTCCGCGGCGGCAGCCGTCAGGGTCGCCGAGTACCCGGAGAGGGCGTGCCGGTAGACGTGGCCGACCGCCGCGCCGTGCACGCGCGCATGGTCGCTCGCGACGCGCCCGGGGTCGGCGCCGGGCCTGAGGGTGACGACGTACCGTGCCGGCGCGGCGGGCGCCGCGTCGGCGGCGAGCACGGGTGCCCCCGCACCGGCGACGGCGACGAGGGTGGCCACGGCCACGGGGACGACTCGGATCCTGCGCATGGCCTCTCCCCTTCCGCGCCCGACACCCGTCGGGCCGTGGGCCTAGCGTAGAGGGAGTGACCCACGTCACACTATGGTCAGCCGCCCAGCCGACTCCAGCAGGGGAGCCGCCACGGGAACCGGCACGGAGGGAAGGGGAAGAGCCGATGAGGACCTCACGTCGCCTCTGCGCGGCCGCCCTGGCTGCGCTCACCATCGTCGGGATCTCGGCGGCTCCGGCGCAGGCAGCGCCCCCGGGCAACGACACCTACCCAGGGGCCGAGGTCATCGCCACCATCCCGTTCACGGTGTCGCTCGACACCTCGGAGGCGACGACCGACGCCGACGACGCCGAGCTGAACGCCGTGTGTGGCGCCCCGGCCATGGACGCCAGCGTCTGGTACTCGTTCACGGCCACCGCCGACGAGGCCTACCTGGCGGATGCCCGCGCCTCCAGCTACTCGGCCGGGGTGTTCGTCGCGACCGGATCACCCGGGACCTTCTCGGTCCTCGCGTGCGGACCCGGCGGTGCCGCCTGGCAGGCGACGGCCGGCGAGACCTACTCCATCGTCGTCATCGACGACCAGATCGATGGCGGCGGCAACGGCGGCGCGATGGCGCTGACCGTCGACGTCGCTCCCCCGCCCCCGGCCCTGGAGGTCACCGTCAGCCCGACGGCCCAGTTCGACTCCAGGACCGGCTCAGCCCTGCTCTCGGGCACCATCCTGTGCGGCGCCGACGCCGACTTCGCCTTCCTCGAGGCCCAGCTGACCCAACGTGTCGGACGCCTCCTGATCCGCGGCTTCGGCGGCACCGAGGTCACGTGCGACGGAACCACCCGCCCCTGGACCCTCGAGGTGATCGGCGACAACGGCCTGTTCAAGGGCGGGAAGTCCGCCACGGTGACCTTCGCGGCCGCCTGCGGGGTCGCCTTCTGCTCCGAGTACCTCAACGAGTCGACGATCCAGCTGCGGGGTGGGCGCTAGGACGGGGGTTCAGCCCGCCAGGTCGCGCAGCCGCGCGGCGATGGACTCGGGCTGGGCGTCGTTGACCCAGCCGCCGACGCCGCTCTCGGAGCCGGCGAGGTACTTCAGCTTTCCCGGCGCCCGCAGGATCGTCACAAGCTGGAGGAAGAGCCGGGACACCTCGCGCCCGCCCTTCGCTGGCGCCTGGTGCCAAGCCGCGATGTAGGGCATCGGGATGCCGTCGCCACGGTCGTCGACGTGGTACCGGTCGAGACGCCGGAGCAGCTCGGGGTAGAAGGACGCCAGCTCGTCCCGCTCCTCTCCCGTGAGCGCGGCCAGGTCGGGCACGTCCCGGTGCGGCGCGAGGTGCAGCTCCATCGGCCAGCGGGCGGCGAAGGGCACGTAGGCGCTCCAGTGGGACCCGGTCGCGACGACGCGCGAGCCGTCTGCGCGTTCGGCGGCGAGGACATCGGCACCGAGGAGCCGTCCCGTGGTGGCGTGGTGCTCGCGGGCCCGGGCGAGCATCGTCGCGGTGCGCTCGGGGACGTAGGGGTAGGCGTAGATCTGCCCGTGCGGATGGTGGAGGGTCACTCCGATCTCCTGCCCGCGGTTCTCGAAGCAGTAGACGTGGGCGACCCCGCCGCGGGCGCCCAGCTCGGCCGTGCGGTCGGCCCAGGCGTCGATGACGGTGCGGACGCGCGAGGTCGGCAGCGTCGAGAAGCTGGTGTCGTGGTCGCTGGTGAAGCAGACGACCTCGGTCCGCCCGCCGGCCGGTCGCGCCTCGAACCCGTCCGCCACGACCGGCACCGGCTCGGTGACCGGAGCGTACGAGGGGAACCGGTTCTCGAAGACGACGACGTCGTAGTCCGCGTCCGGGATCTCCGAGGGGGCCGATCCTCGTCCGGTCGGGCACAGGGGGCACAGGTCCTTCGGGGGCAGGAAGGTCCGGTTCATCCGGTGCCCGGCGATGGCGACCCAGTCACCGGTGAGCACGTCGTGGCGGACGTGCCCCGCGGTGGAACGGGACTCGTGGGGACGCGCGTCCACGGCGGCCCGCGGCGCGGCCTCCGTGTCGTCGAAGTAGATGATCTCCCTGCCGTCGGCGAGCGTCCGGACGGTCCGGCGGACCTCGTGGCCGGCGGCCTGCGCCAGGACGTGGGTGGCACCGTCGCTCGTCATCCTCGGGCCTCCTCGCGCGTGACGTGGAACAGGACGACTTGGTCGGGATCGACGAGAGGAGGGGTGGTGCCCAGGTGCGCCAGGGCCGCGCCCGTCAGGACGGCGCCCGGGAAGACTGCACCACGGGCCACGGTCCGCTCGGGCCGCATGGTCGCGGGGTCCTGCGGCTCACCGGACGCGTGCCCGTCATCGCCCCACCACTCCGGGGCGACCAGCCCCGAGGGAGGAGTGCCGACGACCAGGGGCCGGACGCGGTAACGCCCGAGAGGGTCCAGGCCGCGGAAGCGAACGCGCGGTCCGGGGGTGTGCAGCGGGCTGCCGACGGTGGCGAGCGCGAACAGGGCCTCGGCGCGGTCGGGCGCGACGACCCCGTGGACGAGGACGCTCGGGTCCCCCGTGTCGACCCGGACGAGGGTCCCCCCGAGCAGCAGGTGGCGGTGGTCCTTGAACGCGCGGACCCACTCGGCCAGCTCGCCGAGCGTGGCGTCGTCGACGGCGGTGAGGTCCCACTCGATGCCGACGTGCCCGAACAGCGCCGTCCCCGCCCGGAAGGACAGGTGGTGCATCCGTCCGGTGGAGTGCGACTGCCCCGAGGCGATGTGCGACCCGAGGTACTCCGGGGGGACCAGCTGGGTGGTCCAGCGGAGCATCTGCTGGCGCTCGAGCGGGTCGATGACGTCGGAGACCCACACCCGGTCGGTCCGCTCGAGGACGCCGAGGTCGACCCGCGCGCCACCGGACGAGCAGGACTCGATCTCGAGGTCGGGGTGCACGGCGCGGATCTCGTCGAGGAGCCGGTACACGGCGGCCGTCTGCCCGTGGACGGCGGGTCGGCCGCCCCGCACCGGGCTGCCGGCCTCGTGGAGGTCGCGGTTGTGGTCCCACTTGACGTACGAGATGTCGTACTCGCCCAGGATCGCCAGCACCTGTTCCTTGACGTGCGCGTACGCCTCCGGGTTCGTCAGGTCGATGACCTGCTGGTGGCGGGAGGTCACCGGCGGCTCGCCGCGGGCCGCCAGGATCCACTCGGGGTGGGCCCGCGCGGCGTCGGAGTCGGGGTTGATCATCTCCGGCTCGAACCAGAGGCCGAACTGCATCCCGAGTCCCCGGACCCGCTCGATGAGCGGACCGAGACCGTCGGGCCAGACGTCCGGCGAGACGACCCAGTCGCCGAGACCGGCCCGGTCGTGCCGGCGCGCCCCGAACCAGCCGTCGTCGAGCACGTAGCGCTCCACCCCCACCGCCGCGGCCCGCTCGGCGAGCGCGACGAGCCGGTCGAGCCGGTGGTCGAAGTACACGGCCTCCCACACGTTGAGGGTCACCGGGCGCGTCGACGACACCCGCCGGGGTCGGGACCGGACGTGGCGGTGGAACTGGTGCGCCACGGCATCGAGGCCGGTGCCGGCGGCGAAGAACACCCACGGCGAGGTGTGCGAGGCGCCGCGGTCGAGGACGACCTCGCCGGGCAGGAGCAGCTCGCCCCCGCCGACGACGGCGTCACCGGTGAAGACCTTCTCGGCGTAGTGGACGTGGTTCCCGCTCCACGCGGTGTGGACGGCCCGCACGCTGCCCGTGTCGAAGCCGAGTCCCGGTGTGCCGGCATGGAGTACGTGGGCGCTGTCCGCACCGGTGCGCCCCTTGCGACCCTCCCTCAGGTGGGTCCCGACATTGAGGCGGCTGCGCTGCGGTGTGCGCTCACGCCCCCAGCGCCCCGCAAAGTCGAGGACCTCGTCGTGCCCCGCGGGCAGCGGCAGCGCGAGGGTCACCCCGTCGACCGTGAAGGGCCCGTCGTCGAGGTTGGTCAGCGTGGCCCGGACCCGGACCAGCCCGGACGGGTCCAGCCCCAGCTCGAGTTGGAGCGTGAGCCGGGCCTCGGCGTCGAGGGCGCGGACGTCGAGCAGGCCGGGGCCGCCGGCGTGGGTGTGCTCGAGGGGTGCCCCGTCGAGCGAGACGCGGTCGACGACGAACCTCGTGCTCCACGAGCGTCCGGAGCGTGAGCCCTGCAGCCCGGGGCGGCCGGTCCACCCGGTGTGCTGCTCGGGGAGGACCGCCAAGCGGCGCGGCGGGTCGATGTCGTTGGGCCGTTGAGCGCCACGCCGGCCCGGACGAGGGCGGGGAGGTCGTGGACGGTGAGCCCGGGCAGCCGCTCCCCCCAGTGGACGACCGCGGGGAGCAGGTGGTCGGAGAGGTCGACGACGAGGGTGACCTCGTCCGTGGAGAGGGCGACGGTCAGGGCGGCGGGTTCCGTGGATGGCGTGGGCATGGGTAGCGGCTCCAGAGGTCGGGTCCGTGCGGGCGGTGTCGTGGTGTCCTCGTCAGCCGGTGACGGCCTCAGCCCGGACGAGGACGAGGGTGTCGACCTTGAGGAAAGGGCTCTGCAGCCCGACGCTGCCGAGGACGTCGCCGGGGAGGGTGACCCCCCGGCGGGCCCAGTCGGGCGCCACGGTCCGCGGCGGCACCTCCCCCGTGGGCGTGAGCAGGGTGACGTGGTAGGCGGTGTCGGGACGCAGACCCGGGAGGGTGCAGCGCCCCGCCGGCCAGACGAGGCTGTGCTCGAGGAGGGACAGCTTGTACAACGCCTCGCTGCCGTCCCGGGCGACGACCCCGTCGAGCTGGAGGGCGCTGTTCGGGGTGTCGGAGTGGACGACGGTCCCGGTGTGGAGCAGGTTCCGGTGCCGCTTGTGGAGGTCGACCCAGGCCTTGAGCCGGGCAAGCTCGTCGGCGTCGGCGGCGCTGAGGTCCCACTCGATCCCCAGGTGGCCCCACAGCGCGGTCCCCACCCGGAAGTCGAGGTCGAGGCGGCGCCCGGTCGTGTGGTCACCGCCGGAGCCGACATGCGTACCGAGCAGCTCCGGCGGGACGATGAGGCCGGTCATCGGGTTCATCCGGTGCCGCTCGTGCGCGTCGATGCAGTCCGACACCCAGAACCGGTCGGCAACCTCGGCGGTGGCGAGGTCGACCCGCGCCCCGCCGCCCGCGCACGACTCGATCTCCAGGCCCGGGTGGCGCTCCTTGAGCTCGGCCATGAGGCGCAGGACGGCCAGGCTCTGCACGTGCACGCCGGCACGCCCCGTGGGCGAGTGCGCCGCGTCGACCAGTGGCCGGTTGTGGTCCCACTTCAGGTAGGCGATGTCGTACTCCGCCACGAGGGCGCTGACCTGCTCGAGGACGTGGGCGTACGCCTGCGGGTGGCCCAGGTCGAGGACGTGCTGGTGGCGCGAGGGGATACCCGGCCCGTGGGCGGTCTGGAAGAGCCAGTCCGGGTGCTGCTCGGCGACCTCGGAGTCGAGGTTGACCATCTCCGGCTCGACCCACAGCCCGAACTCCATGCCGAGCCCGTGGACCCGGTCCACGAGCGGGCGCAGCCCGTCGGGCCAGACCTCGGGCGACACGACCCAGTCGCCGAGTCCCCGGGTGTCGTCACGACGCCGACCGAACCAGCCGTCGTCGAGGACGAATCGCTCCACCCCCACGGCTGCCGCGCGGTCCGCGAGGTCGAGCAGGTGCTCGGTGTCCTGGTCGAAGTACGTGGCCTCCCACGTGTTGAGGATGACCGGCCGGGGCCGGCTCGGGTGGTGGGGCCGGGCGCGCAGCGTGTCGTGGATGCGCGAGGACGCCTCGTCCAGGCCGTGGCCCCACGTGCCGACGAGCCAGGGCGAGGTGTAGCTCTCCCCCGCGTCGAGCACCACCTCTCCCGGCAGCAGCCGCTCCCCGCCGCGCAGGAGTCTCCAGTCCGTCGTCGTCCGCTCGGCGTAGACGACCTGGTTGCCGGCGCAGGCCAGGTGCAGGCCCCACACCTGGCCGCGGCGGTACCCGAAGTCGGTGGTGCCGGCGAGGAGCAGCGTGGGGGCGTCGTGCCCGGGGCGCCCGCCCCAGGACTCGCGCACCCACGAGCCGATGTCGAAGGGGCGGCGCTGCGGGTGCCGCTCGTTGGCATGGCGGCCGGTGAAGTCGAGCAGCTCGACCGCCGGGGACGGGACGGCGAGCGCGGGCTCGACCTGGGTCACCTCGAAGGGTTCGACGCCGGTGTTGCGCACGGTCGCGCGAACCCGTAGCAGCCCGGAGTCGAGGAGCTCGACCTCGGTGCGCACGACGAGGTGGGAGGCGTTGTCGACGGCCTCGGACTCCAGCCGGGTCGCCGAGGACGGCACGGCGCCGTCTGCGGGGCCCAACCGGTGGTGCACGGCCTCGAAGGTCGGGCTCCAGTCGCGCCCACCCCGGTGCCCGAGGATGCCGGGGCGCCCCAGCCACCCCGCGCTGTGCAGGGGCAGGAGGGCGACGTGCTCCTGGGTGGTGATGACCGAGTCGGTCAGCGGGTACCCGAGCGCCCTCAGCACCTCGGCGGGGTCGGCGTGGTCGGGCAGCTCCCGACCCCAGTGCACGATGCCGGGCAGCGTCGCCGGTCCCAGCCGCAGCAGGACCGTTGTCCCTCCACGCGTCAGGGCGACCACGGTCTCGTGGTCCCGGCCGACGGCGGCGGAGGTCTGCGGGGCGGGCGGGGCGGGGGCGGTCAAGAGACAGGCCTTTCAGACTCGGTGCAATGGCGGGGCCGACCGGTGCGGCAAGGAGGAGACCGCACCGGTCGGCCGGGACCGGCCCTGTACGGGGAACCGGCCGGGGGGTCGCCCGGGGCCCCCTCACGGGGCCCGGGCGGCTTCGGTCACTTGAACAGGGCGTTGACCTGCTCGTTGGCTCCGGTGAGCGAGCTGGCGTCGGCCTTGCCGGACATCACGGCGTCCATCGCGGGCTGCATGATGGCGTTGATGTCCGCGGCGTTGTCCGTGATCGGGAAGAGGAACGTCGTCTTCTCGTCGACCTGCTGGGTGAACGCCGTGACGTCGATGCCCTTGCCCTCGAAGGCCTTCTTGGCGGCATCGACGCCGGAGCTCACCGCGGGGAAGACGACCCCGGCCTCACCGACGATGTTCTGGCAGTCCGCCGAGCCGAGGAACGCGACCCACTTGGCGGCGCCCTCCTTGTTGTCCGTCCCCGCGAAGATGGAGTCGGCGAGGCCGTTGAACATGCTGGCGCGCTTGCCCTGGGGCCCGACCGGGGTGGGGGCGATGCCCAGCTCGAGGTCCTTGTACCCCGTGTAGGAGCCGATCATCCACGAGCCGTTGGCGTTGATGGCCGACTTGCCGGCGCCGAAGTTGTCGTTCATGCTCGCGCCGACCGTCGTCTCGAGCGACGGCATGTAGCCCTTGTCGATCAGTCCCTTGAACCAGGTGATCGACTCCTGGAAGCGCGGGTCGTCGTAGTTGTACTTCGTGCCCCACGGGTTCTTGTCGGTGTGGGTCCATCCGGTGGTACCGGTGAAGTAGCTCCACTCCGTCTGGCCGTTGCCGGCGCCGGACCCGGCGAGACCGAGGCCGTAGACGGCGACGTTGCCCTTGTCGAAGCCGGCCTCGTCGCCGCGCTTGCCGCTCTTGTCGACGGTGAGCCTGGCGATGACCTTCTCGTAGGTGCCACCGTCCTGCGGGTTCCACGTGAGGTCCTGCATCTCCTCGTCGGTGATGCCGGCCTCCTTGGCCATCTTCTTGTTGTAGAAGAGCGCGACCGTGTCCCAGTCCTTGGGGAGCCCGTAGCGCTTGCCGTCCTCGGCCACCCAGAGGTCGGCCAGGCCCTCGGCGTACTGGGTGGTGTCGACGTCCTTGATGACGTCGTCGAGGGGGAGGATGACCTTGTTCCTGACGAACTCCGGGTACTTGGACAGGTGGTCGGTGAACACGTCCGGGGCGGTGTTCGACTGGAACCCGGTCGTCAGGGTCGACCAGTAGTCGTCCCAGCCGCGCTGGGTGATCTTGACCTTCAGCCCGGGGTTCTTAGCGGCGAAGGCGTCGGCGCACTTCTGGTAGGCGGGCTGCTGGTTGGCGTCCCAGAGCCAGTAGTCGATGGTTCCTCCGCCGGCGGAGCCCCCGTCGCCGTCACCACCGCCGCACGCGGCGACCGTGAGGAGGGGGAGGGCTGCCAGAGTGGCGAGCGCTCGGGTGGTCTTGCGGTTCATGTCGTTCCTTCCTGGGCGGACCGTGGCGTCCGAGGGGGTTGTTGTGATGGGTGGGGTGCGGTTACTTGATGCCGGTGAAGCCGATGGAGTTGACGATCCGGCGGCCGAAGATCGCGTAGAGGATGAGGACGGGGACGGCCGCGATGAGGGTGGCGGCCATGAGCCCGGCCCAGTCGGGGGATCCCTGGGGGGTCTGGGAGCGGAAGACGCCGAGAGCCACGGTGAGGACGCGGGACTCGTCCGTCTGACCGACGAGGAGAGGCCAGAAGTAGTCGTTCCAGGCGGCGATGAACTGGAGGATCCCCAGCGTGATGATCGGCGGCATCGCCATCGGCATGATGATCCGGAAGAAGATGCGCAGGTGGCCGGCGCCGTCGATGAGGGCCGCCTCGTCGATCTCCCGCGGGATGCCGAGGAAGAACTGCCGGAGGAAGTAGATCGCGAACGGGGTCATGAAGAACGTGGGCAGGATGATGCCGGGCAGGGTGTTGAGCAGCCCGAGCGCCTTGATGGTGAGGAAGTTCGGGAGCGCGGTGAAGATCGGCGGGACGAGCAGCGCGGTGAGGAACAGACCGAACACCGTGTCCCTGCCCCGCCACCGGAGCCGGGCGAAGGCGTAGGCGGCCGCAGCGCTGAACACGACCTGCCCGACCGTCACCGCGGAGGCCACGAGGACGCTGTTGCGCAGGTAGAGCCAGAAGCTGATCGAGGCGCCGGACCCACCCTCGGCGAGGGCCTCCTCGACGGACGCAAGGCCGAGCACCCGCTTGAAGCCGCCGAGGCTGAAGTCGGCCGGCAGGAGCGAGCCCGAGGCACCCGCGAGCGCCCTGTTGTTCGACAGCCCGGTCCGGACCGTCCAGTAGAACGGGAAGATCGTCAGGAGGATGAAGAGCCACAGGACGGTCCAGGAGAGCAGCCGTCCCCAGTTGACCCGTTGGGCCAGGCCGGACCGGTGGTCGGGGTGCCGTGCCGAGCGCCGGGCCCGCGAGGTCGTCGTCGAGGTCGTCGTGGTTGCCATGTCAGCTCCTCAGGCCAGGTCCGACTCGTTGCCGCCCAGGAACTTGTTCTGCGCCCAGGCGACGACGGCGAGAATGACGAACAGCACGGCGGACAGGGCTGCGGCATAGCCGAAGTCGCTTCTCTCGAAGGCGCGTTCGACGATGTACACCTGGATGACGCGGGAGGCGTTCCCCGGGCCACCGCCGGTCGTGACCGCGACGGTGTCGAACACCTGGAACGAGCCCGTGACGGTGATGATGAGGACGAGGACGAGGACCGGTCGCAGGAGGGGCAGCGTGATCCGCCAGAACGTCTTCCACTCGGTGGACCCGTCCACCGCCGCCGCCTCGTAGACGCTGGTGGGGATGGTCTGCAGCCCCGCGAAGATCAGCAGGGCCGTGTATCCCATGTGCTTCCACACGTTGACGAAGGCGATGGTCGGGATCGCCCAGCTCTCGTTGCCGAAGAACGCGATCCGGCCGATGCCGCTCCACTCGAGGAAGGAGTTCACGATGCCGATCTGGTAGTCGAGCATCCAGAACCACAGGAGGGCGGCGATGACGGGGGCGATGAGGTACGGCAGGAGGATCGAGCCCCGGATGATCCCCGACTTGGTGAGGCGGTGCATGAGGACCGCGAGGCCGAGGGCGATGACCGTCTGGAAGCCGATGTTGAGCACGACGTACCAGAGGGTCACCTTCATGGAGTTCCAGAAGAGGGCGTCCTGGGCGATGGCGACGTAGTTGTCGAAGCCGATGAGCTCCGGTGAGCCGAAGAGGCTGAACTCGGTGAAGCTGAGGTAGAGGCCGCGGACGGTCGGCCACAGGTAGAACGTCACCAGCCCGAGGGCAGCCGGCGCGATGAAGAGCAGGGCGATGCCGAGGTCGCCCTTGCCGACCTCGGGCCGCGGGGTGCCGGCCTTGCGGCGCAGCGCCCGCGCCGGCGCCGGGACGACGGGTGGTGCGGTCATCGAACCCTCCTCAGGGTCGTGGCGACCCTGGGTGAGGGTGAGCCGCCGTTGGCCTTAGTGCTTTAACGAAACATCGCTTTAACGAAACATGACAGACTCCCCCCATGACGTCAAGACCCGTCCAACCAGCAGTCGGTCACGAGTCGGCAACGGGAGCCGGGGGCGTGGGCCCGCTCCAGGGCGCCGCTACCCTTGGCCGGGAACGGCCGGCGGCGCCGGTGACCAGCGACGACGGAGTGACGAGGATGGCAGTGCACCGGCCGGTGAGACGTCCGCGGATCGTCGACGTCGCGAAGGCCGCCGGGGTGTCGCCGCAGACCGTCTCGAACGTCATCAACGGCCGTGGCGGTTTCACGGAACCCACCCGGGCCAAGGTGGAGCGGGCGATCGACAAGCTCGGCTTCCAGCCCAACCGGTACGCGCAGAGCCTGCGGTCCCGGCGCACCGGCCTCATCGGCTTCGACCTCGTCCGGCGGCAGCTCGACGTCTCGAACCCGTTCACCGTCGGACTGCTGCACGCCCTGGTGCCCGCCGCCAGTCACCACAACCGGCGCGTCCTTGTGTTCACGCACGACGAGGAACAGCCCGAGGAGTTCCGCACGACGGCGTCGGCCGGGCTGGTGGACGGCTTCATCCTCTCGGACTCCACGGCCGGCGACGTCCGTGCCCGGATCCTCGAGGACCTCGGGGTCCCTTTCGTCGTCATGGGCCGTCCTGAGACCGGCTCCGAGGTCGTGGCCCTCGACATCGACAACGCCCTCGCCATGCACGACGCCGTCGACCACGTCGTCGACCAGGGGTGCCGCGACATCGCCTACGTCGGGTACAGCGCTCCGGCGCACTGGAACGTCGACCGTCGCCGGGGCACGCGAGAGGCGTTGGCGGCCAGGGGGATCCGGCTCCCGCGGCACCGGGTGATGACCGCGGCCTCCTTGAAGGCCCTCAGGGGTCGGCTCCCCGAGTTCCTCACCCACCACGGGGTGCCCGATGCCGTCATCACGTCAAGCGACTCCATCGCCGTCGCCACCGTGGCGATCGCGCAGATGCTCGGCATCCGAGTCGGCAAGGACGTCGCCGTGACCGGGTTCGACGACAGCCCACTCGCCACCATGGTGAGCCCCGAGGTCACGAGCATCTCGGTGCCGGTCGAGCCGATCGCCGAGCAGCTGCTCGACCTGCTCGACCAGGTGCTCCAGGGCGGGCCGGTCCCGCCCACGGCTCCGGTCGGCACCCGGCTCATCGTGCGCGGCAGCAGCGGCTTCAACCCCCGGGGACGGTGAGCCACGCGCAGGTGTCCGGCGGGAGGTGGCTGCCGTCGAGCGCCCCGCTTGCGAGGAGCACCTCACCGTCCGGCAGCTCGACGGCTGCCTCACCCATGTTGAGCACGCACAGCCAGTCGGCACCGCGACGGAAGCCGATGGCCGTCGGGTGCCGCGGCAGCCAGGTGAAGTCGGGGCGCCCACCCAGCAGCTCGGCCCGCAGGGCGAGCGCGCGGCGGAAGAACGACAGCGCCGACGACGGGTCACCGGCCTGGACGTCCACGGACAGCCCCGCGAACGAGGCGGGCTGGGGGAGGTGGCCCGGTCCGGGGCCGAACCCGAGGCTCGGGCCGTCCGGTGCCCAGGGCAGGGGCACGCGGCAGCCGTCGCGGCCCTTGACCGCTCCGGCGGAGCGCAGCCACATCGGGTCCTCGAGCAGGGCCTCGTCGAGGTCGGGCACCTCCGGGAGCCCCAGCTCCTCCCCCTGGTAGACGTAGGTCGAGCCCGGCAGCGCGAGGAGGACCATGGCCGCCGCGAGGGCGCGCGCCCGTCCTCGGCGCAGGTCCGCGCGGGGGGCGGTGCCGGCGCTGAGCAGCCACGCGTTGAGGTCGGTCCCCACCGGGAGGCCGTAGCGGCTGGCCGGCCGCACGCAGTCGTGGTTGCCGAGCACCCAGGTGCTGTTCGCCCCCGACCTGGCCGAGGCCTGGCGCTCCCTGTCGATCGCCGCACGGAACGCGTTGGCGTCCCACGGGGTGTCGAGCAGGTCGAAGTTGAACGCCTGGCTCAGGCCGCCCTCGGTGAGGTAGCGGTGCACCCGCGCTCCGGGCACCGCGGCCTCGGCCACCGTCATCCGGGGCTCGTCGTAGTCGTCGAGCAGCTCGGTCCAGCGGCGGTACACGGCCATCAGCTCGTCGCGGTCGAACAGCGGGTGGCTGCCGTCGAGCGGGGTGAGCTTCGGGTCGAAGCTCGTGATGTCGGCCCAGGGCTCGGACAGGTCCTTGGCCAGGCCGTGCGCCACGTCGATGCGGAACCCGTCGACACCACGGTCGGCCCAGAACGACAGGGTCCGCTCGAAGTCACGGTGCACGTCCTCCTCGTCCCAGTTCAGGTCCGGCTGCTCGGGGGCGAACAGGTGGAGGTACCACTCGCCGTCGGGCGCGCGGGTCCAGCAGGTCGGGCCGAAGTGCGAGGGCCAGTCGTTCGGCGGCAGCGCGCCGCCCTCTCCGCGACCGGGTCGGAAGATGTACCGATGGCGTTCGGGCGCCCCGGGCCCGGCCGCCAGGGCGGCGAGGAAGTCGGGGTGCTGGTCGGAGGTGTGGTTGGGGACGATGTCGACGATGACCCTGATGCCGGCGCCGTGGAGCGCGTCGACCATCTCGTCGAAGTCCTGGAGCGTGCCGATGACCGGGTCGACATCGCGGTGGTCGACGATGTCGTACCCACCGTCGGCCAGCGGCGACGGGTAGAACGGCGAGAGCCACACCGCGTCGATGCCCAGGGCCGCGAGGTACGGGACCCGGTCCGTCACCCCGCGCAGGTCACCGACCCCGTCACCGTTCGCGTCGGCGAAGCTGCGCGGGTAGATCTGGTAGACGACGGCCTCGGGCCACCACGGCGCCCGGGGCGGCACCGTGCGATGGCGTCCCGGGCCACGGGTGGGCGCGAAGCGCCCCGTGCGCTCGTGCAGTGCGCTCATCCCTTGACGGCCGAGGACGCGACGCTCTGGATGAACCAGCGCTGGAAGGCGAGGAAGACGACGACGACGGGGATGACCAGCATGACGCCGAAGGCGAAGATCTGGCCCCAGTCCGTCGGGGGCTGACCCTTGAAGACGGCGATGGCGAGGGGCAGCGGCCGCACGAGTGGCTGGTCGACCATCATCACGGGGAAGAGGAAGGAGGACCACGCCGCGAGGAAGGTCAGGATCGTCACGGAGGCGTACACCGGCTTCGACATCGGCACGATGATCTGGACGAAGATCCGGAACGGCCCCGCGCCGTCGAGCGACGCCGACTCCTGGATCTCCTTCGGGATCGAGATGAAGAAGGTGTAGAAGAGGTAGATCGAGAAGGCGCTCGCGACGAACGGGATGTACTGGACGAAGTACGTGTTGCGGAAGTCGTTCATCAGGTAGAACAACGGCACCGCGATCGCCTCGAAGGGCAGGATGACGAGCAGGATGATGATCGCGAGGATCGCGTCCCTCCCCCGCCACCGCAGCCGGGCCAGGGCGTACGCGGCCATCGAGTTCACGACGAGGCCACCGATGACCGTCACCGACGTCACGATGATCGAGGCCAGGTAGAAGTTCTGGAAGTAGCCGCTCGCGTCGCTGTCGAACCGCTCGAGGACCGCCGTGTAGTTGTCGAGGCTGAGGTTGGTCGGCGCGAACCCGGCGAGGCCGTTGAGCACTTCGTCGGCCGGCTTCATCGACCCGATGACCATGTAGAGGATCGGGGAGACGAAGAGGAGGGAGACGACGACGAGCAGGACGTAGGTGAGCGCGACACCGATGCGACGACGTGTCGCCATCGTCAGCCGCGGTGTGTCCGTGGTCGCGGGCCGGCTGGCCCTGGACTCGGTCAGGGTTGCGGAGCTCATCACTGCACCTCTCGGTCCTGGCGCAGGACGCGCTGCTGGATCACCGTGATCACGACGATCACGAGGACGAAGACGACCGTCATCGCCGCGCCGCGGCCCACGTTGTTCTCGACGAACGCGGAGGTCACGGCCTGGTACATCACCGTGGACGTCGAGTTGTTCGGCCCGCCGCGGGTCATGATGTAGACCTGGTCGAAGAGGCGGAACGAGAAGATCGTCGTGACGATGACGACGAAGATCAGCGTGTTGCGCAGCCCCGGCAGGGTCACGTTGCGGAACTTCTGCCACGCGTTCGCGCGGTCGAGTGTGGCCGCCTCGTAGAGCTCCTGGGGGATGGACTGCAGGCCCGCCAGGATGATGATCATCTGGAACCCCACACCGGCCCACATCGACATCAGGGCGATGGAGGCCAGGGCCATCTTCGGGTCGCCCAGCCAGTCCTGGGGCCCGACGGCCCCGAACGTCACGGCCGACAGGAACGCGTTGAGCATCCCGAGCCCGTCGCGCGCGAAGATCAGGCTCCAGATCGTCGCGACGAGCGCCATCGGGAAGACGACGGGGAGGAAGAACAGGGTCCGGAAGACCGAAATGCCGCGCACCTTCCGGTTCAGCAGCGTCGCCAGCGCCACCGCGAGCGCGGTCTGGAGCGGGACGACGAAGGCGGCGAAGACGACGTTGTTGAGCAGGCTGCGCCAGAAGACCGGGCTGGTGTCCCCGTCGAGGAGGATGCGGCGGTACTGCTCGAGCCCCATCCAGACGTTCGGCCGCGCCCCGTCGAGCCGCACGTTCTGCATCGAGAGCACGAAGGCCATGACGAACGGCAGGGCGACGAAGAGTGCGAGGAGGACGAGCGCGGGGGCGCTCAGCAGGTAGCCGGCGGCGTTCTCGTGGCCGTAGCGGTTGCGCCTGGTGGGGGTGCGTTCACGCGTCATTGCGGGACTCCGATCGGTCGGGGGGCCGGGGGTGGCGAGGGACCCTCGTTCGGCTCGCCACCCCCGGCACGGAGGTCAGGACCTCACTGGTAGTTGTTGTTGTCGGCGGCGTCCTGGTCGATGGCCTTGGCGGCCTTGTCGAGCTCGGACTGCGCGTCCGCGCCGCCGTAGATCGCCCAGAAGGCGTCGGAGAACTTCTGGTTGATGACCGGCCAGCCGGGGCTGATGGTCCGCGGGACCGTGACGCAGGCCGGGGTCGGGTCGGCGGAGCCGCAGGTCTTCGACAGCTGCTGGCCGTAGAGCTCGAGGTCGCCACCGGGCCCGTAGAGCTTGCTGGCGGCGAGGGCGGTGGTGGTGCCGGGGACCGCGCCGTTGGCCTCGGTGATCTGGCTGACCCACTGGTCCTGCATGATGAACTCGAGGAACGTCGCCGCCGCCTCGCTGTTCGCGGACTTGGCGCCGATGCCCCAGCTGTGCGAGCCCTGGCCGCTCTTGGTGCCGTTGCCGAAGTCGGGCAGCGGCATGACGACGAGGTCCTCACCCAGCGCCTCCTTGTGGGCGGGGTAGGTCCAGTGCCCGACCCACGCCAGCCCGACGCGCTTGTCGGTGAACGCCTTGTCGTCCGCGTCGGGGTCGACGAACTGCCGCCACGAGGCGAACCGGGTCAGGGCGGCCGCGACCTTCGGGTCGTTGAGCGCCCCGGTGGCCTTGCCGTTCTTCACGAGCGGCTGCCCGGCGCTGTTGACGACGGGCGTGAAGGCGTACCCCGGCCAGGTGCCGCTGTACTGCTCCTTGATGTCCAGGCCCTTGCCGGCCGGGCTCTTGGCGGCCAGCTTCTTGACGGCGTCCTCGAACTCGTCGACCGTCCAGGCGTCCTCGATCGTCGTCGGGACGTCGGTGACGCCCGCGTCGGCGAGCATCTTCTTGTTGCCGTACAGGCCCAGGCCCGAGTCGTACTGGGAGACCGAGTAGGTCTTGTCGCCGACCTTGCCGAGCGCCTGGATGGAGGGGAGCTCACCGGAGAGGACGGCGTCGGACACGACGCCGTCGAGCGGTGCGAGCTTGTTGGCGAAGACCAGCGCGGCCGCCGTCTCGCCGTCGAACTCGAACACGTCGGGCAGCGCGTCCGCCGCGGTGGACGTGAGGGTCTGGCCGTACGTGGCCTGCGGGATGAGGGTCAGCTCGGCCTTGATGTCGGGGTTCGCGGCGTTGAACGCCGCCACCTCGTCCTTGGCGGCCTTGACCTCGCCCTCCTGACCCTCCTGCGCCCACACCTTGAGGGTCGTGGTGCCGGCGGCTGCGGCCTTGCCGGAGTTCTCGTCGGTCTTGGCGCACCCCGTGAGGGTCGCGGCGAGGGCCAGGCCGACGGCGCTGGTCGCGACCAGGGCCTTCCTGCGCTGGGTGGTGGACATTCGTGACTCCTTCGTCTCTGACCCGGACGGGCCGTCGCACCGGGCCGGGCTCCGCGGGAGGCTGCGGAGGGGACGTCGGTGTCGGTCACGGACGAGGATCCTCGCAGTGTTGACGCGCGTCAACACTTGCTGAGGTCACGGATTGGTAACGGCCGGGAAGGTGCTCTAATGGCGTCCGACGCGTGGACGGAAAGGGGCTCGGATGGCGACACGCAAGGACGTCGCCCGGCGCGCCGGGGTCTCGGAGGCGACCGTCTCGTACACGTTGTCCGGCAAGCGCACCATCTCGGCGGCCACGCAGGAGCGGGTGCGGCAGGCGATGGCCGAGCTGGGCTACCAGCCGCACACCCTGGCGCAGGCCCTGGCCGGAGGGTCGAGCCCGGTCATCGCCGTGCTGTTCCCCGTCGCCGAGCGCGGGATCTCCAACGCGGACATGGAGTACGTCCTCGGAGCCGCGGCCGCCGCTCGCGAGGCGGGCCGTCACGTCCTGCTGTGGCCGACGACGGGCGACGACGTCACCGACGTCGTCGCCGTGCACCGCAGCGGACTCGTCGGTGGGGTCGTCCTCATGGAGGTCCTCCTCGATGACCGCCGTGTCGTCGACCTGACGGAGGCCGGCGTCCCCTGCGCCCTCATCGGCCGGACCGGCGAGGCCGACGGCATCCCCTTCGTGGACCGCGACTTCGACGCGTCGACCGAGCTCGCCGTCGCACACCTCGCCGAGCTGGGCCATCGCGATGTGTGGTTCCTGTCAGGACCGAAACGCTTGGTACAGAGGGGTTTCGGCGCACCCGTCCGGGCGGAGCGGGGTTTCCGCGAGGCCTGCTCGCGGCACGGGGTCCGTGGATCCGTCCGGTACGCCGAGGCGCTCCCGGAGGCCGGCAGCCGGGTCGCCGCAGCGGTCCTGAAGGCGGCCCGGCGGCCGTCGGCCCTGGTCTCGCTCAACGTCGAGGCCACGCTCGGCCTCCTGCAGTCGGCACCCCATGCCGGCCTCGCCATCCCCGACGAGCTGTCGGTCGTCTCCATCGGCGTTCCCGAGCCCTGGGCCGCGGCCTCCGAACCGCCCCTCACGAGCATCAGCACCCCGGCGGCCGAGATGGGTGCGACCGCCCTGCACCAGCTCATCGACCTGATCGGCGGGGGCGCGGAGACCGATCGGCAGTCCCTCTTCTCGGGTGAGCTCGTGGCCCGCGGGAGCACCGCACGGCGGTGAGCCGCCTGACCGGGCGGCGGTGGGCGGGCCCCGGCTACCCCTCTGACGCGAGTCCGAGGTGCTCGCGCAGCATCCGCACCACGAACCGGTGGTCCTCGACCTGCGGCAGCCCGGAGACGCCCATCCACCCGACCACCCCCGCCGAGCGCACGCGCAGCGGGACGGCCCCGCCGGCGGCGGAGAACCGCTCCGCGGGCAGGGCGAACTTCTCCGTCAACGTCGTGCCCTGGTCCCTGCACAGTCGTGCCAGGGCGAGGGAGGAGCGCTCGAAGCGCATCACCACCCTGCCCTTGCGGCGCAGCCAGGCGTCGTTGTCGGCGGTGGATCCCGGAAGTGCGGCGTGGAAGAGCTGGTGGTCACCGCGCCACAGCCCCACGACGACCGGCAGCCGCTCGTCGCGGGCCGCCGCCACGGCGCGCTGCCCGAGCGCGTACGCGACGTCCTCGTCGAGCGCCGGCAGGACCACCTGCTCCTCCTGCCGGGCGATCTCCTCCAGGGTCGGCCACTCGTCACCGCTCGGCATGACGACCTCCTTCACGGGTCCGGGGGCGATGTCGTCGGGTCACTGCCACGTCGGGGCGGCTCGACCGCACCCCACCTGACGAGGATTCTGCAGCACGACCCGGGGGGTGACCCTCCGAGCGTCGGGGCCCAGGGGTCGTCACCGGGTCGAGGACGTGTGCCGTGCCCGCTCCCGGGACCGCAGGTCGGCGGCCGAGCGCCGTGCGCTGTCGGCCGCGAGGTCCTCGTCGTGCGTCTGCGACTCACGCTCGGCGCGCACCCGGTCCCGGTAGGCCTCGAGCTCCCGCGCGACCGTGGCCTCGTCCCAGCCGAGCACCGGCGCGACGACGCCGGCCACCGCGTCGGCGGCCCGGACCCCGCGGTCGGCGACCTCGATCGAGATGCGGGTCCGGCGGGTGAGGACGTCGTCGAGGTGGAGGGCGCCCTCGTGGGTCACTGCGTAGAGGACCTCGGCCACGAGGTAGCCGTCAGCGCCGTCGAGCGCCTCACGCAGGGCTGGGTCGGTCCGGGTCGGCTCGAGCACCTCTGCGACGAGGCTGCCGTAGCGGTCGAGGAGCCGGCGCACCCGCCAGGTGGGCAGGGACCACTCCGCCGCGAGTGACGCGAGGGAGTTGCTCAGCGCCGCGTACCCCTCGGCCCCGAGGATCGGCGTCCGGTCCGTCACGCAGGGGGCGACGGGCCGGTCGATGTCGTGAACCGCGGCGTCCACGGCGTCGCGCGCCATGACGCGGTAGGTCGTGTACTTGCCGCCGGCGACGCTGATGAGCCCGGGTGAGGGTCGCGCCACGGCGTGCTCGCGCGAGAGCTGGCTCGTCTCCTCGGACTCCCCCGAGAGCAGCGGGCGCAGCCCGGCGTAGACACCGAGGATGTCGTCATGGGTCAGCGGTGTGACGAGGACCGAGTTCACCTGTGAGAGAAGGTAGTCGATGTCCGACCGGCTTGCGGCTGGGTGCAGCTTGTCGAGGGTCCAGTCGGTGTCGGTGGTGCCGACCAGCCAATGGTTGCCCCACGGGATGACGAAGAGCACGGAGGAGGCGGTGCGCAGGATGAGCCCGGTCTCGGAGTTGATCCGGTCCCGCGGGACGACGAGGTGCACCCCCTTGGACGCCCTGACCCGGAAGCGTCCACGCGTCTCCGCGAGCTCCTGGACCTCGTCGGTCCACACCCCGGTGCAGTTGACCACGACCGACGCCCGGACGGTCGTCGATTCCCCCGTCTCGACGTCACGCACCTCGGCCCCGATGACGCGGCCGCCGTCGCGCAGCAGCCCCACCACTTCAGTCGAGGAGCGCAGCACGGCGCCGTAGTGGGCCGCGGTGCGCGCCACCGTCAGGGTGTGCCTGGCGTCATCGGCCTGGGCGTCGTAGTACTGCAGGGCGCCGACCAGGGCGTCCGGTCGGAGGGCGGGGCAGATCGTGCGGGCCCCGCCGCGGCTGAGGTGCCGGTGACGCGGGAGGCTGCTCCGTCCCGCGAGCGTGTCGTACAGCGCCAGGCCGGCCCCGACGTAGGGCCGTTCCCACCCGCGACCCTTGAGCGGGTACAGGAAGGGCACCGGCTTGACGAGGTGGGGCGCGAGCCGGGTCAGCATGAGCTCGCGCTCGTGCAGCGCCTCGCGGACGAGCCGCACGTTGAGCTGCTCGAGATAGCGCAGCCCCCCGTGGAAGAGCTTGCTGGAGCGCGACGACGTGCCGCTCGCGTAGTCGCTCATCTCGACGAGCGCCGTGCGCAGGCCGCGGGTCGCCGCGTCGAGGGCGACCCCCGACCCGGTGACGCCGCCGCCGACGACGAGGACGTCGAAGGAGCCGTCCTGCAGTTCCTGCCACGCGGTGGTCCGGTGGGCCGGGCCGAGGGTGTCACGGGCGTTCACGATGCCTCCTGGTCGCTGGTGGTGGTCGGGACCCATCCGAGGGAGCGGTCGACGGCGTCGTTCCAGCCGCGCCAGCCACGGGTGGGCAGCGGCGAGGAGGGATCGGGCAGCCAGCGCCGGCCGGGTCGACGCAGCCCGGCCAGCGCCTCGGGGCCGTCCCACACGTCGACCGCCAGCCCCGCGGCGAAGGCTGCCCCGAGCGCGGTCGTCTCCGTCACCTCCATCGAGGCGACCGGGACCTTCAGGGTGTCGGCCTGGAGCTGCATCAGCAGGGAGTTGGCCACCATCCCGCCGTCGACCTTGAGCTCCTCGAGCGGGCGCCCGGTGTCGGCGGTCATCGCGTCGACGACCTCGCGGGTCTGGTAGCACGTGGCCTCGAGGGCGGCCCGCACGAGGTGCGCGCGCGTCGTGAACGCCGTGAGCCCGGCGATGACGCCGCGAGCGTCGGGGCGCCACCGCGGGGCGAACAGGCCCGAGAAGGCCGGGACGACGTAGACACCCCCGCTGTCCGGGACGGCTGCGGCCAGCGGTTCGACCTCCGCGACGTCGCGGATCAGCTCGAGCCGGTCGCGCAGCCATTGGATGAGTGATCCGGCGACGGCAACCGACCCCTCGAGCGCGTAGCACGCGGGGCGGTCACCGAGCTGGTAGGCCACCGTCGTCAGGAGCCCGTGGCGGCTCGTCACCGGTTCGCCGCCGGTGTTGCACAGCAGGAAGCCTCCGGTGCCGTAGGTGCTCTTCGCGGAGCCCGGCTCGAAGCACGCCTGCCCGACGAGGGCCGCGTGCTGGTCGCCGAGTGCGGCGGCCACGGGGACCCCGGGGAGCGGACCGTCCGGCGCGCCTGCGCCGTACACCTCCGACGAGCTCTTGATGGTGGGGAGGATGTCGAGCGGCACGTCGAGGAGCGCCGCGAGCTCGGGGCTCCAGGACAGCCGGCGCAGGTCCATGAGCTGTGTCCGGGAGGCGTTCGTGACGTCGGTGACGTGGACGCCACCGTCCGGTCCTCCCGTGAGGCGCCAGACGAGCCAGGTGTCCACGGTCCCTGCGAGGAGCTCACCGCGGAGGGCGCGGTCCCGGGCGCCCTCGACGTGGTCGAGGACCCAGGCGATCTTGGGGCCGCTGAAGTACGTGGAGACGGGAAGCCCCGTCACCTCGCGGACCAGATCGGCCTCCCGCGCCCCGAGGCGGGCGCAGGCCTCGGAGGTGCGGGTGTCGTGCCACACGACCGCCGGATGGATGGGCTCACCCGTGTGGCGGTCCCAGACGACGGCGGTCTCGCGCTGGTTGGTGATGCCGCAGGCAACCACGTCGGCCGGGCCGATGCCGGCGTCGGCGAGGGCGCCGACGGTCACCTCGACCGTGCGGTCCCAGATCTCCAGGGGGTCGTGCTCCGTCCAGCCCGGCCTCGGGTGGTGCTGGGCGTGCTCACGCTGCGCGCGCCCGACGACCCTGCCCGTTGCGTCGACGACGAGGCACCGCGTGCTCGTCGTGCCCTGGTCCACGGCCGCGACGAACGGCGGCTGCGGTTCCCGCGGCTGTTCGGACCCGGTGCTCACCACGTGAGGACTCCCTTGACGACGGTGAAGGCGGCCCCGACGAGGGCGAGGCCGATGGCCAGGTGCCGCGCGAGCTCGTGGTCGACCCGCCGCGCGAGCCGCTGTCCCCCGGCGAGCCCCAGCCCCAGGCCCAGCAGCGAGACGAGGAGGGCGGCTGTGGAGATCTGCGGCAGGCCGCCCTTGGCGACGAGGGACAGCGTGTTCGTGAGGATCGAGAAGAGCTGGAAGGTCGCGACGAAGCGTCGGTGTTCCCACCCCGTGCTCACCGCGTACAGCACGAGGGCGGGGCCACCGACGCCCGCCGTGACGTTCATGAAGCCGCTCGCGCCGCCGGCGACGACGGCCCCGCCCCGACCACGCAGGACCCGGGCCCGCTCGCTGAGGACGACCGCCCCGAGCGCCACGATGACGGTGAGCCCGATGACGACCATGAGCTGGGGGGCCTCGACGGTGCGGGCCACCCAGGCACCCGGGGGGATCGCGAGGACCGCGGGCACGGCGAGGAGCAGGCCCTTGCGCCACTGCGTCTCGCGCCAGTGGGCGGCGAGCACGACGGCGCTGACGAGGAGCCCGAGGAGGTTCGCCAGCAGGACCCCGTCGAACGGACCGGCCACGAGCACGAGCAGCGGGGCGCAGACGAGCGCGAACCCGATGCCGGTGACCCGCTGCGTCAGGGCCCCGGCCATCACGCTCAGGGGGAGCAGCGCCAGCTCGGCCGTCACGCCACCATCACCTCCGTCGTCACGTCGCGGGTCAGAGACCCAGGGAGAGGTACCGGACGTCCTCGAACTCGGCCAGGCCCAGCGCCGCCCCCTCGCGTCCGAGACCGGACTGCTTGACCCCACCCATCGGCGCGAAGGCCACCGACGGCAGCGCGTTGTTGACACCGACGATCCCGGCCTCGAGCCGCTCCCCGAGGCGCCAACACCGGGACACGTCCGATGACCACACGTAGGCGGCGAGGCCCATCTCCGTGCTGTTGGCCCGCGCGAGCACCTCGTCGGTGTCCCGGAACCGGAACACGGCAGCAGCCGGGCCGAACACCTCCGTCGTGGCGAGGCCGGCGCCGTCGGGGACGTCGGTGAGCAGGGTCGGGGCGAGGAAGCTGCCGCCGGAGGGCACTGACCGCTCCGCGGTGAGTCGCGTCGCCCCCATCGAGAGGGCCTCGTCGACCAGGGCCGTGACGGCCCCGACGCGGCTGTCGTCGATGACCGGGCCGAGATCCGGGCAAGGGTCGGCGAGCCCGTCGCCGACCGTCATCGCGTCGACCCGCGGCACGAGCCGGGCGAGGAACTCGTCGTGGACGTCCTCGTGGACGTAGAAGCGGTTCGCCGCGATGCACGACTGCCCGCTGTTGCGGAACTTGGCGAGGAGGGCTCCCTCGACGGCCGCGTCGAGGTCAGCGTCCGGGAACACGACGAACGGCGCGTCACCGCCCAGCTCGAGGAGCGGCCGGACCACACGGCGTGCCGCGCCCGCCATGATCTCGCGGCCCACGGGCGTGGACCCGGTGAAGGTGACCGCACGCACCGCGTGGTGGTCCAGCAGCGCCTGGGTCACCTCGCGCGGCGGTCCGTGCACGACGTTGACGACCCCGTCGGGAAGGCCGGCGTCGACGAGTGCCCGGACGAGCTCGGTAACGGCCAGGGGCGCCTTCTCCGACACACGGACCACGACGGTGCAGCCGGCCGCGAGGGCAGGCGCGAGCTTGCGGGCCTGGATCGAGCAGGGGAAGTTCCAGGGCGTCAGCGACGCGACGACCCCGACCGGGCGGGTGATCGTCAGGTGACGCCGGTCGGCGGCCTCGTGGGGGATGACCTCCCCCCCGGGGCGGCGCGCCTGCTCGGCGAACCACCGGAGGTACTCGGCGCTGAAGGCCAGTTCGCCGACCGCCTCGGGTCTGCGCTTCCCGGCTTCCCGGGCGAGCGTCGTCCCCAGGTCCTCGGCGCGCTCGGCGACGAGTCGCGAGGCCTCGAGGAGGATGTCGGCCCGGCGCCGGGCCGGCAGCTCGGCCCACGCGTCGAAGGCCGAGGCGGCGGCGTCGGCGGCGCGCCGGGCCGTGCCCGCGTCACCCCAGGCGACGGTGCCGACGACGGCGCCGCTCGCGGGGTCGGTGACGTCGAGCGCGGCGTCGCTCTCCTCCCAGGTGCCGGCGACCAAGTGGCGGGCGGTGGTGGTCACGATGGGTCTCCTCGGTGGTGGGTTGGGTGGTCGAGGCTCAGCGGACGAGCACGTCGGGCCGTCGGCGGCCGCCGACGGTCAGCGTCGGCCACGTGCCGTCGTCGACGAGGGGTTGGGGGCCGTCGGGGAGCACGAGGCAGGTGTCCTCGACCTTCCAGCCCGCGGCGCTGGGGTTCCAGGCCACGACGGCTCCCTCCTCGAGGATGTCGTCGCTGCCGGGGGACGCCGGGAACTCCCGGGGCACGAAGCCGCTGAGCCCGCCCTGGTGGTGGCGGTGCCACTCGTCAGCAGCGAACCCGTGGGTCTCGTAGGCGGAACAGCCGGACGCCACGACGTCGCCGAGGCGAGCCCCGACGACGGAGTGGTCGAGGAAGGACTGTTCGACGCGCAGGAGCCGCTCGTAGGCGTCGCGTTCCTCGGCGCCGGGCGGGGTGAAGGACACGACGCGGCTGATGCTGGCGATGAGGCCCCGGCGCCTGGCGCACGCGACGAGGAGGGCCCGGCCGCCCAAGGGCTCGGCGACCGGGAGCGGGTGCCGGTGGGCCTCGAGGTGCGGTGCGCCGCCCACGAGGAGGACGACGGGGTCGAGCTCGCGCTCGAGGAGCTCTCGGGCGAGGACCCCGGCGGCGGCGTACCCGGTCGACGACGGGCTGACGGCGAGCGCGGCCGCCGTCGCCGCGGCAGCGCCGTCACGACAGACCTCGGCGAGCAGCGCCCGCTGGTCGGTGGTGAGCCGTCGGCGCGCCTGCGCCAGCTCGTGGGTGACCGACGTGACCGACGGGAGGGCCCGGTCGCTGCCGACGCGGTCGCCGGTGGGAAGCCTGCTCTCCCGTCCTTCCCACCAGGGCACGACATGCCACTCGACCTCGCACGCGTCATCGAGCCCGCTCAGCTCCTGGTGCCGCAGGCGGGGCGCCTCGATGGCGTTGGTCACGACGACGAGGGACGGCGCCCGGTCCGTCCGCGCGACGTGGACGACGACGTCGAGGCACGCGGTCTCGAGAGTCTGCGGGACGTTGACGCGCGCGCCGAGCAGCCACGTGAGGTTAGCCGGCTCACGGACGACGAGGCTGTCGAGGTCGAGACGGGCCGCGACATCAGCGAGCACCGCGAGCTTCTCGCCGAGGTCGGACCAGCGGGGGTCACCTGACATGTCGCACCGGGGGTCCGGAGAGATCGGCCGGGAGGCCGCCGAAGCCCACGAGCGAGGACGCCGCGGCGGCGAGGTCGTCATCCGTGACGTCGCCGTACGCATGCAGCGTCCACGGGGTGCCGGCCAGGTCATCGACGGCCCGGACGGACTCGTCGACCGGGACGCGGGGAACGATGGCCCCACCGCGGACGAGCACGGGCATCCGCTCGAGCGGGGCGGTGACGGTGTGGTGGCCCGGGCCGACGAAGCGGCTGTCGTCGTGGAGGTCGAACCACTCCCCCTCCGGGACCCAGAAGGTGCGCTCCACCGGGGCGTCGCCGTCGTCGAACACCGGCACGACGAGGAGGTCGCGACCGAGCATGAAGCTGTCGTCGACGCTGCGGGCGACACGGTCGTGGGGGTAGTGGAACCCGAGCGGACGCATGACGGGCCAGCCGTTGCGGGCCGACTCGCGGGCGACCTGCCAGAGGTAGGGCAGCAGCGAGTAGCGCAGCCGCACCCAGTCGCGGCAGATCCGAAGGGCCTCCTCGCCGAAGGCCCACGGCTCACGTGGACGCAGCCCGTGGGCCCGCATGAGCGGCGACAGCGCGCCCATCTGGGTCCATCGCACGTACAGCGCCGGGCTCAGCTCCGGACCGAAGAACCCGCCGATGTCGTGGCTCCAGAACCCGGGGGCGCTCAGGGCGTAGGAGAGACCACCTCGGACGGTGGCCTGCATGCCGGCGACCGTCGACTCCGCGTCGCCTCCCCACTGCCCGGGGTAGCGGTGCGACCCCGCCCAGCCGCTGCGGCCCCAGACCAGCGGGGCCCGCCCCGTGAACTCGCGGATGGCGTCGGAGACGGCCCCGTTGTAGCGCAGCGGGTAGAGGTTGTGCGCCTGGTGCGGGGGGGTGCCGTCGAAGAGGGCGACGTCGTCCGGGAGCGCCTCGCCGAAGTCGGTCTTGAAGACGGCGACCCCGTCGGCGAGGAAGTCGCGGTGCATCTCCTGCCACCACCGCTTCGCGGCGGGGTTGGTGAAGTCGACCAGCGCGCGCATCCGGCCGTCCGGGGTCGGGGTCTTCTGGATGCCGGCGAGGGACCCGTCGAGGCGACGGACGAGGTAGCCCTCCCGCTCGGCCTCCTCGAAGATCGGGGACGCCGGGTCGAGGTACGGGAGCTCCCACACCGACAGGCGCAGCGAGAGCTCGGTGAGGTCCTCGACGAACTGCTTCCGCGGGCCGAATCGCTTCTCGTTCCAGATGAAGTCGGTGTTGAGGCGGTCGACGACGAGCCAGTCGGGGTCGAGGTGGACGACGTCCATGGGAACCCCGTTCGCCCGGGCGCTGCGTCCGACCTCGAGGACCTCCTCGCTCGTGTGGTAGCGGCAGCGGCCCATCCAGTAGCCCAGGGCCCACGGCTCCGGGACGTCGGCTCGCCCGGTGAGCGCGGTGTAGGCCGTCAGGCGGCGCGCCGGGTCGGGTCCGGCCATGACGTAGAGGTCGATCGCACGGTCGTGGACGCCGAGGGAGAGGACTGACGGGCGGGAATGCCCCACGTCCGCGGTCACGACCGCTCCGGTGTTGAGGAAGCCCGTGTAACCCGCCGAGGAGTGCCACACCGGCACCGGCTTGTAGGCCAGCCCGGTGCCGGTGCCGCACGCGTCCTCGCTGCGCAGCGTGAGGAGCTGGCCGTTCTTCACGAGGCGTCCGAACTGCTCCCCGAAGCCGAGCACGTCCTCGTCGGGTCCGAGCTCGAGGTTGAGCGTCGTCGACGCCTCGGTGGCGAGGACCGAGGGAGCCGTGAGCAGCCCTGCGACCTGGCGCAGGCGGTCGGCCGTGCGCAGGACAGTGGCCCCGCTCGCGCGGTCGACCAGCCGCAGGGTGAACGGGGCCCGCCCGACCTCGAGGCGGAGGGTGGGCGACTCGATGACCACGTGGGTCCCACCGTCCTCGACCCGCAGCTGCTGGACCTCCGGGGCCGGGGTGAGGACGATCCCGAGGCCGGTCCCGTCGTCGGTGAGCGTCGGCGCGCCCGCCGGTGCGAGGACGAGCCGGAGGCAGTCGGGCTGCGGCGCGGTGACCACGACCTCGAACGCGGTGACGTCGGTCGGAGGCAGGTCGATCTCGGGCAGGTTGGGCATCTGCGTCTCGACACCCTGGGCCTCCAGCGGCTCACCGGTGAGCCAGCCCGGCATGACCCCGAGCTGGACCCCGGGCAGGCCGTCGACCGCCAGACGGACGGTCGTGCCCGTGTCGTCGGGCGTGGCCTCCCCGACCCGACGGAGCAGGAGGGCGGTCGCCGCGGCTGTGGTGGGTTCCATGCTCACCCCTTCACGGCACCGGCCGTGATGCCGGCGACGAAGTAGCGCTGCAGGAAGACGTAGGTCACGACGATCGGGGCCGACGCGACGACGACACCGGTGAAGAGCAGCGGGTAGTCCGTGAGGAACTCGCCCTGGAAGGAGAGCAGGGCGACAGGGATCGTGCGCTTGTCCGCCTCGTTGATGAACAGCAGCGGGTAGAGCAGGTCGTTCCAGTGGATGACGAAGAGGAAGATCGCCGTCGCGGCGAGCGAGGGCACCGACACCGGCACCACGACCGAGCGGTAGGTGCGCCACGGACCGGACCCGTCGACCGACGCGGCCTCGAACAGCTCCCTGGGCAGGGTCTTGAGGAAGCCGGTGAGGATGAACACCGCGATCGGCAGCGTGACGACGATGTTGATGAGCACGAGGCCGACGAGGGAGTTGGTGAGGCCGAACGTCTCGAACTGCACGTACTGGGGGATCATGTTCGCCTGCGCCGGCACCGCCATCCCGAGGACGATGAACCCGAAGAGCAGGGCGCTCCTCCACCCCGAGGTCCGGCTGATCCCGTACGCGGCGAGGCTGGACACGAACAGGGTGAGCGGGACCGACAGGCCGGTCACGATGACGCTGTTGCGGAACGCGGTACCGAGGCCCGACTCTCCGACGACCCTCTGGTAGTTGCCGCCCTGCCAGTCCGTGGGCGGCGTGAAGGGTGAGGCGAACAGGGCCTGGCTCGTCTTGAACGAGCCGAAGACGACCACGACGAGGGGGACGACGACGAGGACGGCGTAGACGCCGAGCACGGCGCGACGGGTCAGGGTGTAGCTCACGGTTCTCTCCTCACGCGTCCGGGCTGCTTGCCTTGACGGACCGGCGCTGGATCCAGGTGATGACGGCGATCAACGCCATGAAGACCAGCGACTCGGCCGCGGCGTAGCCGAACTGGGAGTTGGCGAAGCCCGAGTAGATGCGGGTCGACAAGATGTCGAGCGAGCCCTTGGGCGGGTTGCCCCCGAGCCCGAGGATCAGGTCGAAGGCCTTGAACGACTGGACGGTCGTGTACGCCATGACGACGGCGGTGGCGGGGGCCACCATCGGCAGCGTGACGTGCCGGAACTGCTGCCACCGACTCGCGCCGTCGGTCTGCGCCGACTCGTAGAGCTCGGCGGGGATCTGCTGCAGCCCCGCGATGTAGATGATCATCATCTGCCCGACGTGGAACCACACCTGGGTCACTGCGACCCAGTAGATGGCCTGGGTGTCGTTGCCGAGGAAGGCGCTCTGGAACCGGTCGAGGCCGACGGCCCCGAGGACGGAGTTGATGAGACCGAAGTTGGGGTCGTAGACGAACTTCCAGACGAAGGCGACGGAGACGCTCGACAGGATCGTCGGGAAGAAGAAGATCGACCGCAGCGCGACGGAGGAGCGGCTGTTCTTGGAGAGGAACACGGCGAGCGCGAGCGAGAAGGCCGTCTGGAAGACGACGACGACGAGCATGAACTTGAGGTTGTTGCCCAGTGCGTTGCGGAAGAGGGAGTCGTTCGTCGCGATGTTCACGAAGTTGTCGACACCGACGAACCGCGCTGTGGGGCTGAAGCCGTCCCAGTCGGTGACGGAGTAGACGACTCCCTGGACCGTGGGGGCGACGAAGAATGTGATGTAGAGGACGAGTGCCGGGACGGGGAACAGCCAGAGCGCCGGGTGGGCCCTCTGGGGTCCCCGGCCACGCGAGCGCCGCGCGGTCCGGGTGCGCGCTCGCGTGGCGGGGCCCGCGGGGACGAGCGTGGTCGACATGGTCAGCGCAGCTTCTGGTCGATGATGCCCTGGGCCTCGTCGGCCGCCTGCTCGGGCGAGGTTCCCGAGACGACCGCGACGCACGCGGCCTCCACGGCGGCCCGGATGTCGAGGTCGTTGAACTGGAAGCGCGGCGCCAGCATCGTCTTCTTCTCCAGCCACGGCGCGTTGTGCTTGAGGTCGGCGTTGGTGTACTCGACGTCCTTGACGGTGACGTGCTGGGCAGTCCCGTTGGCGTACACCGCCGCGTTGACCGGGTCGGAGAGGAACTCCAGCCACTTGAGGGCGGCCGCCTGACCCGTGCCGGCGGTGTTGACCCCGAGGATGAACGTCGCGTTGTAGATGCCCTCGTACCTGGCGCGGTCGGCCGACACGGTGATCGGCGCGATGAGACCGATGGGGAACTCGGCACCGAGCTTGCGCACCGCGCTGATGTGGAACGAGCCCGTCGCGAGCATCCCGGCCTTGCCGCTGGCGAACAGCTGCTGCAGCGGCTCCGAGCTCGTGCCCGTGGAGTTCGACCCGAAGTACGGCGTCAGCTGCTGGTACTGCTTGAGCGTGCCGAGGAACCAGTCGTCGGTGGCCTTGGCGGCGCCGGCCTCGATGTCGGCGAAGGCCGTGTCGTTCGGCATGTTGTTCATGACCATCGAGTTGATGAGCTGGCCCGCGTTGGCCGGCTCGCCGCCGGGCCAGGCGATGGGGGTCAGCCCCTTGCCCTTGAGGGTCTCGCACAGGGCGAGGAAGCCGTCCCAGTCACCGGGAAGCTCGCTGACCCCGGCGGACTCGAAGGCGTCCTCGTTGAAGAGGGGCATGTTGAAGACCAGCTGGTAGGGCAGGCCCATCTGGGCGCGGTTCGGTGCCTGACCGGCCTTGATCAGCTCGGCGAAGTAGCCGTCGATGAAGGGCTGGGACCCCAGCCCGGCGTAGAGGCCGGCCTTGTTCATCGCGACGAACTGGGCGCCGCGGAACGCGACGAAGGCCGTGCCGATCTTGCCGCCCCTGATCTTCTGCAGGGCGGTGCTCTGGTAGTCGTTCGACGGGGCGATGTCCTGGATGACGTCGGCCTCGGGGTTCTCCTTGCGGAAGGCGGCGATGAGGGTGTCGAAGACCGCCTTGTCCTCGGCGCGCCAGTGCGCGAAGGAGACGGTGCCGGTGGCCTTCTCGGCCGACACGGGGGCGAGGGCGTCGGCGGCCGTGGTCGCGGCGCCGCTCGCGCCCCCGGTGGTGATGGTGGGCCCGACGCAGGCCGAGAGCGCCCCGCCGAGGCCGAGGGCGCCGAGGCCATGGAGGAAGCGGCGGCGGTCGATCGAGAACTGGTCAGACATCGTTGTCTCCTTCGGTTCCTGAGGGAAGACCCCAGTCCACGACGGGGATCCCGACGAGGTCCGCGACGGCCCGCAGCTGCGGACGGACGTCGGACCACGCGAGCACCGTGTGGTGGGGAAAGCCACCGGTCACGAGGCCGGTGACGAAGGTGGTCGCGTCGGTGGCGAGCCGGACGGCGGCCGTGTTGCCCTGGAAGCGGTTGGGCTCCGCGACGGACTCGCCGGCGGCGAGGAGCAGTCGGAGGTGTCCCGGGCGGGAGGGGTCCTCGGTGAGCCGGGCCATGCACACCGGTCCGGTGCGCAGGGGGAAGTTGCCGGCCACGCCGAGCTTGCGGTTGCAGTGGGTCGTCTGGGTCGCCTCCGCGGGGTCGGCGGCGAGCGAGGTCGCGGCTGCGCCGCAGTGCCAGAGCCGCACGACGTCGCGGTCGGCGTCGAGCTCGACGGTGTCGACGAGGTAGGTCGTGCCGGAACCGGCCGCCTCCATGAGGAGCATGGTCACGGCCCCGTAGACGTCGCGCTCGCACGCGGTGGGGGTGCCCTCGTCGGCCACACGGGACAGGGACGAGCACGGGCAGGCGCCGAGCTGGGTCGGGAACTCCGGCCAGCACCGGATCGCCATCCCCGACAGGTCCCGGCCGTCGCGCCAGCCACGCATCGCGGTGGTGATCCGCGCGGAGGTGAGCGCCTGTCCCTGGTCGACCGTGCCCAGGCTGGGCTGGGCCTCCAGGGCCTGGCCGTGCTCGCTCGTCGCGTCGTCCGCGTCGACGTCTGCGACCCGGGAGAACATGTCGTCGACGGTGATCTGCTCGACCTCGACTCCGAACAGCCGCGCCACGAGGTCACCGTCGTACTGGCTGGGCGTGAACCCCGGGGGCGCGTCCCCGACGAGGCCCAGCCGGCGCCCCGCGAGCGAGGCGAGGACGGCCTCGGCGGCGGTCCGGTCGGCCCGCGGGCCGGTTGCCGTGGGTGCCGGGACGACCTCGGGCAGCCGACCCCGGAGCGCGGCCTCGAGGGTGCGGCGGGTCCCCTCCTCGTGGGGGTCGCCGTGGACGAGCCGGGGGGCCCTGCCGGCGTGCACGACGAGGGCGTGGCCGAAGAGGTTGGCGCCGCACATGGAGTTCAGCCACAGCCGGTCACCCACCGGCCCGGGCTCGCGGAAGGACCACAGCAGCACGGGCTGGTCGAGCTCGCCGTAGAGCTCGAGGGCCGGGGTCGCGTCGGAGAAGGAGGCGCAGACGTTGACGACGAGGTCGGCGGGCACCGCGAGGAAGGGCTTGGCGGCGGCGACGTCCTCGGGGGTCATGACGAGGCCCTCGGGACCGGTGACCTCGGCACCGAGCTCGGTGAGGAGCGCGCGTGCCTCTGTGGCCAGCCGTTCGGCGACGTCGACCCGGAAGGTGGGCCTGGCGGTGGCGACGACGACGACCCGCGGGGCGGCGGCGAGCGACGTCATCGCCGAACCAGCTCGTCGACGAGCTCGCCGAGGCGCTGCAGGCGCGGCACGGAGACCTCGTGGAGGTCGCGCTCGAGGTCGGCGCTGCCGATGACGGAGGCCCAGACGGCACGGCCGGCGAGGAAGCCCGAGGCGCCCTCGCGGCAGGCGAGCTCGACGGCGCGCGGGAAGAGCTCGGCGGGCACGCCCGAAGAGAGGACGACCCAGGGGGAGGACACCGCCGCGGTGATCTCGGCGCACGCGCGCCGGATCTCGTCCTCGTCGCCCTGGCCCTTGCGCGGCACCTCGGCCTTGTAGAGGTCTGCGCCCAGCGAGCCGAGCTCGCGAGCGGCCTCGACGACGCAGGTGTCCCAGTCCCATGCCCCTCCGCCGCGCGGAGCCTTCGCCACGGGCTCGATGATGCTGACGAGCCCGGCGGCGCGGCACCGGTCGACGAACTCCTCGACCATCTCGATGCGGCCGGAGGCCGCTTCGTCAGGGCGGTGGATGACGAGGAGCTTCATCGCGACCGCACCCTGGTCACGCACCGCGGCCGGGTCGACGGCGCGGTCGATCTCGACGGCGGTGACGAACTCGCCGTTGCCGGCGATGAAGTGGTCGGCAGCCGCGATGAGGCCGCAGGACGGGGCGACCGCCCCGGAGTCGACGACGGCGTCGAAGGCGAACTGCTTGTCGACGAGCACCGCGGACGCGTGGGGGGTGAGGACGCGCGTGGCGGCGACCTTGAAGTCGGTGAGCTGCTCGTCGGTGACGGGCGCGCTCTGGTGCTCGGCGAACATCGCCCGCATGGCCTCGCGCTGGTCGACGGCCAGCATGGCGAAGCCGCCACCGGGGCGCGCCACGGCCTCGAGCCCGTGTCGCGTGGCGGGCGTGGTCGCGGTGGTGGGGTCGGTCATCGGTTCTCCTGGGTTCTGGGTCGCTGCGGACACGGTTCGGACGGCCGGGGGCAGGGTGGGTGGTTCACGACCCCTGAGGGTCGGGGGCCGGGGTGAGTGCCTCGAGCACTTCCGCCAGGTCCGGGATTCGCGACCTTCCGTCGAGGCCGCGGCACGAGAGGGCGGCGGTCACGTTGGCGTAGGCCAGCTGCTCCTCGAGCGGGAGATCGCGGACGACGGCGGTGACGAGGGCGCCGTGGAAGACATCCCCGGCGCCGAGGGTGCTGAGGACCTCCACGCGGTGCGCGGGGGCGTGGGCCGAGCGGCCGGTCGAGGTGAGCGCGTACGAACCGCGCGACCCGTCGGTCGCCACGACGGTGTCGCAGCCCTCCGCGAGCGACGCCGCGAGGAGGTCCTCGACGCTGCGCCCGGCGCCATGGCGGCGGGCGAGCGCCTCGACCGTGGGGACGTGCAGGCCGACACCGCGGGCATCGAAGCCGGGGATGTCGTTGCCCGCGTCGACCGAGAGCAGCTGCCCGGCCTGGACGAGGCCGGAGCGGTGCACCGGCTCCCAGCCGGCGTGGTCCACGTGGACGACGGGCGCCCGCGCGATGAGGGCCGCGCCCCGCGTGATGTCCAGGCGCGGCGCCGGCCGGTTGCAGATGGCACGGGTCCCCCGGGTGCGGTCGACCACGACGACGCTCGCCGCCGTCGCCGCGTCGGCGACGACGGTCACGCCGGAGACGTCGACGCCCTCGGCCTCCAGGCCCGCGAGCACCGCGCGACCGTTGGCGTCGTCCCCGACGGTCCCGACGAAGGCAGCGCGGACGCCGTGGCGCGCCGCGACCACGGCGGAGGTGGCGGCCGGACCCCCACCGGCGTAGACGACCTCGTCGGCCACGACCCTCTCGTCGGGGTGCGGGAAGCTCGGGACGAGCGCGATGGCGTCCAGTGTCGCCACTCCGACGAAGACCGCTTCGACGCCTTGACCGTGGACCATCCGCTCAGTACTCCTTTGCACCGATCGCTTGACGATGTTGCAATCTTATCTCTAGATGTTGGAAAGTCAACACCTTGATGTCGATTGTCTCCCGTTATGCTGGGACGGTGCCCGGACCTCCCAAGACGCCCGACCTCGAGCCCGGGGGCTCGGCCCCCGAGCGGCGCCGCCGCATCCTCGAGAGCGTCGAGCACGCCGGTTTCGTCTCCGTGACCGAGCTGACCCGGCGCCTCGGGGTGTCGGACATGACGATCCGGCGGGACCTGCGCAAGCTGGCCGGCGAGGGCCGCGTCCGCGTCGTGCACGGCGGCGTCAGCGGCCTGCGCCCCGCCCTCCACTCCCCGGCGTTCACGAGCCGCGCGCACGAGCACGCGCCCGGCAAACAGGCCATCGGCATGGTGGCAGCCCGCTCGCTGTCACCGTCGGCCACCGTCGCCATCGACGCCGGCACGACCACCTACGCCGCGATGCAAGCCCTCCCCGAGGACTTCCGGGGCACCGTCGTCACGCACTCGGTGCCGGTCATGCAGTTGGCGCTGGCCCGCGGCATGAGCCGGCTCGTTGGCCTGGGGGGCGAGCTCCTCCTCGACAGCCAGGCCTTCATCGGGCCCCGGACAGTGGAGTCCATGCGGGGCCTGCGCGTCGACACCCTCTTCCTCGGCGCAGCCGCCGCCGACGAGCACGGCATCTACGTCTCCACCGACCACGAGCGGCCCACCAAGCTCGCCCTCATGTCGATCGCGCAGCGCACCGTCCTCCTCGTGGACGAGAGCAAGTTCGCTGCCTCCGCCCCGGTGCTGCTCTGCGGGTGGGACGCCATCTCCGGGGTGGTCAGCGACGTCCCGCCCCCGCCATCGCTGACACGCAGGCTCGAGGCCCTCCCGGAGGGCCTGCTCCTCGCAGGTTGACCGGCCCCGAGGCGGCCGCCGTCAGAGCTCGTTGCGGGCGACGACGCCCTGGGCCACCACGAGGGAGACCCGCTCGAGGGCACGGTCGTCCTGCAGCGGGTCCGTGTCGACGACGACGACGTCGGCCCGGTGACCTCGGGAGAGACGGCCCACCTGGCCCGTGAGCCCGAGCAGGGACGCCGCGTGGGTGGTCGCGGCGCGGACCGCGTCGAGCCGGGGCAGCCCGGCCTCGATGAGCAGGCGCACCTCGACCCCGATCGGGTCGACGTCCGTCCCGAAGGAGTCGGTCCCGGCCACGACCGTGACACCGCGCGCGTGGGCCTCGCGGATCGCCGCCTGCAGGACCGGGACGTACTCGCGGCCGCGCGCGGCGAGGACCGGGTTGGGCGACTCGCTCAGGCCCACGATCGCCGCGGTGGTCGGCGTGAAGAAGGTGCCCCGCCGGGCCATGAGGTCGATGGTGGAGTCACCGACGAACACACCGTGCTCGATGCTGCGGACCCCGGCCCGGACGGCGCCGTCGATGCCGGCCTCGCTGTAGGCGTGGCACAGCACACCCCGCCCCCGGGCGGCCGAGACGACGGCGGCGATCTGCTCGCGGTCGTAGACGAGCTCGGTCGGGTCCTGCTCGGGCAGGCCGGCGCGCGGGTTGGCCCGTGTCTTGACGACGTCGACCCCCCGGGAGAGGTTGACCCGGGTCAGGTAGGCCAGGTCCGAGGTCGAGCGGACCCCGCCCGCGAGGGCGGCCAGCGGCGCGAGGGCGGGATCGGCGAGCACCGTGTCGCCCAGCTGCGGCGAGACGAACACCCCGGCCGCGCGCATCCGCGGCACCGACCCGGGCGCCCAGTCGACGAGCGGTCGGAGGGCGACGTCCTGGTAGAACGAGGACGACCCGCTGCGCACGGTGGTCGCCCCGGCCCGCAACACCGCCCTCGCGTCGGCGAGCGCGTTGACGTGGACGTGGACGTCGACCAGACCCGGGAGCACCCACCTGCCGTGGACCTCGATGGTCTGCGCCCGTCCGGCCACCCGGGCCACCGCGGCACGGGTCTCGTCGCGCGTCCCGGCTGCTGCGACGACGCCCTCGTCGAGGACGACGACGGCGTCGGGCGTGACGTGGCCGGTCAGCGGGTCGAGCATGGTCCCGCCGACGATCAGCAGGGCCCCGGGACGCGCCGGGCGACCGTGGTAGCGCGGCGCCGGGGGCGCGTCGCCCGACGCCGCCTCGGCCGCCGGTGCCCCGAGGACGCTCGCGGTGGACAGGCCGGCGAGCGCCGCGGCCCCGGCCAGGACGTTGCGCCGGACGACACCGGGCGCGGGGTGGACGACGGCGGCGTCGTGGTCGTGCAGGCACATGGGGGGCTCCTCGTGTTCGGTAGGACGCGGCGCGGCGGGTGGCGCCGCGTCGACCTTTTGGTATACCTAAGTGGTATACCAAAAGAGAGGGGTGGGGCAATGGCTACCGACCGGAAACATCCGGGGGCGCTGCGCGAGGGCGTGCGCGACGCCATCCGCGAGCTCGTCATCTCGGGCGAGCTGCCGCCGGGGAGCCGGCTCGTCGAACGGCAGCTGGCGAGTCGGCTGGAGGTGTCGCGGGTCCCCGTCCGGGAGGCGTTGCGCCTCCTGGAACGCGAAGGCCTCGCCGAGGAGCGCCCCACCGGTGGGATGGTGGTGCGCCGACTCAGCGATGACGACCTCGAGACCCTCTACGAGGTGCGGACTGCCCTGGAGGACGTCCTGTGCCGGCGCCTGGTCCGGACCCTCGACGACGACGGGCTGGACCGGCTCCAGGCGGTGGTCGACGCGACGACCGCGGCCATCGACGCCGGCGAGGTCGCGACGGCGGTCCGCGAGAACGCCCGCTTCCACGAGCTCCTCGTGGCGGAGTCCGCCAGCCGCATCCTCGAGTCGGTCATCGAGCCGGTCGCCGGACGGCTGCGTTGGATGCTGAGCCAGCACGGCGACGTCCGCGGGATGAACGCCGAGCACCAGGCCATCCTCACCGCACTGCGCGACCGCGACGCCGAGGCGGCCATCGAGGCCTGCCGGATCCACCTGGTCAGCAGCCGGGCCGAGTCCGCGGTCAGGCGCTGGACCCCGGCCGGCGTCGTGGGCACGCCCGGGGAGGCCGCTCGGCCGTGACGCGCGACCCCTCGGTGGGTCAGGTCGGTCCGGCTCCACGTGCGTCGGAGCGCTCCTCGCCCCGGGCGTCCCTCGTGTGCTTCGCGAGGCGCAGCCAGGTCTCGACGACGGTGTCGGGGTTGAGGGACATGGACTCGATGCCCTGGTCGAGCAGCCACTCGGCGAGGTCGGGGTGGTCGGAGGGCCCCTGGCCGCAGATGCCGACGTACTTGCCGCGGGCACGGCAGGCCTCGATGGCCATCGAGAGCATCCGCTTGACGGCCGGGTTGCGCTCGTCGAACCCGCCGGCGACGAGGGCGGAGTCGCGGTCCAGGCCGAGGGTCAGCTGGGTGAGGTCGTTGGACCCGATGGAGAACCCGTCGAAGTGGTCGAGGAAGGCGTCGGCGAGGACGGCGTTGGAGGGGACCTCGCACATCATGACGACCTGCAGGTCGTTCTCCCCCCGGCGCAGCCCGTGCGCGGCGAGGAGGTCGATGACGCCCTCGGCCTCCTCGGTGGTCCGCACGAACGGGATCATGATCTTGACGTTCGTCAGGCCCATCTCGTCGCGGACGTGGCGCAGCGCCTCGGCCTCCATCGCGAAGCACTCGGCGAAGTCGGCCGACAGGTACCGGGCGGCGCCCCGGTAGCCGATCATCGGGTTCTCCTCGTGCGGCTCGTACCGCGAGCCCCCGAGGAGGCCGGCGTACTCGTTGGACTTGAAGTCCGACATCCGCACGATGACCGGCTCGGGAGCGAACGCGGCGGCCAGCATCGAGATGCCCTCGGCGACGCGCCGGACGAAGAAGTCACGCGGGCTGTCGTAGGCGGTGATGAGCGACTCGATCTCGGCGCGCAGCCCGGGCTCCTGGTCCTCGAGCTCGAGCAGCGCCCGGGGGTGGATCCCGATCTGCCGGTTGATGATGAACTCGAGCCGGGCGAGGCCGATCCCGCGGTGCGGCAGGCGGGAGAACTCGAACGCCTGGTCGGGGGTGCCGACGTTCATCATGATCCTCACGGGGATCTCGGGCATGTCGTCGAGCGCGGTCTCGGTGACGGTGAACTCGCGCAGACCGTCATAGACCCGCCCGGTGTCCCCCTCGGCCGCCGAGACGGTGACCTCCTGACCGTCGGCCAGTGAGGCTGTCGCAGAACCGGTTCCGACCACAGCGGGGATGCCGAGCTCGCGGGCGATGATCGCCGCGTGGCAGGTGCGCCCACCGCGGTTGGTGACGATCGCGCTCGCCCGCTTCATGATCGGCTCCCAGTCGGGGTCGGTCATGTCGGCGACGAGGACCTCGCCGGGGACGAAGTCGTGCATCTGCTCGGCCGACCCCAGGACCCGCACCGGGCCGGCGCCGATCTTCTGGCCGATGGCGCGGCCCTCGGCGAGCACCGGGCCGCGCTCGACCATCGTGTACCGCTGCAGCACCGAGCCGCCCTGCCGGGACTTCACCGTCTCCGGGCGCGCCTGGAGGATGTAGAGCTTCCCGTCGAGGCCGTCGCGCCCCCACTCGATGTCCATCGGCCGGCCGTAGTGCTCCTCGATGGACACCGCGTAGCGGGCGAGCTCGGTGACCTCGTCATCGGTCAGCGACAGCAGCGGCCGCTCGGCAGGGTCGACCTCGACGAACTCGGTCGTGCGCCCCACCTCGGCGTCGTCGGTGTAGACCATCTTCGTGGCCTTGTCGCCCACGCCCCGTTTGAGGATCGCAGGGCGACCGGCGGCCAGTGCGGGCTTGTAGACGTAGAACTCGTCGGGGTTGACCGCGCCCTGCACGACCGCCTCCCCCAGTCCGTAGCTGCTCGTGACGAACACCGCGTCGGGGAAGCCGGACTCGGTGTCGATGGTGAACATCACCCCTGAGGCGCCGACGTCGGAGCGGACCATGCGCTGCACGCCCGCCGACAGCGCGACCGCGGCGTGGTCGAAGTCGCTGTGCACCCGGTAGGCGATCGCGCGGTCGTTGTAGAGCGAGGCGAAGACACGCTTGATGGCGAGGAGCACCGCGTCGATGCCGCGCACGTTGAGGAAGGTCTCCTGCTGCCCGGCGAACGACGCGTCCGGCAGGTCCTCGGCCGTCGCGCTCGAACGCACGGCGAAGCTCGCGTCCGCCCCCTGCTCGCCGGCGAGCCGCTCGTACGCCTCCCGGATCTCGGCCTCGAGGTCGGGCGGGAACGGCTGCTCCTCGACCGCCTCGCGGATCCGGCCCCCGACGTCGGCCAGGGCTCGGGTGTCCTCGACGTCCAGCGCGGTGAGCATCGCGTTGACCCGGTCGGCCAGCCCCTCGTGGGCCAGGAAGCGCCGGTACGCCTCGGCCGTCGTCGCGAAGCCGTCGGGGACGCGCACCCCGGCCTTCGCCAGGTGCTGCACCATCTCGCCGAGGGAGGCGTTCTTCCCGCCGACCGACTCGACGTCGCCGAGCCCGAGGTCGGCGAACCACGCCACGTTGTCACTGCTGCCGCTCACGGCTGCTCCTTCTCGACGGGCGGCGAGGACGCCGCTTCGGTCCCCGGGGTCACAGGAGGCCCGGGAGCTTGCTGGACTGCATGATGACGGCCGCCATCTCCTCGACCGACATCGACGCCGAGTTGATCGACGGGATCCGGTGGGACCGGTACAGCGCCTCGGCGCGGCGCAGCTCGTAGCTGCACTGCGCGAGCGACGCGTAGCGCGACCCGGGCCGGCGCTCCCCCCGCACCTGGCTCAGCCGCGCCGCGGTCGACAGCAGCCCGAAGCACCGGTCGGCCAGACCCCGGATCGGCCGCGGCAGGTCACCGGTGTCGAAGTCCTCGTCCACGAGCGGGTAGTTGGCCACCTTCAGGCCGTGCTGCAGGGCCAGGTACATCGACGTCGGCGTCTTCCCGCACCGCGACGGCGCCACGAGGATGAGGTCGGCCGCCTCCAGGTGCCGAAGGCTCGCCCCGTCGTCGTGCTCCATCGAGTACTCGATGGCCTTCATCCGGGCGTCGTACCGCCGCGTGTCGCCCAACCCGTGCAGGGCCGCGGCACCGTGCGTGGCGTTGACGCGCAGCACCCGCTCCACGGTGTGCAGGTGGGACCCGAACAGGTCGATGAAGGCGCCGCGCGTCTCCTGCAGCACCTCCCGGACCGACTCGTCCGAGACGGAGGAGAAGACCAGCGGGGTCACCGAGTCCGTGCACGCCTCGTCGAACACCGCCCGCACCTCGCGGGCCCGTTCCACCGTCGTCACGAACGGGAACTTTCGCCGCTGGAACGCCACCGACGGGAACTGCGCCAGCATGAGGTTCCCCAGCGTCTCCGCGGAGATCCCGGTTCCGCCGGCGACGAAGAACACCGGAGTGCTGTCCGACGCAGCCGATCCCTCGCTCATTCCGACACCCTCCACCGCGAGAGCCCGTCGGGGCAACCGCGGCTCCGCGAACCGACGAGCACCAGACCGGGTCGACCGAGGACACCCGGAGCGTCGAGGTCGTTCGCGCTCGTGGACGTGGGCTGATGAAGGCTGCGCGAACCGGCTGAAGGGACCGCCGGGAGCCGTCGCCTCATTCGGCGGCTCCCGGCGGTGGCCATGGGGGCGTCCGGCTGGTCGCGCTGCCGTGCGTCACTCGGTGACGGCACGCGCGTCGACGGGCGCTGCGTCCTCAGCCGACGTCCGGGACCGCGGGCTCGCCGTCGAGGGTCGACAGCACGAGCCGGTCACCGGCCCAGGACGCCCGCATCGGGTCGGTGATCTCGCCGACGAACTCCCCGTCCACGACGTTGCGGAAGGCGAGGAACCTGGCCTCGCCGGTGTCGCGGTCGTCGATGAACTTGCCGACGTACAGCGAGCCGTCGGTCAGCTGCTGGGCGCCGGCGATGTCGAAGGGCCCGGTCACGGACGGCGCGGCGGTGACCCAGACACCGGGGTCGGGCGCCGAACGCAGCTGCGCCCCAGCGGGGTTCGCGACCCGGCGACCGTTGAAGACGAGGACGTCGCGACCGGCCACGCGAGCCAGCTGGAACACCTCCAGCTCACCGAAGCCCTGGCCCGGTCCGGTGAGCGGCGGGCGCAGCTCCCACGAGACGAGGTCCGGCGACCATGCGTGCCCGACCACGCCGCGGTCGACGGTGTCGTCGGGCGCACCCGGCGGCCCGTCCGCCGACCGGGCGGTGATGAGCATGTGCCATCCCTCGCCGCCGGGGTCGGCCACGACCCACGGGTCACGGAACGCCTCGTCGTGCCAGTGCCCGTCCTCGGCGAGCTCGTACCACCGGGGGTCCGCCCGCAGGACGGGCCCGGGGTCCTTGGTCCACGTCGTCAGGTCCGGCGAGGTGGCGCACCCGATCGTCTGGACGACGAGCTCCGTGACGGGGTCGACGGTGGCGCCGGTGTAGAACATGCACCACGGTCCGTCGGGGTGGCGCACCACGGATCCCGTCCAGATCGCCAGGTCGTCGAACGCCGGCGCGTCACTGCGGACGAGGGCGTCGGCCACCCGCTCCCAGCGGGTGAGGTCGTCGGAGACCGCGTGTCCGACCGAGGCCCGGCGGTGCCTGGCCTCGGGGTCCTTGAGGGCGCGGGACGCGTAGAGGAAGAACAGGTGGTAGGTCGACCCGTCGTCGACGAGCCAGCTGTCCCAGACCCACGCGTCGGGCAGTCGGAGCACGGTTCAGCCCTTGACGCCGCTGGAGGCGATCGAGTTGATGAAGGCCCGCTGGAAGGCGACGAAGAGCATGAGGACGGGGACGGTGATCATCGTGGCGTAGGCCATGATCTGGCCCCAGGAGACGTTCAGCTGCTTGAAGTAGTCGATGCCCACCATGACCGGACGCAGCTCCTCGGACTGCACCGCCATCAGCGGCCAGAGGTACTGGTTCCAGGTGGGCAGGAAGGTCAGGATGGCCACCGTGGCGACGGCCGGACCCGCGAGCGGCATGACGATGCTGCGGTAGATCCGGAACCACCCCGCACCGTCGACCGTCGCCGCCTCGTCGAGCTCCTTCGGGATCGAGTCGAAGTACTGGTAGAAGAGGAAGATCGAGAACGCGTTGGCGATGAACGGGATGATCTGCACCTGGTAGGTGTCCAGCCATCCCTCCTCGAACCCGTTGGGGCCCCAGAAGGGGAGCTTGTTCGACCACCAGAGCAGCGGCAGCGCGAGGGTCTCGAAGGGGACGATGAGCGTCGCGAGGATGACGCCCAGGACGATCCCGCTGCCACGGAACTTGATGCGCGCCAGGGCGAATGCCGCCATCGAGTTCACGATGACGCCGAGGACGACGGTGACGACCGAGATGATGATGGAGTTGAGCATGAACGTCGCGAACGGCACGCGGTCGAAGACCCCGGTGTAGTTGTCCAGCGACAGGTCGCCGACGGGCAGGAACGCCCCGACGCCGTCGAGGTCGGAGAAGATCTGGGCGTCCGGCTTGAAGCTCGACACGATCATGAAGAGCAGCGGCAGCCCGAAGACGAGGCAGAGGAGGACCCGCAGGGCCACCCCGAGACCGAATCGCCAGGAGCGCTGGGAGGTGGAGTCCTCGCCGGCGACGTGGGCCGGCTCGACCGCGGTCTCCGCGACGTGGGGGAGGGTGGTCATGATCAGTCCTCTCGGGTCAGTCGGCGCTGGATCAGGGTGACGACCAGCACGAGGGCGAAGAACGCCAGGGAGATCGCCGACGCGTAGCCGGTCTGCTGCTGCTGGAAGCCGGTGCGCACGGCCATGAGCACGACCGTCGACGTCGAGTCCAGCGGCCCGCCCTGGGTCATGATGTTGACCTGGGTGAACAGCGAGAACGCGGCGATCGTGATGGTGATGAGGATGAAGGTGCGCGTCTGGCGCAGGCCCGGCCACGTCACGTAGCGGAACTCCTGCCACGTGCTGGCGCCGTCGAGCTTGGCGGCCTCGTACAGCTCGGGCGCGACGGTCTGCAGCCCCGAGAGCCAGATGACCATGTGGAAGCCCATGGCCTGCCATGCGGACATGAGGATGATGGCGATGAGTGCCGTGTTGGGGTTGCCGAGCCAGTCGGGGCCGTCGATGCCGACCTTGGCGAGCACCTGGTTGATCAGCCCCTGGTCCTGGTACATGAACAGCCACAGCATGGACACGACGACCATGGACGTGACGACGGGCAGGAAGTACACCGTCCGGAAGAAGTTGACGCCGCGCATCTTGACGTTGACGAGCAGGGCCAGCCCCAGCGCACACGCCGACTGGAAGGGCACGATCACCACGGCGAAGAGGATGGTGTTGCGCAGGGACTTCCAGAACGTCGCGTCCTCGAAGAGCCGGGCGAAGTTGTCCAGGCCGATGAACTCGGCCGGTCGCGGTGAGATGAGCCGGGCGTCGGTGAACGCCAGGAGGAAGGTCAGCCCGATCGGGATGAGCAGGAACGTGACGAGCAGGACCGCGGCCGGCAGGAGCATGAGCAGGGCGGTGTTCCTGGACGAGCGCTTCTTGGTGCCGGTTCGTTGCCGCGTCTCGCTTCGCGGCCGGTCGAGGGTGGTGGTCATCGTTGACCTCCTTGCGGGTTGGAGCCGATGAGGGCGGTCGCGGGGACGGCGTCGCTGCGCCGTCCCCGCGACCCGGTGTCGGTGGGACGTGGGCCTACTTGAAGTAGCCGTTCGACTTCTGGTTGGCGTCGATGTTCTTGACCGCCTGGTCGAGTGCTGACTTGGGGTCGGCGCCGTTGATGATGTCCTGCGCCGTCTTGGTGAACTCGGTGGCGATGAACGGGTAGCCGGGCGTCACCGGGCGGAGCACCGCGTACTTCTTCGCGTACTCGAGGAAGATCTGGTTCTCGCCGTCGGGGCCGTAGCCGGCGACGGTGGCAGCGGCGGCGTCCGTCGCGGGGATGTTCTTGGTGTCCCCGGCGACCTTGGCGACGTACTTGTCCTGGGCGGCGAACTTCATGTAGTCGAGCGCCCCGGCGGTGTCCTGGCAGTTGGCGGAGATGCCCCACTGCCACGAGCCGCCGCCGATCTTCGGGCCCTGGCCGAGGTCCGGCGGGGGAAGGAAGAGCGTGTCGTCCTTGAAGGCCGTCCGGGTGTCGGTGGCCGTCCAGGTGCCGTTGTAGAGGATCGCGGTCTTGCCGTTGATGAAGTCCTTGGCCGGGTCGGCGCCGGACTTGAGCGGGGCGAGGCCGTCCGCGACGAGGCCGTGGAACCAGGTCGCCCACTCGACCGCCTCCGGACCGTTGAGCACACCGTCGGCCGACTCGTACGAGTTCCGGTCGATGAGGTCGCCGCCGAAGCTCTGGAGCATCGGCGAGTAGGCGTAGGGCCACCACTCGCCGGTGAAGCTCGTCGCGAGGTCGAGCGGGTTGGCGTACTTCCCGGACTGCTTGATCTTCGTCAGTGCCGCCGTGAACTCGTCCTTCGCCCACGGCTGGTCGATCGTGGGGATCCGGATGCCGTAGGCGTCGAGGATCGACTTGCGGGTGACCATGACGAGGGCGACGTCGTAGTACCCGTAGGAGTAGGTCTTGCCCTCGTACTTGCCGATGACGCTGGGCAGGAAGGTCGACAGCGTGGAGTCGAGGCCCTCGAGCGGGGCGAGGTAGCCGGCCCAGGCCCAGTTCGGCACGTTGGGCCCGTCGATGTCGAGGATGCAGGGCAGCTTCTTGCTGGCGGCGGCGGCCACGACGGACTGGTTGTAGGAGTCCTGCGGGAAGGCCTGGACCTTGACCTGGTACTTGGTCTGGCTCTTGTTGTAGTCGGCGACGATCGACTCGATCGCCGCGAGCTCGGCCTTGTTGCCGGCGTTGTGGGTCCACATCGTCAGCTCACCGCCACCTCCACCCGACGACGCGCTGGAGCCGCCCTTGGCGCAGGCGGCGAGCGAGACGGGAAGTGCGGCGGCGAGCAGGCCGACCACGACGCGACGAGCCGTCGAACCGCGACGGCGGGAAGTGGGATGCATGTCGTCCTCCGGTTGAGACAGGTCCAGCACCGTTGCTAAAACCTTTCAGCAGAACGTAGCAGAGCCCGCGGCCTTCGACAACCCCTTGCTAAATCCGTTTCATCGGCGGTTATGCTCCTGCCCATGTCGACCAAGCGCGTGACCCTGGCCGACGTCGCCGCGCGCGCCGGGGTGTCCAAGACCGCGGTCAGCCTCATCCTCAACAACCGCCCGGGGTCGCGGCTGTCGGAGGACGCGGTCGCGCGGGTGCAGGAGGCGGCGGAGGCGCTGCGGTACCGGCCCAACCCGGCGGCCCGGTCGCTCCGCCTGGGGCGCACGACCACCATCGGGTTCATCTCCGACGAGGTCACGGTCACCCGGTTCGCCTCCGCGATGATCCGCGGCCTGCTCGACGTGGCCGACGAGCACGACCACGGGGTGCTCATCGCCGAGACCGGCCAGCACCCGAAGCGGTTCGAGGACGCCCTCGAGTTCATGATCGACCGGCAGGTCGAGGGGATCGCCTTCGGCTCCCTCACCGCCCGCCAGATCGACCTGCGCCCCCTCCCGGCCACGATCCGAACCGTCGGGGTCAACTGCACGAGCGACACGCTCCAGGCCACGGTCCTGCCGGCGGAGGAGGTCGCCGGGCGCGCCATCGCGCAGAGCCTCCTCGATGCCGGGCACCGGCGCATCGCCATCATCGGCAACGCCCCCATCGCCTGCTCGGACCCGCGGATCTCCGTGACGATCCCCTTCCGGCTCGAGGGGATCAACGCCGCGCTGCGGGACGCCGGGGTCGACCCTGTCGCCGTCCTCGACTTCGAGGAGTGGGAGCCGTGGCACGGGTACGACGCCACGAGCGAGCTGTTGCGGTCGGGCACGCCGTTCACGGCCCTCATCTGCCTCAACGACCGGATCGCCTTCGGAGCCCAGCAGGCCCTGCAGAAGGCGGGACTCGAGGTGCCCCAGGACGTCTCGATCGCGTCGTTCGACGACGACGAGATCGCGTCCTACATGCGACCGGGGCTCACGACGGCCCGGCTGGACTACGAGCAGATGGGGCGCCGGGCCATGGAGCTGCTGCTCGGCACGGACACCCCCGAGGGTCAGCACCTGGTCCCCATGGAGGTCCAGGTCCGCGGGTCCATCGCGTCGCTGGCCTGACCGCCTCAGCGCGACAGCTGGGATCCCGCAACAGCCGCTCCCGTGCAGACCTCGAGGACGGGCCCGTCGAGGATGACGGTGAGGTCGCCGACCGCCTCCCCGTAGTGGGCGGGCAGGCGGACGTGCGTGGCTCCCACGTTGACGATGACCTCGTCCCGGCCGGTCGTCACCTCGACCTGGCCGTGCGGCGTGCCGCTCAGCGCGTCGATGTCGACGAGGACCAGCCCGTCCTCGGCCGCGGCGGCTCCGGCGGCGGCCACGACGTCCGGGTGCGGGCTCAGCCGCAGCGACCCGTCGACGACCCCGAGCCGGTAGGGGATGCTCAGCGCGCCCGACCACCCGGCATCGAGGTCGGCGACGCCGCGGATCCAGAAGATCACGCAGGGTGCGTCCTCGGCGTCGCGGAACACCGTCGCCGCGTAGTGGCCGCCGCCGTGCGAGATCTGGGTCCAGCGCGAGTTGACGAACCGGCCGTCCTCGAGGCGGCCCACCGCGGCCAGCGCCTCCCCGGTGATGCCGTCCATCCACGAGTTGGTCAGGAGGACCTCGTGCCCGTCGACCTCGACGAGGTGTGGGCACTCCCAGGCCGTGCCGAGCCAGGGGCCGTCGTTGCGCGGTACTCCCACGGCGAGCTCGCCCGCGTAGGTCCAGGTCGCCAGGTCGTCCGACAGCCACGTCAGCACCACGGGGCTGCCGTCGGTGAAGCCGGCGCCGACGACCATCCGCCAGCCGCTGCCTTCACGCCGCACCGAGGGGTCGCGGAACACCGCGATGCGCTCGCGGGTCACGTCGTCGAGGGGCAGGTGCACCCGGTCGCCGCTGGTCCACCGCCGCCAGTCGTCGCTGTCCGGGACGGCCGTGCGGACCGCAGCACGCTCGAGGTCGGGCCCCCGGGTGGAGCTGTAGAGGATCACCGCCTTGCCGTCGGCATCGAGGACGAGGGTGCCCGTCCAGCAGCCGGTCTCGTCGGGGGCCGGCACGAGGGCGGTCCCCTGGTGCTCCCACCGGAGGAGGTCCGTCGACGTGGCGTGTCCCCAGCTGATCTCCGGCGCCCACGAGGGCCGGTCGGGGACCGCCTGGTGGAACAGGTGGTAGACGCCGTCGCGGTGGACGACCCCGTGGGGGTCGTTGAGCCACCCCGACGGGGGGGTGAGGTGCAGGGCCGGGCGCCCGTCGTCACGGGGGGACCGGCCGGCCGGGTCGACACCTGGGTTCACGTCTGATCCTCTGGTTGCTAAATGGTTTCAGCGAGGGTAGCAGGGGATCCCGGCCGCGAGGGCGCATCGATGGCCCGGGCCGGCTGGCGCGGGCCGGACCCCGAGCGGTCGACGACGAGCGGCAGGCAGTGGTCGGCGCGTTCGTCCGCGTGCGGACGGAGCAGGACGATGGCTGCTGACGCGGCGACCCGCCCCGGCCGTCTGCGTGCCGAGGACGGTTAACCTCCTGTCGAGGCCTGCCCGCCACGCCGGAGCGATTGACGACACCGTCAGGGTGGCCGTCGCTCGCCGAGACCGTCCCCGGAGGAGACATGACCCCGTCCGAAGCCGAGCCCGTCGAGGTGACGGCAGGGTGCGTCGTCCTCGACATCGAGGGCACCGTCAGCCCCACGTCCGCCGTGCTCGGGACACTCTACGACCACGCCCGGCCGCGGCTCGGTCCGTGGATCAGGGACCACGGCGACGACCCGGTCGTCCGCCGCGCCGTCGCGGACGTGCGACGCGAGGCCGGCCTGCCGGACGACACCCCGGTCGAGGACCTGGTCCGTGTCCTGCACGGGTGGATGGACTCCGACGTCAAGGCGACCCCGCTGAAGACCCTGCAGGGGCAGATCTGGGCCGAGGGGTTCGCGGCCGGCGACCTGGTCGCGCCCTTCTTCGACGACGTCGCACCGGCGCTGCGCGCCTGGCACGAGTCCGGCGTCCGGCTGGCGTGCTTCTCGTCGGGATCGGTCGCGAGCCAGCGGCCCTGGTTCCGGCACACCGACGTCGGCGACCTGTCCGACCTGGTGGAGGACTACTTCGACACCGCGAACGCCGGTCCCAAGCGGGAGGCGGCGTCGTACCGGCGGATCGCCGACGCACTCGGCGTCCCCGCGGGCCTCGTCTTCCTCTCGGACGTCCCCGCGGAGCTCGACGCCGCGGCGGAGGCGGGCTGGGTCACCGTCGGCGTCGCGCGCAGCGGCGAGCCGCAGGAGGACGCCGACTTCGGTTCCCACCCCGTCGTGGCGTCCTTCGCCGACGTCATCCTCCTCCCCGTGACCCTGGACCGGGGCGCGTCATGACGGTCGACCGCGACGCGGCCCTGGCCGCGGGCGCGCGGATGGCCGACACCGCTCGGCTCCTCGCGGCCCACGGCTGGATGCGTGCGACCTCGGGCAACCTCTCCGAGGTCGTCGCCGCGGACCCGCTGCGCGTCACGGTCACCGCGAGCGGTCTGGACAAGGCCGAGCTGACGCCCGAGTCCGTCGTGGTCGTGGACGGCGCCGGCCTCCCGGTCCCCGTCGAGGGCCTGGCCCCGCGGAAGCCGTCCGCCGAGGCCGCGCTCCACGCCCACATCGCCGCGGCGACGGGCGCGGGCGCGGTCGTGCACGTCCATGCGCTGGCAGCCGTCGTCGCCGGCCGCCGCTGGCCACGTGGCGTGCGTGTGCAGGGACTGGAGATGCAGAAGGCCCTCGGCCGTGCGGCCGACGACGACCTCCTCGTCCCCGTCATCGCCAACAGCCAGGACATGTCCGAGCTGGCCGACCGGTTCGACGACGCCTACGACCCCGCCACGCCCGGCGTGGTCGTGGCCGACCACGGCCTCTACGTGTGGGGGAAGGACCTGGTCCAGGCCCGTCACCGGACGGAATCGCTCGAGTGGCTGCTGTCGTTCCAGGTGCAGACCGCGTGAACCACCCGACCGACCGACGACCCAGGAGGACCCCGTGACCCTGCTCACCGTGTACACCGATGGCGACGCCCCCGAGAAGGTCCTCGAGTCCGAGGAGACCGAGGACATCGCGGTCGCGCTCAAGGAGATCGACGTGCGCTTCGAGCGCTGGGAGGTGGCCGAGGAGTTCGCCGCCGGCGGTGACCAGCAGGCCATCCTCGACCGCTACCGCGAGGACGTCGCCCGCGTCATCGAGGCCGAGGGGTACGTGCTCGTCGACGTCGTCCAGCTGCACCCCACCGAGGACCCGGGGTGGGAGGAGCTGAAGACCGCGGCCAGGAACAAGTTCCTCTCCGAGCACACCCACGACGACGACGAGGTGCGGTTCTTCGTCTCCGGCAGCGGCATCTTCTACCTGCACACGCAGGGCAAGGTCTACGCCGTGCTGTGCGAGGCCGGTGACCTGTTGAGCGTCCCCGCCAACACGACCCACTGGTTCGACATGGGGACCGAGCCCGACTTCACCGCCATCCGCTTCTTCCACGACGAGGACGGGTGGGTCGGCAACTTCACCGGCAACCCCCTGGCCGAGCGGATCCCCGGCTACGACCAGATCACGGAGGCACGCGCGCGTTCCTGAGGCCAGGAGGGCGTCGACAGCTCGCTCGCAGCCGCGGCATCCAGGAGGACGGTCGCGTTCGCGTGGGTCTGGAGCACACGAGCGGGACAGCGAGACCGCTGGCCATCGTCACGACCATCGGCGCGGTCTGCTTGAGCCCGAAGGCAAAGCTCTGCCGCCGTTGCGCGACGAGCTGGACGACGGCGGGTAGAGGCTTCATCGACAACCCGAGGCACCGTCGTCTGCCGGACCGGCTGGACACGGCTCGCCACAACCCGAAGGTTTCCCATGACGGTCTGGAGCACGACCGTTCGCGCCACTCACGTGCTGACGAACGCCGCCCTGGTTGGCGGCTCCCTCATGGGGGCCGTGGGACTCAACCCCGCGTCACGCGAGGGCGATGACGCGCGCGAACGGTCCCGAATCGCGGAGGAGGGATGGCGCCGCTGGGGTCCGGTCCAGGGAGTCGGGATCGGGCTGCACGTGCTGAGCGGCGTCGCGATCCTCGCCGACAACCGGTGACGAGGCCGCCCGGCACCGAGCCCGCGAGCTCTTCTCCCGGCTGCAGGTCCTGCAGTGGGCCACCCCCACGGCGACCGCCGGCCTGCTCGTCCTCGATGCCTGCCTCGGCGAGCAGCAGCGCGGTGTGGCCGGGCTCCTCGACCGGGCATCGAGGCTGCGCCGCCGGTGAGCCGGGAGTTCCCCTTCGAGTTCGATGCGAGCGACCGGGTCAGCGGAGGACCCGGCAGGCCAGCTGGAGGGCGAGGCGCGTCTGCGGGTCCAGGAGGTCGGCGCCCAGCATGGTCTCGATCCTTTGGATGCGGGCGCTCACGGTGTTGCGGTGCAGCCCGAGGCGGTGCGCCGTGGCGATGACCGTGGACTCCTCGTCGAGGTAGACGGCGAGGGTCTCGCGGTCCGCCTCGGTGAGGGGGGCGAGCAGTGACTCGGCCGCGGGGGCGAAGGTGTCGCTGCTCGTCCAGGAGAGCAGCAGCTGCTCGAGGCCGAGGCTGTCGATGGGGACGAACCAGCCGGTACGGGCCCGGTCGGCCGCGAGCCGGGCGGCGTCGCGCGCCTCGCCGAGGGTGGCGGCCAGCCCGACCGGTCCCGCTCGGAGCGAACCGACCCCCGTGGCCACCGGGAAGGTCTCGAGCGTCGCCGTGTGCACGGAGTGGAGATCACGGGTTCGTTGCGCGACCAGGGCCGGGCTGGGGGCCCGGGGCAGGGTCAACCAACCGATGACGCCCACTCCTCGGGTCGTCACGTGCGAGTCGACCGGGAGCGGTGCCAGCCGTGACGTCACGAACCGGAGCAGCTCGAGGGGATCGACCCGGCCGCGACCGACCATGCGGAACCCGAGGTGGTATCCGGTGGTCCGCCAGCCGTGCGCCAGCATCCGCTGCTCCACCTCGGGGTTGGTGTCGCCGCGGCTCTCGAGGAAGTCCCCGAGAAGGCCCGAGGCGCGGGACACGTCGCTGACCGACTCGACCTCGTCGACGAGGAGCCGGGCGGCGACGATGGGCATGAGCACCTCGACCGCGGTGGCCAGCGCGTTGCGGTGCGCCACACCGGCGTCCGGCCCGAACAGGGCGATCCGAAGTCCTTGGCGCGTGCGGCTCTGGACGGGAACCGAGGCAGCGACCCCGTCTGCGCTCTCCGCGACGTCGAGCCAGCGGTCGAAGTCGACCCGTTCCAGGAGGGAGGCAGGCATCGGCTCGCCGGCGGCCTGCAGCACGCCGTCACGGTCGACGAGCGCGATGCCCCGGCCCACGCCGGCGACGACGTGATGCAGGAGGTCGCCGAGGTCGTGCGCCTGGTACTCGATGGATCTGGCGATCCTGCGGACCGTGGCGAGGGTGAGGGCGTCGCGCGCCTCGTGGAGCTGCCAGCACGCCCGGGCCAGGCGGGTGGGGTGTTCCACGTGGAGGACGACGATGCCGAGGCGAGCGGCGAGCACCGTGCTGCCCTCGCCGACCGGGGGTCCGGTGAGGGCGATGCCGGTGAACCCGCGGTCGTGGACCCGGCGCAGCAGGGCGTCGACCTGCCAGGACGCGGAGGGGGCGGGGGCGACGAGGACGGCCAGCCCGTCATCGACCGACTCCGGCAGGTCCTCCTCGCCGACCTCGACGGCGACGCTCGCCCAGGCGGTCTCGACGGCCCGGCTCCCGGCGAGCAGCCTCAGGCCGCCGGTGTCGGGGTGCTCCAGCAGCGCCTCGAGGGTCAGTGCCGCGCTCACCGACGGTTCACCCGGCCTCCAGGCCCTCGAGGCCCCAACGGGCGGGCCGGGCCCGCGCCAGCCGGCGGGGGTCCGCCGCCCACCAGGCCGGTGCCGGCAGCTCGAGGACGACGACGTCCTTGCCCGGTGCCAGCTCGTCGACCTCGAGCGGGCTGCGGCTCACGGAGTCCAGCACGACGATGATCGTCGGGCTCGAGGCCACGACGACACCGTTGCGCACGACGGCGATGAACTCCGAGCGCGCCACGAGGCGGAGCACGTCCCCGGCCTCGGTCCGGAGCTCGTGCACCAGCACGTCCTCGGCGGCGTGCTCGGGTCCGCCCGCGACGATCCGTCCCACCCCGAGCAGGGTGCCGCCGAGCGCCGAGGCCAGCGCGGCCGGCGACCGCTGGTGGGCCTGGAGGTGCGACCGGCCGAGGGCGAGGGCGCGCTGGAGCCCCCGGGGTACGGCGTGCTCGAGGAGGTCACCGACACGGAACCCGCCGACGGCGAGCCCCGCCCATCCCCCGTTGCACAAGGTCGCGGTGCGCAGGACGCGTTCGAGGTCCTCGGGGCGGGAGGCGTGGACGAGGGCCACGCCACCGGCCCCCGTGGGAACCGCGGCGACCAGGTCGGGAAGGTCGTCGACGACGAGCGAGATCTGGTCGAGGTCGGGGAAGGCGCGACCCATGCCGTCGGCATCGACGATGGGCCGTTCCCCGGCGAGCTGGAGCGGTGCCAGCCCGTTCAGCCCGGCCCCCTCCACGGAGCACACGACGGAGCCGTGGACGCCGAGCCACCGCTCGACCGCGGCGATCGCCGGGGCGAACGGCGCCTCGTCCGGCAGCCGCTCCTCGAGGAGGAGCGTCGAGCCGACGTAGGCCACGGCGACGCACGGGCTATCGGGGTCGAGCTCGTCGACGCCGTGCACCTCGATCGGCCAGTCAGCCGTTCGATCCAGGACGAGGCGCGCGACCTCCGGCGACCCGCCCCCTCCCGAGCCGAGCAGCGCGAACCCGCGGGCGAGCGCCGGCAGGTCGTCGGCGTGCAGGAGCAGCGGCACCGCACCAGCCTAGGGCGCGGCCACCGCATGGTCGGAGTTGAGGATCTCGACCGGGACGAACTCCTCGGCGAGCCCGAACGCCTCGGGCCCGAAGGTCGAGAGCGCGGCCGGGGTCCGCATCATGTCCGGGGTGGAGATGCCCAGCACGCGGACCCGTTGTCCGTACCGCAGCCCCTCGGTGGTGATGGGCTCGGCCGACTCGCTGTCGACGACGCAGATGAGGTCCGGGACGATCGCGACCGTCTCGCCGTTCCGCAGCGCGATGAGGTTCTCGTTCTGGAACCGGATCTCGAGCTCGTCGTCGCTGCCGTCGGCCGGGGCGATACGCGCGACGCCCTTGGCGAAGCCATCGGTGGTGCGCCGGTCGACGTCGACGACCTTGCCGGTGAACAGGGTGCGCACGTGCGTGTACATCGTCGTCGCCAGCGTGTCGCGGATGGCATCGAACGGCGAGCGCTTCTCCTCGCGGGCCCGGCGGATCGCGCGACCGAGAGCCAGGGCCATCGAGATGGTGCGCGGCACGGCCGTGCGACGCACGTCGGCGCCCGTCATCGCGTACTCGGCGATGTGCCCGACGCCGCCGAGACGGATCGTCACGGCACGCGCGAGCCACTCCATCTGGCGGTCGTCGTCACCGGTGTCGATGATGACCCGCTCGCCCCGCTCGCCCGCGAGGGCCAGGGGTGACCCGTGGACGCCGTAGACGGCGAAGGTCTCCATCGACAGCTCAGGGAAGGCCCGGCCCATCCCGTCGGCGTCGACGACCGGCAGGCCGGTCTCGGCGGCGACGATGAGCGGGATCATCGAGTTGATGCCTCCGCACTCGATCGGCATCGTCGCGTCGGCGGTGCGGCCGAGGTGCTCCTCGAGGATGCGCAGCGCGAGCGTGGGTTCGGTTCCCGCGGGGATCTTCTCGATCATGACGGTGGGGGCGCCCATCTGCGCGGTCGGGATGACGAACAGGTCGTCCGCGATCTCGTCCGGGTCCAGGATGGTGATGGCGCCGTCACCGAGGACGCGGTCGACGAGCATCATCCCGATGTAGGGGTCCCCACCTCCTCCGGTCCCGAGCAGGGTGGCGCCACGCGCGAGGTCGGTCAGGTCCTCCCTGGTGATCTGCCAGCTCACGAGGCCACCTCCAGGGCTCCGTCGAAGCGGTGTGGCTCGAGGTCGTACCCGAAGTAGCGCGGACCGACCATGGCCAGGGCCTCCCTCGTGTGCCACCGCTCGTCGGAGGGGGCGGCGATGACGCGGACGCGCTGCCCGTACCGGAGCCCCTCGGTCGTGATCGGCTCACCCGAGTCGTGCTCGAGCACCATGATGAGGTCGGGGGTCGTCGCGAGGACCTCGTCGCCGAGCTCGGCGAGCAGGTGCTCGTTCTGGAACGACAGCCGGAGCGTGCCGGCGTCGCCCTCGACCCGGGCACGACCGCGCGCGAAGCCGGTCGTGGTCGCCCGCTCGACGTCCACGACCTTGCCGGCGAACAGCTCGCGTCCGCGCAGCTCCTCGACGACGCGGGCCACCGGGTCCTCCTTGGCGGCGCGTGCGGCGGTGATCGAACGGCCCACGGCGGCCGCCTGCGAGAGCGAGCCCGCCACCATCGTCTCGCGCAGCCGCGCGCCGCTCTGGGGGAAGAGCGAGATCATGAACGAGCAGCCCATCTCGACGCAGGCGACGCGCGCGATCCGCTCCGCCCAGTGGTTGTCCACCGTGGTGAGGACGCCGGAGTTGCCCTTGTCGTCCGCGAAGGCCAGCGGCGTCGCCGAGGCCCCGGAGAGGGTGGGCAGGACCATCTGGAGCTCGGGGAAGGCGCGGCCCATCGCGTCGCAGTCGACGAGGGGGAGGCCGAGGGCGGCGGCCGCCGCGATCGGGATGGTCGAGTTGACGCCCCCGACCTCGGCGCAGGCGATGTGGGTGACCGGGCCGTCGAGGAACGGCTCGACCGCGCGTACCGGGGTCACGACCTCCTCCAGCGAGGGCAGCTTCTCGACCATGACGGTCGGCGCACCCATCATCGCCACCATGACGACACGGGCGTCGTCGGGCACCTCGTCGACGCCGACCACGGTGACCGGCCCGTGGGTCGCGAGCGCCTGGGTCGCGAGGAGGGCCCCGATGTGGGGGTCGCCGCCGCCCCCGGTGCCGAGCACGGCCGCGCCGCGGGCGAGGTCGGCGACGTGGTCGGCCTCGAGTGTCCAGGCCATGGTCAGGCCCCCATGTGGAGGTCGCCGACGGCCTTGACCCGGACCCGCGTGGCGTTGCCGGGCAGGTACGGGATCGGGACCTGGTCGAAGTCGACGATCGTGACGCTCGACGGGCTGGCGCCGGCGGCGATCGCCTTGTCGACGGCCTCCTGGCGGACCTCGTCGAGGATGGCGTCGCGGCGGCCGGGGTCGACCGCGAGCACCTTGTCGATCTCGCCCCCGACCTGGGCGATGGATGCTCCGATGGCGTTCGCGACGGCGTAGTTCTCGGGCCGGTGGACCTCGCCGAAGATGGGGATCTCGTCCGGCAGCAGGATCGAGCCGCCGCCGACGGCCACGACGGGGATGGGCTCGGCGGAGGTCCGCATGCGGTCCACGGCCTCGGCGATGCGTTCGGCCACGCGGTCGAGGGCGCGAGCGACCATGGCGCGGTCGAGGTGGGCGACGAGGGAGGCGTCACCGATGTCGGCCCGGCCGGCGGCGACCGCGAGGTCCGTCGCGGTCAGCTGGCTCCCGCCGAAGACGAGCGCCTCGGCGGTCAGCTTGTAGCCGACCGAGTGGGGACCGACGTCGGCGGCGGGGAGGTCGACGTGGCTGCCACCGCCGATCCCGATCGAGAGGACGTCGGGCATCCGGAAGTTGGTGCGGATGCCGGCGACCTTCACCTCGGTCGTCGTCTCCCGCGGGAAGCCGTTGACGAGGAGGCCGACGTCCGAGGTGGTGCCCCCGATGTCGACCACCGCGCAGGACTCGAAGCCGCTCGTCGCCGCTGCGCCGCGCATCGAGTTGGTCGGGCCGGACGCGAACGTGGCGACCGGGTAGCGCCGGACGAAGTCCTCGTCCATGAGGGTGCCGTCGTTCTGGCTGAGGAAGATCGGCGCGTCGATGCCGTGGGCGCGGACGGCGGCGGTGAGGCCGTCGACGATCGAGACGGCCATCTCCCGCAGCGCGGCGTTGATGATCGTCGCGTTCTCGCGCTCCAGGAGGCCGATCCGGCCGATCTCGTGGGACAGGGAGATGGCGACGTCGGGGCCGAGCTCGCTCGCTACCACCTCCGCCGCCTCGATTTCGAGGTCGTGGTTGACGGGGCTGAACACCGAGGAGATGGCGACCGAGCGGATGCCGTGCGCGGCCATGTCTGCGGCGTGCCGCCTGAGCTCGTCGTGGTCGATCGGCGAGATCGGGCGACCGTCGAACTCGTACCCGCCGTGGGCGAGGTAGGAGCGGCCCGAGATGGCCTCGCGCAGGCCGGCCGGCCAGTCGACGAGGGGCGGGAGGGCCCGGGTGGCGGGCAGCCCGAGGCGGAGGGCTGCGGTGGGGGCTAGGCGTCGGGCCTCGACGAGCCCGTTGATGAAGTGGGTGGTCCCGATCATCACCGCGTCGATGCTCGCGCCCTCGAAGGGGTGCTGGCTGCGCAGCTGCTCGACGGCGGTGACGATGCCGCTCGTCACGTCCTCGCTCGTGGACTCCTTGACCGCGGCGAGAACCTGGGTGCCGTCCATGAGGACGGCGTCCGTGTTCGTCCCGCCGACGTCGATTCCGATGTGCATGGCTCTCCCTGAGGTCGTGGGCGGGTCGTCAGTGGACGGGCACGGAGTCGGCGACGGGCGCGGCGTCCCGCGTGTCGGCCCGGCCGATCCCGCGGACGAGGCCCAGCTTCCCGGCGACGACATAGAGGACGACCGACAGCACCAGCGAGGTGATGCTCGGGATGCCCCACGTCACGAAGTACCCGACGGCCGACGAGACGACCCACACCACGAGCGTCGCGGGGACGATGCGCGGCGCCGTGGCGGGCAGAGCCCCCTCGAGTCGGGTCCGGTCGAGCTCGCCACGCCACTGCTTGACGATGAAGTACTCCGCGATCATGATCCCCGCGATCGGCGGGAAGGCGACGCCGAGCAGGATGAGGAAGTCGGTGAAGTGGCCGAGGATGCCAGCGGCAGCGAGGACCGAGCCGACGACGCCGAGGACGATGGTCGTCGTGACGCGGTGCAGGTCGCGGCCGAATGCTGTCGACACGAAGTTCACCAGGCCGAGGGAGGACGAGTAGAGGTTCCAGTCGTTGATCTTCAACGTCCCGGTCAGGACGATGAGCAGTCCGACGAGGCCGACCGAAGAGGTGACGATCGCGACGATGTTGCCGGTGCCCGCGGCGTGGGCGAGGAGCACACCGGCCAGGCCGATGACGAACTCCCCCAGGGTCACCCCGACGACCGTCTGCTTCACGACGTCCGCACCCGAGCGGTTGAAGCGGGTCATGTCGGCAGTGATGATCGCGCCGACGATGAGACCGCCCGCGACGATGGCCGTGCCCTGCCCGACCGACATCGCGGGGCCGGGCGGTGGGGAGGTGAGCAGCTCACCGATGGAGTGGCGGGTCAGTTCGGAGAGGATCGACCAGCCGACGAGGACGAGGAAGAGCGGCACGGTGATGTTGGCGAGCCACTGCATCCCGCCGAACCCGACCGCGACGATCCCGGTGACGATGAGGCCGAAGATGAGGCACCAAGCCCAGACCGGCAGGACGCCCGGCATGAGGGCCTCGAGGGAGTCGGCGGAGATGGCCGACTGGATGCCGAACCAGCCGATGAGGCTGATGCCGATGGCGAGGCCGACGAGGGACGCGCCGACCTCGCCGAACCCGGTCCACCGCGCCAGGAGGGCCGTGTTGAGCCCCTCGCGTTGGCCGATGATGCCGACGACGCACATGATCACCTCGAGGATGATCGACCCGAAGAGGAAGGCGAGGACCGCCTCGCCGAAGGTCATGCTGAAGCCGAGCGTGGCGCCGAGCAGGAACTGCGAGAGTGCACTGACCTGACCGAACCGCTGGACGGCGATGCCGAACCAGTGGCGCTGCGCGGGGGGCGCCACTCGGGAGAGTGCGAAGTCGTCTGCGTGTGCCATGCCTGGGTTCCTTCCGGGTGGGTTGGGGGCACGGCAAAGTTAGGGTCACGGTCGGGCCGCGGCAATGGGCATACCGCCCATATTGTCCACTGGCATGTGCATGTTGCACTGCCGTCGGCCACCGCTTCGTCGTCTGAGCACCAGATCGGGTGCTCCGCCCTCAAGCGTCGGCGGGGAAGCACCCCATCGTGGTGGGGAGCCCTTCCACGGCCTGCGGTGCACCGAGCAGAGACGCGGGAACAGGCGCGGCGAACCTGACCCACCCGCCCTCATTGATGTCGTCTCTCCGACTGGGCTTCGAGCGCGCCGTACCGGGCCAGCCACGTGTGCAACGCCTGCCGGGACACCTGCCACGACGCCGCGACCTCGGTCACCGTACGGCCATCGCTGATGACCGCCAGAACCGCCTTGTACCGCTGCTCAGCCACGCTCATCTCCCCCATGAAGAGAGCGTCAAGGATCAGCCGAAGGAACGGTCGAGCATCAGCAGGAACACTGTCACCCACCAGCCCAAGACGACATGTCCAGCATCAGGCGAAGGCACACAGGGCGATGGAGCTGGCGGGGGGACTCGAACCCCCAACCCCCTGTTTACAAGGCCGACCCGAAACAGTCACTAGCTCTCTGACCTGCACAAATGGCGATGGCGGTGCGACACGCGGGCCCGCGTGCGATTGGAACGTCATGACACGACGTGTCCTGGCAGCCTCATCGCAGGTCATCGGAGTGGCCCTGTGAAGCCGACTGGCGCTGATGCTCGACATGCCTCTTCGGCTGACACGCCAGGTGGCGGGGCCCGTATCGTCCCGTCCTGATCCCGAACCGATGGTCCAGGCACCTCGCAACGCACGAGTGAGAGGCCTTGCCGCGGCGGGTCTATCCCTCGGCCGGGAAGGTGCTCCGGATCGCGTCCGTGAGCGCCTCGGCATCGACGTCCCGGCCGGCGGCCGTCCGCGCGCCGATCGCCAGGCCGAGGATGTAGGAGCCGACTGGGGCCATTGGCCGGGCGAAACCGTGGGCGATCTCCTTGGTCAGGCCGTGGATGCCCGTGACGTCCACCGCCGAGGGGTCGACGTCGACGGCCCGGCAGGCGTCGGCGATCCAGTCGTGCCACTGGTGCTCAGCGGCGACGAGGTCGGTCATGGCTGAGGTCCTTCCGGAGTCGGTTCGGGTTACTTCTTCTGGAGCTGCGGCTTGTCCCATCCGCGTTGCGGCGCCCGGTTCCCCGTGCCGCGGCCGGGGCGTTCGTCCCGGGAGCGGTACACGAGGTAGGGCCGTGTGATGTAGCCCAGTGGGGCCGAGAACACGTGGACCAGCCGGGTGAAGGGCCACATCGCAAAGAGCAGGAACGCGAGCAACGCGTGGGCCTGGAACCCGATGGGCGCCGTCGCCATGAGCTCGGGCTGCGGCTGGAGGGCGAAGATGCTGCGGAACCACGGTGAGACACCCTCGCGGTAGTTGTACTCGCCGCCGAACTGGAACAGGCTGCCCGCGATCGTGTTCCAGATCCCGAGGACGATTACCGCTCCGAGGACGAGGTACATCACCTTGTCGTTGCGGGTCGTGGCGCTGAACACCGGCCCGTTCGTGCGACGTCGGTAGACGAGGATGGCGAGTCCGGCAACGGCGGCGACGCCTGCCGGGATACCGCCGACGAGCGCGATGACGTGGTACGTGTGCCGGTCGAGCCCGACCGCGTCGGTGACCGACTGCGGCAAGACCAGACCCATGACGTGACCACCGACGACCCCGAGCATGCCGAAGTGGAACAACGGGCTGCCGATGCGGAGCAGGCGGTCCTCGTAGAGCTGGCTCGAGCGGGTCGTCCACCCGAACTTGTCGTAGCGGTAGCGCCACACGTGCCCGACGACGAACACGGCCAGGCAGACGTAGGGGACGATCACCCACAGGAACGTCGTCATCGGGGGGCTCCTACCGGAATGGTCGGGCCAAGCAGGGCGGTCGTGTCGACCGGCTCGGGTCGGGGGTTGATGCGCGGGTCGAGCGCGTAGGAGTCGAGACCGACGTCCTCCTGGGGTGGTCCCTGCGCGAGCAGCTTCAGCAGCGCGGCCTCGTCGTCGCCCTCGAGCGTCGGAAGCGTGGACCGTAGGGCTTCGAGCACGGGCGACCAGGGCGACCGGCGGCGGACCAGACCGGCGCGCAGCACCTCGATGGCGACGCGGTGGCGGGTCAGCAGGTCCCAGGCGGTGTCGCGGTCGTGGAGCGCGCCGAGCTCGAGGACGACGCAGAGGTGGTCGGGCAGCTCGACGTCGGTGTCGAGGACCGCGCCCGCGCGGCGGAAGGCCTGCTTGAACTCGACGAGTGCGACGCCACGGCGCCGGGTGTCACCGTGTGTCACGTAGGTGAGGTGCAAAGAGCAGCGGCGGGTGACGTCGAACGTGTCGACGTACTCGCGCTGGAGGTCGCCGAGGGTCTCCGGAGCCACGCCGTCGAGGTACTCCAGGAGCGGGTCGCGCTGAGCGGAAGCGAGGGCGGCCACCACCTCACGCAGCATCGGGATCCGCTCGAGGAGAACGGTGTCCGGATAGTCGAGGAGGAGGGAGACGACCTGCCACGTCGCGGCGAGTGCCGCGTCGTCGACGGTCGGAGCGGCGTCCCGGTGCCGGAGCCACCTCATCGTCCTGCCTCCGTCCGGTCGGCGCCGGCCGCGCCGTCGGCGGTGCTCGTGCGCTCGTCGTCGGGGAACATCCCGTCGGGGAGGCCACGACCGTCCCAGTTGAGCAGGTTGACCCGACCCCTCTTGCTCCCCCCGCCCACGAGCTCGTCACTCGTCTGGCGTTCCTGGAGCATGTGGAAGTTCTCGACCGCCACGGGCGTGGGGACGCCCGACCCCTCACCGAAGAGGTCCTGCTGACCACCGCCGTACTCGGACACCGCGCAGTCAGTGGCGAGCTCCTCGAGCGAGTGCGCTTGCTCGGCGTGCGCGGGCGGGATGACGTAGCGCTCGGAGTACTTGGCGAGGGCGAGGAGGCGGAACATCTCGTACATCGCCTCGCCCTCCATCCCGACCGACGCCGGGATCTCGTCGCGGGGGTCGCGCCCGAGGTTGATGTCTCGCATGTACGAGCGCATCGCGGCGAGGGTCCTCAGCACCCGCTCCACGGGCGCGGTGTCCCCCGCCGTGAAGAGGTTGGCCAGGTACTCGACCGGGATGCGCAGGGTGTCGATCGCCCCGAAGAGGTTGTCGTGCGCCTCGGCGTCGTGGCCGGAGTCGCGGATGGCGTCGACGACCGGGGACAGCGGCGGGATGTACCAGACCATCGGCATGGTCCGGTACTCCGGGTGGAGTGGGAGGGCGACCTTGTAGTCCATGATGAGCCGCTTCACGGGGCTGCGTCGGGCGGCGTCGACCCAGTCGGCCGGGATGCCCGCGGCCTCGCCCGCACGACGCACCTCGGGGTCCTCGGGGTCGAGGAAGCAGCCGAGCTGCGCCTCGTAGAGGGCGTGCTCGTCCTCGACCGTCGCCGCCTCGAGCACCTTGTCCGCGTCGTAGAGCACGAGCCCGATGTAGCGCAGCCGGCCCACGCACGTCTCGGAGCACACCGTCGGGATGCCGACCTCGATGCGCGGGTAGCAGAAGGTGCACTTCTCGGCCTTGCCGGTCTTGTGGTTGAAGTAGACCTTCTTGTAGGGGCAGCCGGTGATGCACATGCGCCAGCCCCGGCAGCGGTCCTGGTCGACGAGGACGATGCCGTCCTCGCTGCGCTTGTAGATGGCCCCGCTCGGGCACGACGCCGCGCACGACGGGTTGAGGCAGTGCTCGCAGATGCGCGGCAGGTAGAACATGAAGGTCTTCTCGAACTCCATGCGGACCTTGTCCTCGATGCCCTTGAGCATTGGGTCCTTGACGGCGTGCTCGCGTGACCCGCCGAGGTCATCGTCCCAGTTGGCGCTCCAGCTGATGTTCACCGGCTTGCCGGACAGCAGCGAGTGCGGGCGGGCGACCGGGAAGTTCTTCTGGGCCGGCGCCTCGAGGAGGGTCTCGTAGTCGTAGGTCCAGGGCTCGTAGTAGTCCTGGATCGAGGGCATCTTCGGGTTGCTGAAGATCGTCAGGAGCTTCTTGAGCCGGCCACCGGCCCGCAGCGAGAGCCGACCGTTCTTCACCACCCAGCCGCCGAGCCACTCCTCCTGGTCCTCATAGCCGCGGGGGTAGCCGAGGCCCGGACGGGTCTCCACATTGTTGAACCAGACGTACTCGGTACCGGCGCGGTTGGTCCAGGCCTGCTTGCAGGTCACCGAACACGTGTGGCACCCGATGCACTTGTCGAGGTTCATCACCATCGCCATCTGGGCCATGACGCGCATCAGAGATCACTCCCATGTGAAGGGTCGGGGTCCCCGCGAAGTATCGGGGCCGGGTCCCACGCTTCGCGTGGGCGGAACGAGTGCGGGTCCCACGCTCTGCGTGGGCGAACCTCGTGGGGTGACATCAGTACTCCACGTTCTGGTTGGTCCGGCGGCGGATCATCGTGACCTCGTCCCGGTTGTTGCCGGTGGGCCCGATGTAGTTGAAGAAGTACGACAGCTGCGCGTAGCCGCCGATGATGTGGCTGGGCTTGATCATGATTCGCGTGAGGGAGTTGTGGATCCCGCCCCGCTTGCCGTCGCGCTCCGTCAGCGGCACGTCGATCAGCCGGTCCTGCGCATGGTGCATGTAGACGGTGCCCTCGGGCATCCGGTGCGAGACGATCGCCCGGGCCGCGACCACGCCGTTGCGGTTGACCGCCTCGATCCAGTCGTTGTCACGGACGCCGATCTTGTCCGCGTCGACGTCCGACAGCCAGATCGACTGCCCGCCTCGCGAGAGCGAGAGCATGAAGAGGTTGTCCTGGTACTCGCTGTGGATCGACCACTTGTTGTGCGGCGTGAGGTAGCGCACCGACACCCCGAGCGCGTTCTGCTCGCCGATCGCGGCCTCGCCGAACAGCTGGGTCATGTTGAGCGGTGGCCGGTACACCGGCAGCGCCTCACCCATTCCCAGGATCCAGTCGTGGTCGAGGTAGAACTGCTGCCGCCCCGTGAGGGTGTGGAACGGCTTGAGTCGCTCGATGTTGATGGTGAACGGCGAGTACCGCCGGCCACCGGACTCCGAACCGGACCACTCCGGTGAGGTGATGACCGGGACGGGAGCGACCTGGGTGTCGGCGAACGTGATCTGCTTGCCCTCGTGCTCGGCCGCGAGGTCGTGCAACGGTGTGCCGGTTCGCTTCTCGACGTTCGTGAACCCGTGGGTGGCCAGGTGCCCGTTCGTCGTCCCGGACAGGTGGAGGATGGCGTCGGCCACGTGGATGTCGGTCTCGAGCCGGGGCTGGCCGGCGCCGGCCCCCCGGGACGCCACCCCGTTGCGCGTCCGCAGCACCTCGATCTCGCGCTTCACGTCGTAGGGCACGCCCTTGGTGAGCATGCCGACCTTCTCCATGAGCGGGCCGATCGAGGTCATCTTGTCGTACACGGCGGGGTAGTCGCGCTCGGTGACGACGAGGACCGGCATGGTCTTCCCCGGCACCGGGTCGACCTCGCCGGTGCGCCAGTCGCGCACCACGCCGTGGACGCTGGCCATCGCCTCGGGGGTGTCGTGCCACAAGGGCTTCGCCACGACGTCACGACGGGTTCCGAGGTGGTCGACCGCAAGCTCGGAGAACCGCTTCGCGATCTCCTTCCACGCGTCCCAGTCCGTCTTCGCCTGCCACGGCGGGGCGATCGCCGGGTTGAACGAGTGCACGAAGGGGTGCATGTCGGTGGTGTTGATGTCGTGCTTCTCGTACCAGGTGGCCGCCGGGAGGACGACGTCGGAAAAGAGGGTCGAGCTCGTCATCCTGAAGTCGATCGTCATGAGCAGGTCGAGCTTGCCCTCGGGGACCTCCTCGGGCCAGGTGATGCCCTGCGGCCGCTTCTCGGCCGGCGCCTGGGCTGCGGTCACCGCGTTGTCGGTGCCGAGGAGGTGCTTCAGGAAGTACTCGTTGCCCTTGGCGCTGGACCCGAGGAGGTTGGCACGCCACAGGCTGAGGACGCGGGGATGGTTCTCCTCGGCCTCGGGGTCCTCGACGGCGAACTTCAGTGCGCCCGAGCGCAGCTGGTCGACGACGTAGTCGGCCGGCTCCATCCCCGCCGCATCGGCGTCGTCGGCGATCGCCAGGCTGCTGCGGTCGAAGGTCGGGTAGCTCGGCGTCCAGCCCAGACGGACCGACTGGGCGAGGAGGTCCATGACGCCCTTGCCGGCGAAGATGCCGGTCCCCGCGTCGACCTCGTCGGCGGTGAAGGTGTCGTAGCGGTACTGGCTGGTGTTGACGTACCAGTAGGCGGTCTGGTTCATGTGCCGCGGCGGCCGGTGCCAGTCGAGGGCGAAGGCCATGTGCTGGAAGCCCATGATGGGCCGGACCTTCTCCTGCCCGACGTAGTGGGCCCAGCCACCCCCGTTGCGCCCTTGGCAGCCGGTGATCGTCGTGAGGAGCAGCATCGCCCGGTAGATCTGGTCGGAGTGGAACCAGTGGTTGGTGCCGGCGCCCATGAGGATCATGCCGCGGCCCTCGGTGTCGATCGCGTTCTGCGCCCACTCGCGGGCGATCCGCGCGACCTGCTCCGACGGCACGGAGGTGATCTCCTCCTGCCAGGCGGGCGTGGCCGGCGTCGAGGGGTCGTCGTAGTCCCGGGGCCAGGTTCCGGGCAGTCCCTCCCTCCCGACGCCGTACTGGGCGAGGAGCAGGTCGAGCACCGTCGTGACGAGCCGGTCGCCGATGCGGCGGACCGGGACCCCGCGGGTCACGTGCGCGACGGAGCCGTCCGCGGTGTCGAAGCGGGGCAGGACGACCTCGACCGGCTCCGCGGCACCCGCGGTGCCGTGCAGCGTGAGGACGGGCTCGATGCCCTGGAGGTCGAGGTTCCACCGCCCCCAGCCCTCCTCGCCGTACCGGAACCCGATGGATCCCTGCGGCACGGCGACCTCACCGGTGCGGCTGTCGAGGAGCACCGGCTTCCACATCGCGTTCTCGCTGCTCGCCTCCGGGACGTCGAGGTCGCCGGCCACGACGTACTTGCCGGGCCGGTACCCGGTACCGGACCCGTCGGGCTCGAGGGTGACGAGGAAGGGCAGGTCGGTGTAGCGCTGGTTGTAGTCGACGAAGAACGGCACCTGCTGGTCGACGAAGAACTCCTTGAGGATGACGTGACCCATCGCCATCGCGAGGGCGCCGTCGGTCCCGGGGGCGGCGGGGACCCACTCGTCGGCGAACTTGACGTTCTCGGCGTAGTCGGGCGAGACGGCCACGACCTTCTGCCCGCGGTACCTGGCCTCGGCCATCCAGTGGGCGTCGGGGGTGCGGGTCATGGGCACGTTGGAGCCCCACATCATGAGGTAGCCGGCGTCCCACCAGTCCCCCGACTCAGGGACGTCGGTCTGGTCGCCGAACATCTGCGGCGAGGCGTTCGGCAGGTCGGCGTACCAGTCGTAGAACGAGAGCATCGGTGCGCCGATGAGCTCGAGGAAGCGCGCGCCGGACGCGTACGACACCGGAGACATCGCGGGAATGGGCGAGAACCCGGCGATGCGGTCGGGGCCCCAGCGCTTGACGGTGTAGACGTGGGCGGCCGCGATGATCTCGACGACCTCCTCCCACGTCGAGCGGACCAGCCCCCCCTTGCCGCGGGCCGACTTGTACCGGCGGGCCTTCTCGGGGTCCTGTACGACGGACGCCCACGCCACGACCGGGTCGCCGCCCACCGCCCGCTTGGCCTCGCGGTACATCTCGAGGAGGACGCCACGCACGTAGGGGTAGCGGACGCGGGTGGGTGAGTAGGTGTACCAGGAGAAGGCCGCACCTCGCGGGCAGCCCCGTGGCTCGTACTCGGGGCGGTCGGGGCCGGTGGAGGGGTAGTCGGTCTGCTGCGCCTCCCAGGTGATGATGCCGTCCTTGACGTACACCTTCCACGAGCAGGAGCCGGTGCAGTTGACTCCGTGCGTGGAGCGGACGACCTTGTCGTGGCTCCAGCGGTCGCGGTAGAACGCGTCGCCCGCCCGGCCGCCCTTGCGGTGCAGCGCCCGGTGGTCGGGCGAGACCTCCCCTCGGGTGAAGAACCGCCGGGTGCCGACCAGGGCGTCGGTCAGGGGTCCGTCGAGTCCGGCGGTGCTCATGCGGTCTCCTTCGTGGCAGGGGCGCGGAACGCGGTGGTGGTCGTGATGTGGGCGACGCAGGAGTCGGGACCGACGAACGGCTCGAGGGTGACGCGGGCGTTGGTCTCGCCCAGCCGTTCCAGTGACCCCGCGATGAGCCCCCGGTGGATACCGCAGACGACGGCCTCGTTCGCGCGAGCGAGCTCGTGGAACGGACAGTGTGACAACGTGATGTCGGCCGACCGACCACCGCGCGACGTGGCGAGCTCGGGGGTGTACCCCCACTCGTGGAGGACGTCGACGACCTGGGCGAGCTTGCCGAGCCACCGGCCCGGCGACTCGGCCGGACGGTCGTCGGCAGCCACCGGCACGTGCTCGAGGGCCCAGCGGCGACCGGCCTCGGCCGGGGTCAGCCGCTCGCCGTGGAGCGTGCCCGCGAGCGCCTCGACGAGCAGGCTGCTCAGCAGGCGCAGCGACTCGACCTCCGGGCGCCCGCTCGTGGCACCCGCGACGACGGTGTAGACCTTGCGCGGCCGACCCGCGCCGCGGTGCGAGCGGAACTCGCTGCTCACGGCGCCTGCCGCCACGAGTTGGTCGAGGTGGAAGCGCACGGTCGTGAGGTGCAGCCCGACGTGCGACGCGAGCTCGGCCGCGGTCCGGCCGGCCCCCTGTTCGGACCGTTCGGCCTCGGTCAGGGTGTCGATCAGTGCGCGCCGCACGGGCGACTCGAGCAAGGCGGCCACCGGATCCGACTGACCACCCATGAACGCCCTCCGCAGAGAAATGGAGGACACAGTTCCTCCGTCTTCGGTCTCACCGTAGCAATGAGGGAGAGCTTCGTCTCGCTGATCGTTTCGGGTTGACGCTGTCGCAAATTGACGCTACTACTATTTGTCGTAGTAGGCAACAGGACGCTTGCCGGTCGCTCGAGTGGAGCGAGCGGGCCACGTTTTGGAGGATGACCCTCATCCATTTCGGAGGAGCACAGTGAGCACCCAGATCCGAACACCGGCGGGCACCGTCGCCACCCGCGTCCCGGCCGGCGCCACCCGCGTCCTCGTCATGTCGACGACGGCCTTCACCTTGATGTTCGCGGTGTGGCTGATGTTCGGCATCCTCGGCGTCCCGATCCAGAAGGAGCTGGGCCTCACCGACCCCGAGCTCGCCTGGATCTCCGCCGTCGCCGTCCTCAACGGCTCGCTCTGGCGGCTGCCCGCCGGGATGCTCGCCGACCGGGTCGGAGGGCGTGTCGTCACCGTTGCGATGCTCCTCCTCACCGCCATCCCCTGCTTCCTCCTCACCCAGGCCTCGGGATACGGGACGCTCCTCCTCCTCGCGTTCCTCGTCGGGTTCGCCGGAAACCTGTTCAGCGTCGGGATCGCATGGAACGCAGCCTGGTTCCCGAAGGAGCGACAGGGTTTCGCGCTCGGGGTCTTCGGCGCCGGGAACGTCGGCGCCTCGGTGACCAAGCTGCTGCTCGTCCTCGTCCCCACCGTCCTCACCGCGACTGCCGGAGCGACCTACCTCGGGATCGTCCCCGGCGGCTGGCGCATCTTCCCCGCCATCTACTCGGTGGCTCTCGTCGCCGTCGCGATCCTCACCCTCGCCGTCGTACCCCGGCACGACCGGAGAGCCGGTGCGGGAAGACCGCTGCGCGACATGCTCGCACCCCTCCGGCACGTCCGCGTCTGGCGCTTCTCGCTCTACTACGCCGCGGTCTTCGGGGCGTACGTCGCACTGTCCGCCTGGCTTCCGAAGTACTACGTCGACAACTTCGGGGTCGAGCTGAGCACGGCCGCGCTCCTCACCGCGACCTTCATCTTCCCCGCCTCGCTCCTGCGCCCGGTGGGTGGCTGGTTCTCCGACCGGTTCGGCGCCCGGCGGGTCATGTACGGCACCTTCGGGGTCATGCTCGTCACGACCGGGCTGCTCATGATGCCGAACGGCCACCTCGTCATCTCCCACCCCGACGGGCGGGAGAGCGAGCACCTCGCCTACGCCATGAGGCTCGGGCCCTTCGCCACGACGGTCTTCCTCCTCGGGTGCGCCATGGGCGTCGGGAAGGCCGCCGTCTACAAGCACATCCCCGAGTACTTCCCCGACAACGTCGGCTCCGTCGGAGGGCTCGTCGGGATGTTCGGCGGTCTCGGCGGCTTCCTCCTGCCGCCGCTCTTCGCCTACACGAAGGAGTGGTCCGGCTTCCCCAGCTCGACGTTCTTCGTCCTCTTCCTCCTCACCGCGACGTGTGCGCTGTGGATGCACTGGACCGTCGTCCACATGCTCCACCGCGAGGCGCCGACCCTCGCCCGCCACCTCGAGCAGCCCGTCGCCGGCTGACCGACCCCCGACCGCCCACGCACCACCACGCCGACCGCCGGACACCGGCCGAGAGAGAGACCGACATGAGCAGCGCACCCGCGACGACCCGCAAGCGCGAATGGCTCGAGGCCTGGGACCCCGAGGACGAGGCGACCTGGGACAGGGGGCTCGCCTGGCGCACCCTCTGGATCACGACCTTCTGCCTCACCCTCGCCTTCGCCGCGTGGTTCCTCCCCAGCGCGATCATCCCCAAGCTCGGTGCGCTCGGCTACGACTTCAGCAAGGAGCAGCTGTACTGGATGGCCGCGATGCCGGGCCTGGCCGCCGGTCTGTTCCGCCTCGTGTGGATGGTCCTGCCGCCCATCATGGGCACGCGCAAGCTCGTGTCACTGACGACGCTGCTGCTGGTGGCCTCCACCCTGGGCTGGGGCGTGCGCGTCCAGTCGCCGACGGCCCCCTACTGGGAGCTCATGGTGCTGGCCTTCCTCGCCGGCATCGGCGGTGGTGCGTTCTCGGGGTTCATGCCGAGCACGTCGTACTTCTTCCCGCGACGGATGCAGGGGACGGCCCTGGGCCTGCAGGCCGGGCTCGGCAACTTCGGCGTCTCGCTCGTCCAGCTGCTGACCCCCTACCTCATCGCCCTGTCAGCCCTAGCGGTGTTCGGGGGCAGCCAGCAGATGGCCGCACCGGGCAAGCCGCCGACGACGGTCTGGTTCCAGAACGCGGCGCTCGTGTGGATCCCGCTCATGGTCGTCGGTGCGGTCCTCGCCTGGACGATGCTCCGGTCGGTCCCCGTCACGGCGAACATCCGGCAGCAGTTCGACATCTTCAAGACCCAGGACACCTGGTGGATGACCCTGCTCTACATCATGACCTTCGGGACCTTCTCGGGCCTGGCCGCGCAGTTCGGCCTCCTCATGACCAACCTGTACGGCGCGGGCAACGAGGAGATCGTCAAGGGGGCGGGCGCCTCGGCCCAGCTGCTCATCGACGGCTACGCCGTGCCGGACGCGGTCAAGTACGTCTTCCTGGGGCCGCTCGTCGGTGCCGGAGCACGGGTGCTCTTCGCGCCCCTGACCGACCGGATGGGCGGGGCCGTCTGGACGCTCGTCTCGGGTGTCGGGCTCATCGGTGCCATCGCGTTCACGATCCCGGCCCTGACGCCGGACACCTCCTCCGCCGCAGCCCTCGACGCCGGCTTCGGGCAGTTCCTCTGGGGGATGCTCGCGATCTTCCTGTTCAGCGGCATCGGCAACGCCTCGACCTTCAAGCAGATGCCGATGATCTTCGAGCGTCGCCAGGCCGGCGGGGTCATCGGGTGGACCGCCGCCATCGCCGCCTTCGGCCCCTTTTTCTTCGGGGTGGGCGTGACGACGCTCGGTCCGGTGGTGTTCTACGCGATCGGTATCGCGTGGGCCGCCATGTGCGTCGGCATCACGTGGTGGCGCTACGCCCGCCCGGGGGCCCCCAAGAGGAGCTGAGCGCGGCGAGGTCGGCGGGGGTGTCCACGTCGGACGCCCCCGTGCCACCCACCCGCAGCCCGGTGTGCGGCACCGTGAGGAGCGTCTTCGCCGGACGGTCGTGCGCCGGGTCCGGAAGGACGGCCCGGACCATCCTTGCGCGGTAGGCGGCGAGCAGCGGGTTCGCGTGGTCCTCGTCGTCGACCGCCACGACGGCGCCGACCTCCGGGGGCGCGTGGCGCAGCGCCTCCACGAGGCGCGCGGTGACCGGTCCGCCGTCGGGCATGTCGCCCGCAAGGACGACGACGAGGTGGGTCGCCACGAGGTCGATCCCGGCCGCCACTCCCGCGAGCGGACCTCCGCCGGGTGGGTCCTCGCGGGTCCACGTCACCGGGCGTCGCGTCGTCCGCTCAGCACCGACGACGACGACGGGCCAGTGGTGCGGGAGCCCGTCCAGCGCCTCGTCGAGCACGGTCGAGCCGCGCAGCGCGGCACCCAGCTTGTCGGACCCGAACCGGCGCGACGACCCGCCGGCGAGGACGACGGCCGTGACGTCCGCGGACGAGTCGAGGTCCGATGGCTCGTGCAGGTCGCTCACACGCCCAGTCTGGCGGGCAGCGCCAGGACGCACGCCCCTGGACGGTCGAACGGACGCAGTCGCAGGCCCTCGGGGTCGGCCCCGAGCTCCTCGAGGGCGCCGGTGGCCAACCCGAGGTGGACCTGGCACACGACCTCCGGGTGGCGGCGCGCAGTGTCCAGGAGGGGGCACGTGCGCAGGAGGAGCGCGGGACCGGTGGACTCACCCCCGGTGTCCTCGCGCTCCGGCGAGAAGCCGAGCCGGTCGAGCAGGCCGGTGAGGCGGGCGACGGCTCCCACGGCATCAGATGTCGACCCGCCCTCGTCGCCAGCGGCCTGCCCACCCGGGTGACGAGCAGCGAGACCCGCTCCCCAGGCGCGGCCGATGGCACGGGCGTCCTCGCCGGGGTCGCCGCCCCGCTGTGCGAGGCGCTCGGCGAAGGCGGCCGCGAGCGCCACGTACTCCTCCGCGGCCGCGTCCGGACGGGCAGTCGTGTCGCGGCCACGCTCGGTGAGGACCCACCCCGTGGACGGCCTCCCGCGGCCCCCCGCGGGCGGGAGCGGGACCGGCTCCACCAGCCCCGCGGAGGTGAGGGTGCGGAGGTGGTGTCGGGTCGTGTTCTGGTGCCCGCCGACCGCTTCGACGAGGGCACCGACCGTCACCGGTTCGCCGGCGCGCGCGGCGAGGCGCTCGAGGAGACGGCTGCGTGCCGGCTCCTCGGCCTCGCCGTGAGCCGGCGGGGAGGTCCGAGTTGGAGCCGGACCCATCGACGGAGTATTTTTCACTATGTCATCGTAATAAATATCGAACCGGAGACCAAGCCCCATGAACACACGCGCGAGCATCCCCCTCACCGAGACCCACGGCCACGGCACCTGCGGCTGCGGTGAGACCTCCACGGAGTCCCCCGAGCTCGACGTCCGCGCCATCCCGCACGCCATCCGCCACGCCACGGTTTTCGGCGCCTGGTCGGCCATCCCCGCCGGTGGGTCCCTCGTCATCGTGGCGCCCCACGACCCCAAGCCGCTGCTGGCCCAGCTGGCCGACCGCGACGGACCCCTGCAGGTCACCTACCTCGTCGAGGGCCCGGACGCCTGGCGGCTCCGGCTGACGCGCGGCTGAGCCGGCGAGCGTCATGTGCTCCCACTGCGGCTGTGAGGCCATCGATGTCGTCGGCCGGTTCATGGCCGAGCACGTCGAGGTCGTCAACGCCTGCGGTGACCTGCGCCGGGCGGTCGCGACGCGCGAGCCCCGGCGGGTGGCCACCACGGCCGACGCCCTTCGCCGGCTCCTGTACCCGCACACGGTCGCCGAGGAGACCGGGCTGTTCGCCGTGCTCGCCGAGGATCCGGAGTTCGCGGACCCCGTGGCGCGGCTCTGTGGGGAGCACGAGGACCTCGACCGGCTCCTCGACCAGGTGGCCGCCGGCGGCTACGAGACGTTTCCCGCCTTCGAGCGTGCCCTGCGCGCGCACATCGACCGCGAGGAGAACGGGCTGTTCCCGGCGGCCGCCGTGCGGTTCGCCGGGCCGGAGTGGGAGCGCGTGGACGCCCTCACCTCGGCCCGCTCGCCGGCGCACGACCACGGCCACGAGCACGACGGCGACCACTACCACGGTCACGACCACGCGCATCCCCACGCGCATGCCCACCCGCACTGAGGCCCCGCGAGGACACCGACGATGAGGACGCCCGGCCGGACCGTGCTGCTCGCCCCCGCGGGGATCGCCCTCCTCGCCGGGATCGACGCCGGGTTGCTGCGCCTGGGCATCGCCGCCCCCGTGTCGGCCCAGCACCTCCCCGAGGTCCACGGGCCCCTCATGGTCCTGGGCGTCCTCGGCACGCTCATCGCCCTCGAGCGCGCCGTCGCACTCCGGTCACCCCTCGGGTACGCCGCGCCGGCGCTGCTCGGGGCCGGCGCACTCGTCCTCGCCGCCGGCCTCCCCCTGACGGTCGGGCAGGTCCTCCTCCTCGACGGCACCGTCGCCCTCGTCCTCGTGCTGACGGCTCTGTGGCGCAGGCGTCGTGACGACGAGGTCCTCGTCCAGGTGCTCGGGGCCCTGCTCGCGGCGATCGCGGCCCTGCTCTGGGTCCGCCTGGAGGCGTCGGTCGTCGTGCCGCTGCTCGTCGGCTTCGTCGTCCTGACGATCCTCGCCGAGCGCGTCGAGCTGGCCCGCCTGCACCTGAGCGCGTCCGCGGGGCGGGTCCTCGTCACCCTCGCCATCCTGCTCGCCGGCTCCACGGTCGGCACGCTGCTCGCCCCCGCGGCGGGCACGGTTGCCGTGGGCGCCTCCCTCCTGGCTCTCGTCGGATGGCTGGCGCCCCGCGACGTCGCCCGGCGGACGATCCACGGCACCGGCCTGCCGCGGTTCGCCGCGGCCGCCATGCTCGCGGGCTACGCCTGGCTCGGGGCCGCCGGTCTCGCCTGGGTCGCAGCCGGCGTCCTCCCCGCATCCGGGCACGGGCTGCACGACGTGGTCGTCCACGCGGTGTTCCTCGGCTTCACGATGAGCATGGTCCTCGCCCACGCCCCGGTGATCCTGCCTGCGGTCATCCGCCTCCCGATGCCCTACCGGCCGGCGCTCTGGGTGCCGCTCGCGGCCCTCCACGGCGGCCTCGCCGTCCGCGTGGCCGGCGACCTCGCGGGCTCCACGACCGTGACCGCGGTGGGTGGCTACGCGACGGCCGCCGCTCTCGTCCTCCTCCCCCTCACCGTCCTGCTGACCGTGCGCGCCGGTCGGGTGCCGTCCGCCGCCCCCGCTCCTGCGCCCACCCGCCCGCGACACCTCGTGCGGTCCCGACCCATGGAGCCCTGATGAGCACCGCCTCCCCCACCCCGTCGCGCCTCTCGTGGCCTCTCCGCGACCGGCCCGGGCTGGTCTGGATGACCCTGGCGGTGGTCGTCGCGCTCGTCCACCCGTTCGTCCCCGGTTCGCGGTGGCTCATGGTGCACCTCGTCCTCCTCGGTGCGCTCACCCACTCCGCGATGGTGTGGAGCACCCACTTCACCCAGGCACTGCTCAAGACCCCGCCGACGATCGACGACCGCGCGTGGCAGAACCGCCGCATCGCCCTCCTCCTCGTGGGCGCGACCCTCGTCCTCGTCGGCGTCCCGACCGGCTTCTGGCCACTCACCGTCCTCGGCGCCGTCGGCGTCTCGCTCGCCGTCGTCTGGCACGGCGCCCAGCTGTGGCGCCGGCTGCGGCGAGCCCTTCCGGGCCGCTTCCGCATCACCGTCCGCTACTACCTCGCCGCCGCCGCCTGCGTGCCCGTCGGTGCCGGGTTCGGGGCCTGGCTCGCCCGTGGCCTCGACGACGATCTGCACGGGCGCGTCCTCGTGGCCCACTCGATGACGATGGTGCTCGGCTGGATCGGCCTCACCGTCACCGGGACACTCGTGACGCTGTGGCCCACGATGCTCCGCACGAGGATGGACGACCGTGCGGAACGGCTTGCGCGACAGGCGCTTCCGGTCCTTCTCGTGGGCGTGACGGTGCTGGTGGTGGGCGCCGTCTCGGGAATGCGGTGGGTGGCCCTGACCGGCCTCGCAGGCTACGCGGCCGGACTCGGGTGGTGGGGCCGCGCCCTCCTCGCTCCGGTCCGACAGGCAGCGCCGCGCTCGTTCGCGACGCGGTCTGTGGTCGCGTCACTCGCCTGGGGAGTCGTCGCCGTCGGCGCCGTCGCCTGGCGGCTGGCCTCCAGCAGCTCGTGGCAGGCGGTCGCCGACTCCTACGGGCTCGTCGCCACCGTCGTCGCCGTGGGGTTGGCGGGGCAGCTCCTCCCCGGCGCCCTGGCGCACCTCATCCCGACCGTGCTCGGCGGTGGCCCCTCGGTCGGGCGTGCCGCGGCGGCCTGGTTCGAGAAGGGCGGGGTGTGGCGCCTCGTGGTCGTCAACGCCGGTCTGGTGCTGTGCCTCCTCCCGGTCCCCAGTGCCGTCCGCGTCGGGGTGTCGGTCCTCGTGCTCGCCGCCCTCGCCGCGTTCGTGCCGCTCCTCCTCCGTGCCGTGCGCGCCGCCGTCGCGGCACGCCGCCAGCTCGTCGCCGACGTCGCACGGGCGAAGGCCGAGGGGACCCGACCTACTCCACCCACGGCCTTGGCGGACGACCGCCGGTGGCGATCGGGACCACAGCTCGTGGCCGCCGCGGCCAGCCTCGCGGTGGCCGTGTCCCTCGGCGTCGCCGCCGACCCGGACGCTGCAGGCCTCCTCGCCGCCGGCTCGGGCGGCTCCGGGCTCCGCGGCGCCGTCTCGGTCGCGGCCACGGGGCACACGACCCGGGTGCGCGTCGAGGCCCACGACATGCGCTTCGAGCCGGCGACGCTGTCGGTGCCCTACGGCGACCGCCTCGTCATCGACCTCGTCAACGTCGACGGCGGCTCGCCCCATGACCTCAGCTTCGGCGACGGCGTCGACAGCGGCCGGGTGATGCCGGGCCGGTCGGCGACCGTCGACGCCGGAGTCGTGGGGGCGTCGGCCCGTGGGTGGTGCACCGTCGTGGGGCACCGCCAGATGGGCATGGTGCTCGACGTCGTCGTCACCGGCGCCCCCCAGAGCGGCGGCCAAGCGCACGGCGGCGAGGTCGCGTCGGAGCAGTCCCGACAAGCCGGCCCGGTCGACCTCGGCGGGACGTTCGACCCCTCGTTCTCCGCGGCACCCGCCGCTCTGCCTCCGCTCACCGCTGAGCGGGTGCACCGGGCCACCCTCACCGTCGAGGAGGTCGAGCTCGAGGTGGCCCCGGGCGTGCGCCAACGACGGTGGACCTTCGGTGGGTCGGTGCCCGGCCCGACGCTCCACGGCAGGGTCGGCGACCGCTTCGTCGTGACCCTCGTCAACCGGGCGTCGATGGGTCACTCGGTCGACTTCCACGCGGGCGAGCGCGACCCAGGAGCCGTGATGCGGACAGTCCCGCCGGGCGGCTCCCTCGTCTACGAGTTCACGGCACGGCGAGCAGGCGTGTGGATGTACCACTGCTCGACGATGCCGATGTCGGCGCACATCGCCGCCGGGATGGCCGGGGCGGTCGTCATCGAGCCCGACGGCCTGCCCGAGGTGGACCGGAGCTATCTCCTCGTCCAGTCCGAGGTCCACCTCGATGGCGACGGCCAGTCGCCGGCCCGCGAGGTCGACGCCTCCTCGGCCGCGGCCGACACCCCTGACGCGGTCGTGTTCAACGGTGTCGCCAACCAGTACGCGGCCCGACCTCTGGAGGCACTGGCTGGTGAGCGGGTCCGGCTCTGGGTGCTGGCCGCAGGGCCCAACCGCGGCAGTGCGTTCCACGTCGTCGGTGGGCAGTTCGACACCGTGTGGAAGGAGGGGGCCTATCTGCTCGACCACGGGCGGTCTGCTGGTGGTAGCGACAAGGGCGGCAGTCAGGTCCTCGACCTTGCTGCCGCCCAAGGAGGCTTCGTCGAGCTGACGTTCCCAGAGGCGGGCGACTACCCGTTCGTCACCCACGTCATGGCCGACGCGGAACGAGGCGCCCGAGGCGTCCTGCACGTGAACCGCTGAGCACCGAGCGGTCCTCCAGCGGAGGCCGCTGCGGTTCTGCACGAGCGGTGGAGCTGGAGGGGACTCGAGCCCCCAACCCCCTGTCTACAAGGCGCCCGAGACAGCGACCAGGTCGTTGACCTGCATGAACGTCCCCGAACGTGCGACGTGCGGATTGGCGTGCGACAGGAACGTCATGCCACTCTCTCTGCTGCGGCGAGTCGGCGAACGCTACATCCGCATCGGGTTCGGCCTGTTGGATCCGGACACTCGCGAGCACGACCGGCGGCGCGAGGCGCACCAGATCCTTGTCGACGACTTCCGCAAGGCAGACCCGGACCTGGCGGCTGCCGCCCTCGACGAGCACCTCGCCCACAACAATGAACTACCGCACGCAGCCCGCGCCCACTGGAAGGAGCGTCCGTAGCACCGGGGCGGGTAGAACGCCCACTCCCGCATCTGAGCCGGTGAACGCGACGCTGATTGATCAACCGGTGAACGCTTCATTCCCACCGAGATTCGCCTCGATCTCCACCCACGTGGGCATCGAGGCCGCCGCGCCGGGTCGGGCCACCGACAGGGAGGCCGCCACGGTGGCCGCACCGATCGCGGCTTTGAAGGAATCGCCGGAGGCGAGGCGCGCCACGAGGGTGCCGGCGAAGCAGTCGCCCGCGCCGGTGGTGTCGACGGCCGCGGCTGGGCGGGCCGGTTCGTCGTGCACGAGGGCACCCTCGTGGGCGACGAGGGTGGAGGCGCTCCCTCTCGTGAGGATGACGATGCGCCCCGGGCTGAGGGAGCGAGCTGCAGCGAGTGGGTCCTCCTGCGCCGCAAGGGCTCTGGCCTCGTGCTCGTTGAGGAGCAGGAGGTCGACGAGCGGCAGCAGCGCGAGGGCGTCGGCGCTGACCGGGGCCGGGGTCAGCACCGTGAATACCCCGAGGGCCCGGGCTGCCTCGAACGCCCGCCGCACGAGGGGTACCGGTCGCTCGAGCTGGGCGACGACGGCGGCGGCCGTCGTGAGGAGTGCCTCGTCGTCCGGGGACCAGTCGGAGGATGCGTTGGCCCCGGCGGCGACGACGATCGCGTTCTCGCCGCCGTCGAGCACCGACACCTGGGCGATGCCGGTACCGCGCGTGGGGTCGGTGATGAGCCGGTGGGTGTCCACGCTCTCGGGGCGAAGGGTCTGCGCCAGCTGCCGTCCCTCGGCGTCGTCGCCGACGCGCCCGAGGAAGGCGACCCGCCCTCCGGCCCGGGCCGCGGCCACCGCCTGGTTGAGGCCCTTTCCACCCGGCACCCGGTCGAAGGTCCGGCCGAGTACGGTCTCCCCCGGGCGAGGCAGGCGTTCCTGGCGTATGACCAGGTCGAGCTTCGCGCTCCCGACGACGGCGATGGTGCCGCCGGGACGCCCGACCCCGGAACCCGAGAGGGCGGCCAGCCCGGACGACTCGGCTGGAACGATCGGCCCCGTCATCGGCTGGCGTACGGCAGGCCCGAGGCCGCCGGCCCGCGGACCCGGCCGACGAGGCCGGCCACGGCCACGATGGTGACGACGTAGGGGAGCATGAGCATGAGCTCGCTGGGCACCGGCGAGCCGATGACGCTGAGCACGTACTGGAGGTTCGTCGCGAACCCGAAGAGCAGGGCGGCGAGCGTGGCCCGAACGGGGTCCCAGCGGCCGAAGATCACGGCGGCGAGGGCGATGTAGCCCATGCCTGCCGTCATCTCCTGCTGGAAGGACCCGACGGCACCCAGGGTGAAGTAGGCACCTCCGAACCCGGCGACGGCTCCCGCCACGGCCACCGCGCGGAACCTCGTGCGGCCCACCCGGATCCCCACGGTGTCGGCCGCCTGAGGGTGCTCGCCGACCGCCCGCAGGCGCAGGCCCCACCGGGTGTGGAAGAGCCCGAGGTAGACGGCGGCGACCGCGACGTAGGCCGCGTACACGATCACCGTCTGCCGGAAGAACGTCGGACCGATGAGAGGGATCTGCGACAGCCCCGGGATCTCGACGGCCCGGAACCTCGGCGGCGCGTTGAGGGTCGCGGCGTCCTCGGTGAGGACCGTCGAGTAGAGGAACGACGTCAGGCCGACGACGAGGACGTTGAGCACCACCCCGACGATCACCTGGTCGACCCAGTAGGTGATCGCGAAGACGGCGAGGAGCAGCGAGACGAGGACCCCCGCCGCGACCGCCCCGAGCACCCCGGCGACGGGAGACCCGGTCACCGACGCGACGACCGCCGACACCAGGGCGCCGCCGAGGAGCTGGCCCTCGATCGCGACGTTGATGACGCCGACGCGTTCGGAGATCACGCCGCCGAGCGCGCCGAAGACGAGAGGCGTCGAGATGCCGACGGTGCCGATGAGCAGCCCCAGAACCGGCAGCGTGTGCCCCGCGGCGGCCCAGGTGAGGAACGCCGCGAGGAACACGGCGCTGAAGCCGGCACCGGCCCAAAGGCTCACGCGACGCCCGGAGGCGGTGCGCCACACCGCGAACACCGCCAGGGCGACGAGCGCCGCCGTGAGCAGTGCGGTCGTGGTCCGGGCCGGCACGACGAGCGGAGGGAGCTGCACGAGATCCGTGGGTGCCGACAGTCGGAACGTCGTGTCACCCGTACGACCGAACACGACGAACAGCAGGATGGCGGCCGCCGCCGCGACCGCGAAGGCGATCGGGGCCCGCCGGCTGCCGACGCGCACGGTGGTGGTCTCGGCGACGGACGTGGTCGGGATGGAGGTCGTCGTCGCGGTCATCGCGCGCTCACCGCCTCGGGGGTCGTGGGGACGGCGGCCGTCACGCGTCGGGCCGCGGGATCGGGAAGGCGGAAGATGGCACGCACCAGCGGCGGCGCCGCGATGAACAGCACGATGAGGGACTGCACGACGAGGACGATGTCGACGGGGACACCCTCGGCGGCCTGCATGAGGAAGCCGCCGGCCTTGAACGCCCCGAAGAGGATGCCCGCGGCGAACACGCCCCACGGGCGCGAGCGGCCCAGCAGCGCGACGGTGATCGCGTCGAAGCCGATCCCCGCGTCGATGCCCGAGGTGAAGCCCGCCTGAGCGGGGCCGAGGACCTGGGTGACCCCGGCCAGCCCGACGAGCCCACCGGCGAGCAGCAGGGCCGTGACGTGCACGCCCTTGACGTCGATGCCCGCGACCCGGGCCGCCTCGGGGTTGATGCCGACCGCCTTGAAACGGAAGCCGAGGGCGGACCGGTCCAGCAGCCACCACGCGAACACGGTTGCGACGATGACGAGGACGAAACCGAGCGTGAGGTTGAAGCGCTCGCCGAGCAGGAGCGGCAGGACCGCGGACTCCGCGATCGGGGGCGTCTTGGGGTTGCTCGAGCCCGGCGCCTGGAGGACCGGGGTCCGCAGCAGGTACGACACGAGGTAGAACGCGACGTAGTTGAGCATGATCGTGACGATCACCTCGTGGGCACCGGTCCGGGCTTTGAGCACCCCCGCCACCCCGCCCCAGAGCGCACCGCCGACGACCCCGGCAGCCACCGCGGCGACGAGGTGCACGCCGACGGGCAGGTCGAGCGAGAACCCCACCCAGCCCGCGCACGCCGCGGCGACGAGCATCTGGCCGCGCCCCCCGATGTTGAACAGGCCGACACGGAAAGCGAGCGCCACACCGAGCCCCGCGGCGATGAGCGGCGTGGCGAAGGTCAGCGTCTCGGTCAGCGGCTTGACCTGCTGGAGCAGGCCGTCGCGACGGGGGTTGAAGACCGCCCCCTGGAACAGCGAGGTGTAGGCCCCGGCAACGGCGTCCCACGCAGCCCCGAACACGGGCCCGGGCGCGGTGAACACCTGCGGCAGTGCGGCTTTCACCTCGACGTCGGTCAGGGCGATGAGGACACCACCGGCGGCCATGGCGAGGACCACGGCCAGGACGGAGATCATCGCGGAGCCACTGACGATTTCGGTGAGGATCCTGCGGGCGCGGTCACCGGTGTCAGTGCGCGGTGTCGTGTCGCTCATGCGATCGCCCCTTCGGCGTCGGACGGCACGGTGGCCACGGCGAGGTGGGTCTCCGGCGGCTCGCCGGCCATCATGAGTCCGAGGACGTCGCAGGGGGTGTCGGCGGGGACGATCCCGACGATGCGTCCGCGGTACATCACGGCGATGCGGTCGGCGAGGGCGACGACCTCGTCGAGCTCGGTGGACACGACGACCACGGGCACGCCGGCGTCGCGGGTCTCGACGATGCGCTGGTGGATGAACTCGATGGAGCCCACGTCGATCCCGCGCGTGGGCTGTGCGGCGACGAAGAGCCGCAGCTCGCGGCTCAGCTCGCGCGCGAGCACGACCTTCTGCTGGTTCCCGCCGGAGAGCCGGGCAACGGGGGTGTCGATCCCCTGGGAGCGGACGTCGAACTCGCGGGACTTCTCCGCTGCGAACTCCCGCAGGGCAGAACGCTGGACGCTGCCGCGGCGCACGAACGGGGCGCCGAACGAACGGTCGAGCATGAGGTTCTCGGCGATCGAGAACTCCCCGACCAGCCCGTCCTCCTTGCGGTCCTCGGGGACGAAGCCCACCCCGGCGTCGAGGATGCGGCGCACGCCCAGGCCGCGCAGCGACCTCCCGTCGAGGAGCACCGTCCCGGCCGCCGGCGGGAGGAGGCCGAGGAGGGCCTCCACCAGCTCGGTCTGACCGTTGCCCTGGACCCCCGCGATGGCGAGGACCTCGCCGCCGCGAACTCGGAACGAGACGTCGCGAACCACGAGGTGGCCGCGCGCGTCGACGACCGTGAGACCCTCGACCTCCAGGCTGTCGTCGGTCAGCCGCGGCGTTCCCTTGCGGACGGTGAGCTCGACGGCCCGGCCGACCATGAGGGCGGCGAGCTCGGCGTTCGACGCGGTGGGCTCGGCCTCCCCCACGACCTTCCCAAGGCGGACGACGGTGATCCGGTCGGCGACTTCGCGGACCTCGCGCAGCTTGTGCGTGATGAACACGATGGCGGTGCCGTTCGCCCTCAGCTCGCGCATGATGCCCATGAGCTCGTCGGTCTCCTGGGGCGTGAGCACGGCCGTCGGCTCGTCGAAGACGAGGACGCGGGCGTCGTGGGAGAGCGCCTTGACGATCTCCACCCGCTGCTGCACGCCGACCGGGAGGTCCTCGACGCGCGCGTCGGGGTCGAGGTCGAACCCGAACCGGTCGCTCAGCTCACGGACCCGCCGACGTGCGTCGGACAGGTCCAGGCGCCCGCCGAGACCGGTGACCTCGTGGCCGAGGACGACGTTCTCGGCCACGGTGAAGACGGGGATGAGCATGAAGTGCTGGTGCACCATCCCGATGCCGGCGGCCATGGCGTCGCCGGGGCCGTCGAAGTGCTGGGCGACGTCGTCGAGGAGGACCTCACCCTCGTCGGCGGCATGGAGGCCGTAGAGGACGTTCATCAGGGTCGACTTGCCGGCGCCGTTCTCCCCGAGGAGGCAGTGGATCTCGCCGGGCTGGACGGTCAGGTCGATGTGGTCGTTGGCGACGAGGGCACCGAATCGCTTGGTGATGCCCCGCAGTTCGAGCTTCATGGCACGACACCTCGTGGTGTGCGGAGGGGTGATGAAGGTGGGTGCCGGCCGGGCAAGCCCGGCCGGCACCCGGAGGTCACTTGGGCGTCGACTGCGAGGTGACCGTGAGGTCGCCGGCGACGATCTTGGCGACGATGTCGTCGAGCTGCTGATGCAGGTCGGCGGGGACCTTCGAGGCGAAGTCGTGGAACGGCGCGATGCCCACGCCCTTGTTCTCGAGCGTCCCGACGTAGGGAGCGTTGGTGAACTTCCCTGCGGCGGTGTCGGTGACGACGTCCTCGACCGCGGCGTCGACGCCCTTGACGACTGAGGTGAGGAGCAGGTCCTTGACCGAGGCGTCGGTCTCGTAGACGTCGGCGTCGACCCCGATGAGGGCGGTGTCGCCACCCTTGTCGCGGATCGCCTCGGCGGCGGACTGGTAGATGGGCCCACCGACCGGAAGGAGGACGTCGGCGTCCTGGTCGAGGAGCGACTGGGCCGCGGTCTTGGCCTCGACGCCGGCCTCGAAGCCTCCGGTAAAGACCCCGGTCTGCGACGCCTTGTTCCAGCCGACGGCCTTGACGGACTTCCCGGTCGCCTGGTTGAAGTAGTCGACGCCGTCGACGAAGCCGTCCATGAACAGGGTGACCGGCGGGATCTGGGCGCCGCCGAAGGTCCCGACGACTCCCGACTTCGAGTACGCAGCGGCCGCGTAGCCCGCGAGGAAGGTGCACTCCTTTGCGTAAAGTGTGCGTAATGGTTTACGCATGTTTTGCGCACCATACACCCGCAGGGGCTCGACGCAATAGGGTTGGCCCGTCGACCGAACGGAGCCGCCATCACCTCGCCAGTCACCCTGACCGACGTCGCCGCGCGGGCCGGGGTCTCGATCGCGACCGCTTCACGAGCCCTCGCCGGCAAGCCGCGGGTCTCACAGGAGATGATCGTGCGCGTCCGCGAGATCGCCGAGGAGATGGGCTACCGGGTCAACCCCATGGCCCGCGCGCTCCGCGACGGGTCGAGCCGGCTCGTGGGCATGGTCGTCCCCGTCATCGGGATCCCCTTCTACGCCAGGCTCGTCGACGCCGTCGAGGAGGAGCTGAACCGCGCCGGCTACGAGCTGCTGCTCGCCGACTCGCACGGCTTCGTCGAGGAGGAGACGCGGCGCCTGCAGGTGCTGCGCGACCGCCGGGTCGACGGCGTCATCCTCATCCCCTCCGACCGTCGCAAGACCGCCACCTCGATGCGCTCCCTCGGCGGCGACATCGCCGTCGTCCAGGTGGACCGGGCCACCGACAAGCCACTCGCCGACTTCGTGGGCGTCGACAACCTCGTCGGCCTCGGGCTCGTCGTCGAGCACCTCGCCGAGCGGGGCGTCTCGACGATCGCGTACGCCGGCACCGACGACGCGAGCTCCAACGGCGTCGAGCGGTGGGCTGCAGTCCAGCAGCTCGCGGCCGACCACGAGATGACGATCACCTCCTCGTTCCGCAGCGAGTTCAGCATCGCGGCGGGTGCCGCGGCCGCCGACGCGATCCTCGCCGCCGGACCGCTCGCCGACGCGGTCGTCGCGAGCTCCGACCAGATCGCGGTGGGCCTGATCTCACGACTGCGCGAGAAGGGGTTCGACGTCCCGCGCGACACCTTGGTCACCGGCTTCGACGGCGGCGAGCTCGCCGACGTCTACTGGCCCACGCTCACCACAGTCGTCCAACCTGTCGCCGCCATCGCGGCCGACGCCGTGACCTTCCTCTTGGCTCGGATGGCGAAGCACGACGGCGCTGTGCGCCGCAACACCCTCGCGCCGCTGTTGCAAGTGGGCGCCTCCACGGGGGGATGAGCTTTCAACGCGGCGCTAGCTGCTGTCGCGATTCACACCTGATAGCACGAGGGCCAATCATCCGGTCCATCGCGACTACGTCCGACGAGCAGCCTGACACTGCGCCGCGACACCGCTCTGCCCACCCGGCGCGCTTCATGGCTGCCTAGGCGCCCGATGATTGACGCATCACCAGACCAGCACACACCTCATGCATCTCGGGTTGGATGTTTCGTTGTGACGCATCTGTTCTGCGGGCTCTGACCTGACCCTGAACGACTCCGGCTGCGCCTTGGGAGAGGAGAAACGTTAGGGAGGCGCCAGCGATGACCGGGCACTGGATCCAGCCGAGAATGCAACTGAAGGACCTCGAACGCCGACATGCGAAGGCCGGCCAAGCCCGCCTCATCAAGCTGCGCGACGAACGCCGGGAAGCCGCCCGACTGGAGCGCATCGCGAACCGGGTCCCCAAGGACCGCGGCACCGTCACCTGCGGCTGGTGCGGCACCAGCATCAAGGTCGCTCGAGTCGGGCGGATGCCAAGGTGGTGCTCCCCCGCGTGCCGGCACCGCGCCTGGGAACAACGCCGCGCCGCCGAGTCCGGCCTGGTCGCCATCGAGGTCGTCGACCGACCCGTCGAAGTCATCCGTGAAATCACCAAGACCGAGACCGTCCCCGTCGTCGTGTCCCCCACCTCCGCCAAACACTGGTCCGAGTTACTCACCACCCTGGCCGACCGTCTGGACCAAGGCCGCATCTACGACCGCGACGTCTCCGAGCTGCTCCCGGCCATGTCCGCTCTGATCCTCGCCTTCAACCGACGCGTTCGATGACCCAACCCCCGAGTCGTCACAACGACTCTCCGTCTGGCCCCGTCCCTCCCACCTGACCTGCGCCGTTGCTGGGGTCGAGAGACTTCGCCCCTCGCCGTAACCGCAGTGGTAGAACGAAGCAGAGCCGACCTGCCTCGCCTCGGCAGAGACCCTCCTGCTGAGGGCAGACGCCCCGTGGGATCCTCAGCACGTGACTTCCCGCTCCCACCGCTCCGCTTCGACTCCCGTGGTGTCCCGCCGACCCGACCCGCTGGTGTGGGCTGAGGCTCTCAAGCAAGCCGGTGGCGAGGCCCGCCGGCTCAAGCTCCTCGACGACGGCACCGTCCTGGTTCTCCGCACTACCGAGCGCTGACTTCCCCTCTGCCCAATCGTCACAACGACTCAGCCCGACCGGGATGCAGTGGGTGTGTCACTCCTTCCGGAACGCATCCGACGCCCGTTATGCGGAGTGCGGCATGTCAGTGAAAGGTCGCGCGTCGCGCGCGTAACGTCCTGCTCGTGATCTATCGCGACGGCGAGCACCCATGCCCCGTATTGGTGCCGACTGCGAGGTGCCACACGTCTGGCCGCGAAGGCTCGGACGGCCGTTTCCGCGTCGTGATCGAAGCCGATGGTTCGTCCCCGAGAACTCTGGATGGTGCTCAGACCCCGAGTGCCGAATCTCGGATGAGCAGCGAGACGAGTACAGGACCTTCAGGCGCGTGATGGGTCGGGATCCCACGGAAGAGCAGGTGACCCGGCCCGCCGAATAGCGGAGCTCGGCAGGTCCGCAAGGCCAGGGGCTGCCCTACTTACATGCTCATCATGTTCGGGGGGTCCGCATCGGCGCGCACGAGATAGCCGCAGCGGACACACTCGCGCATGTCCTCACTCTCGCGACGAAACCGACGCCAACGATGTCCGCGGAAAGAGCGGAAGATGCGCTTCAACCTCACGCCATCAGTGTCGAGGAGTGGCTACCACACCGTCCAGTCCTGCATGACCGTCGACAGCGGGAGTTCCGGAAGTTCGGGGCCGTCACCGTGACGGCGCAAAAGTTCGCCGGCGACGCAGATATATCCGGGTCATCGCGGAAGTTCTGCGCCGCCACAGGGATGGCGCAAAAGCTCGGATCAGTCCCGTCGAACATCCGGACGTCGACGTGTGAGGGCAACAACGTCCTCCACGCTTGTCCCCGAACGGTCGCGCGTTGGCTTTGGGTGTCAGAGGAGGCCACCATGACCCAGACAAGCCGCCGCCACTACGAATCCCTTGCCGAGGCGGCAGAGCGCACCGGTGTCAGTACTCGGACGCCCCGCCGCCGCATCTCGTGCGGGGAGCTCACGGCGTATCGCGCCGGGCCGCGGATCATCCGGCTCGACCCGGACGACGTGGACCGGTTGCTCGTGCGCGTCCCCAACTTTCGATGAGTCCTGCTCACGCGGTGGACGACTCAGCAGCTCGCGCCAACGCCGAGAGAGCGTCTGCGATCTGTCGATCACGTCCGGCGGCTGCGTGCTGGTAGCGAAGGGCCGCGTTGACGCTGCTGTGGCCAAGCCGCTGCTGGAGCTCGGCCAGAGTGGCGCCGGCCATGGCAGCCATGGTGGCTCCCGTGTGCCGAAGGTCGTGGAGTCGGAGATCCGGTCGCCCAGCGGCCTCCCGCGCCGCTCGCCAGGACTTGTAGAGGGTCGACGGCTGGAGGTGCGCTTCACTATCCGCGCTCGGGAAGAGCAGCGCCTTTGGGCTCGAGGCCGTGAACTCCCACAAGTGATGCTTGATCGCTGGCTCGATGTGCGGCGGCACCGCAACGGTGCGCGTGCCTGCGGCCGATTTCGGTGTCCCCACAATGGCTTTGCCGTGCACCCACGTCAGGGCGCGCTCGACGCGGATGGTGCCTCGAACGAGGTCGACGTCAGACCGTCGCAGCTCGAGCACCTCGCCCTGACGAAGGGCACACCAGGCGCAGATGAGAACGAGAGCCCGGTACCGCTCGGGAAGGTGCTCGACGATGACCTGCAGCTCGTCGATCGACGCCGGCCGGATCTCGCGTTCCCGCGGAGTGCTCGAACCGCCGCGGATGCGGCACGGGTTCGCAGCGATGAGGTCGTCGCTCACTGCGGTGTTCATGATCGCCTTGAGGAGCGAGTACGCCCTAGCGCGCGACGTCGGCCGCTCGACCGGCATCGATATCCACCACGTCCTGACCATGGCAGGCGTGATGTCGGCGACGGGCTCTCGCCCCAGCCTGGGGAGCAGGTAGGTCTCGAGGAGATGGAGGTACCCCTCACGGGTGCGGGGCTTGAGGTCGCGCGTCGCGACCCAGGACTTCGCGAACTCGGCGAAGGCCTCGGTTCTCCTGGGCGGGGGCTCCGGTCGTTCCCAGTCACCCAGCATGATCTTGTAGCGCTCCGTGCCCAGCCAACCCTCTGCATCGGCCTTGGAGGCGAAGGTGTCGGGTGCCTTGAGACGCCGGAAGTCCGGCGCCATGTAGCTGGCCTGGTACCGGCCGGAGGGCAACTTGCGGATGTACCCGAAACCGCGCCGGGCTCGCCTCTGGCCGCTCATGACGACCTGTTTCCGAACAGTCGGCGTGCTATATACGTGCGATATCTCTGGCCAGTTGCGACCATCCCTGTCCCCCGATGTCCGCGACGACGAGGCGTCGATACGCGACATTTTCGCAGGTCAGAGGCATGAAAGCAATGGTTGAGCGATGGAGCTGGCGGGGGGACTCGAACCCCCAACCCCCTGTTTACAAGACAGGTGCGCTACCGGTTGCGCCACGCCAGCGTGCCCGCACCACTGGCGGCGCGGACCGCCCGGAGTCTACGCGGGCGTCCTCAGGGTGATGACGCGTTCTCCGTCTGGGCCGGGCCACGGGTGCGGTCCCACGGCGCGGCGAGCAGCTCCCCGAGCGCGGTGCCGGACGCGATCGCCAGCAACGTCGCACCGGCACCGAGCAGTGTGGTGATGCCGGACTGGATCGACAGCGACCCCGCCGCGCCACCGCTCTGCGCGACGAGCTCATAGAGGCCCCGGAAGATCGTGAGGCCGGGGAGCAGGCCGAAGGACGCCGGGATGACGAGGACCATCGAGGGCGCGCCGAGCCGGTTCGCGACGACCCGGCCCACGACGCCGAGGGCGACCGCGGCGATCCCCGTCGCGGTGATGACGCCGATGCCGAGGCCGCGGTTCAGCAGGGCCGCGGAACCGGCCGCGGCCACCGCCAGCACCCCCGACGCGAGGACGAGCCGGCGCCGGCTCTGCACGGTGACGGCCCCCGCGAGGCCGACGACGAACGCGCCGCCGAGCGCCGCGAGGACGGCCGACTGGTCGGACCGCAGGTCGAGGACCGACGGCGACACGAAGTCGGAGCCCACGGCCTCGGTGACCGAGATGAGCGTGCCCAGCCCCGTCGCGACGCCGATGACGATGCCGAGGAGGGCGAGGAAGACGGCGAGGAGGCGACCGGCGCCGGTGAGCGGGAAGCCGAAGAGCACGTCCTCGATCGCCGAGGCCATCGTCCGCCCGGGCAGCATCGCGACGATGCCACCCGCGACGATGAAGGCGAAGTCCTGGTCCCGCAGACCGAGGTCCGCGGCGGTGGACACGGCATAGGCGCTGCCGGCGAGCAGCGTGGCGACGAGGGCGTTGATCGCGTTCCCGTAGAACTCCGGGAGGTCGATGCGACCGTGGAGCCGGCTGACGCCCGTGACGACGAGGACGACCGCGATCGTCACGAGGGCGGCGAACGGGCTCGCGCCGATCATCACCGCGACGGCCGACGCGAGGACGGCGTTGGCGGCGGACACGGCCCACGCCGGGAAGTTGCGGGGGTGCCGCTTGATGGCGCGCAGCCGCTCCGCCGCGGCGGCCGGCTCGATCGCCCCCGCCGTCAGCTCCTCCACCAGCCGGTGCACGGCCACGAGCCGGGCGTAGTCGTGCTTGTTGCTCCGGACGACCCGCAGCAGGGTGTGCGGCCGCCCGTCCGAGCTCGTCGCCTGCACGAGCAGCGACTGGAGGGTGATGTCGACCTCGACGACGTCGACACCCGAGGCCGCCGCCACCGCCGCGACGCTCCCCTGCACCTGCGGCGCACCCGCCCCGCAGCGCAGCATGAGCTCGCCCACGCGGACGGCGAGGTCCAGCGCCGCGCGGACCTTGGCGTCCTCCGCCGCCTGGTGCGGGATCCGGGTGTAGCGGTAGGGAGTCCGGCGCAGGAGGTCGGCCATCGGCATGGGCTCGGTCGGCGCCTCGCCGAGGATGAGGCGCGCCCTCCGGTCGGGCTTCGGCGCCCGCGGCGCCCGCGGTTCCCGCGGCGCCCTCGGGGCCTTGGACCCCTTCGACCCCTTTGGCCCCTTTGGCGCCCTCGGCTCCGTGGGCTCGTGGGTGCGCTCGGGGCTCTCGTCGGTGGCGCTCACGGGATGCGGGCCACCTCGTCGATCCAGGTCGGAGCGGTTGTCCGCGGCCACCAGTCCGGTTCTCCCGCAACGGAAGCCGAGACCAGGAAAAGCGCCGCTCCGACGAGCAGGGCTCCGGCGGCGACCTGGGCGGCGGTCGCGCTCGGTGTGAAGCCGCGCACGAGGCTCCGGCTCCCCCGGCGCAGGCTCGCGCCGCCCGGGCCCCACCACGCGGTGAGGGCCGCGAAGACCCCGGCACCCGCGAGCGGCAGGACACCGTCGGGTCGGACGTCGCCACCGGTCAGCGCGGCGACGGCGACCGCCCCGGCGAACATCGCGCACACGCCGACGACCAGCGGGAGCGCGAGCGAGACTGCGGCGCCGACGGTCCCCACGACGAGGTGCCATGGACTGCTCGCGACGGCGACCGCGACATCACTGCCGCGGGCCCCGCCCCGGCTGTGCCTCCGCAGCACGAGCGAGGTCACCGACCGGTCGGCGGTCCGGGCGACGACGACCCCGGCGAAGAGGGCCAGGACCGCGGCGGCGGGCAGCCGCGCGGTGAGGCCGGCGAAGAGCGCGAGGAGGGCGAGCAGCGTGCCCGACCGCGAGGCGCGCCCGATGCGCGGGTCACCCCAGCCGCCGTGGACGACGTCCTCGGCGTCGCCCTGCTGCGATCCCGGTGTCGGTGGTACCGGCGGTCCCGGCTGGGCGTACGGCGACGGGGCCACCCGGGGGGCCACCGGCCCGATCGCCGTCGCCGTCGCCGGCGGTGGCCCGGCGGCGGGCTGCGGGGTCAGCCCACGAGCCTGTGCGGCCGGAACCGCGCGCTCCCACCCGGGCGGCCCGGCGGCCCGTCCCGTGGACACCATCGGTGGCGGCAGCTCCACGGAGAGCGGCGGCGCCTGCTGGGGCGCGCCCGGAGCGACAGGCACCGGTGGTGCGGAGGACGGCGGCGCTGCCGACGCCGCCGCACCGGCCGGCCCGGCACCGGCACCGGCGGCGGCTACGGGGAGGGCACTCGTCGGGGCGGTCCGCAACGGTGCGGTGGCCGGCCGGACCCGCCGCACCTCGATCGCCTCGGTCACCGGTGCCCCGTGCGCGTACTGCTCGAGCGCCGCGACGACCTCCCCGTGGTGGGGACGGTCACCGGGGTGCGGCGAGAGGGCCGCGTAGAGGAGCGGCTCGATGCGGGGGTCGACGGCCTCGAGGTCGGGCTCACCCGCGGCGACCCGCGCGAGCACGGCGTTCATCGCCCCGCGCCCGAAGGGTGGAGCCCCGGTCGCGGCGAACGCGGTGGTCGCGGCCCAGCCCCACCAGTCGGTGGCGGGCGTGACGTCCTCGCCGCCGACGACCTCCGGCGCGAGGTACCCGGGGGTCCCCATGACCAGCCCCGTCATCGTCAGGCGGATGTCGTCCGCGACGTGCGCGATGCCGAAGTCGATGAGCACGGGCTCGCCGTCGACGAGGAGGACGTTGCCCGGCTTGACGTCGCGGTGCACGACGCCGGCCGAGTGGATGACGTCGAGCGCCTCGGCGATGCCCGACGCGACCCGGTGCAGCTCGCCGGGCGGCAGCGGACCCCTCGACCCGACGTGCTCGTCGAGCGAGGGCCCCGGGACGTACCGGGTGACGATGTAGGGGGTGGCGCCGTCGACGTCGGCGTCGATGACCGGGGCGACCCGCGAGCTGCGGATCCGTCCCAGGGTCGTCACCTCGCGCGACAGGCGGGCCCGCGCGTCGGGGTCGTCGGCGACGTGCGACCGCAGCACCTTGATGGCGACCGCGCGGCCGTGGGGGTCGAGGCCGAGGTGGACCACGCCCATCCCACCCTCGCCGAGCCGCTCGAGCAGCCGGTACGGCCCGAGGCGCACGGGCTCGGGCTGCCCGGGGGCCTCCGGCTCGTGGGCGGCAGTCATGGGCACCACGGTAGGACGTCAGTCTGGGTGTGTGCTGGAGCCCGGCCGGACGCCCTGGCGCCCGCCGTCCTCAGGACTGGATGTAGTCGCGCAGCTGGTCGCGCTCGGCCTGCAGGTCGGTGATCCGGTTCTTCACGACGTCGCCGATGCTGACGATGGCGTGCAGCCGCCCGTCGACGACGACCGGTACGTGGCGGATGCGGCGCTCGGTCATCGCCGACTCGAGGTCGTCGAGGACGTCGTCGGGGGTGCAGGTGTGGACCTCCGCGGTCATGATCTGCGACACCGGGGCGTGGAGCAGCGCCGCGCCGTCGGTGTGGAGGTGTCTGACGATGTCGCGCTCGCTGACGATGCCGTGCACCGAGCCGCCGTCGTCACTGACGACGACCGCACCGATGCGGTGCTCCGAGAGGAGGGCGAGCAGCTCGGTGACGGTCGCGTCGGACCGCACCGTGACGACCTCCGCGCTCCCCTTGCGCCTGACCACGTCCGAGATCCTCATGCACCGACGATAGGGGCCGTGCCGACGACGCGCCAGACGTGCCCGAGCGCGACCCTGCCGTCACCCCACCTCGCGACCTACCGCCTGGTACGTGCTGTGATCACGACACCGACCAGGCGGTAGGACGCGCGTCAGCCGCGGTGGGGTGCGGCGCCGGTCGAGCCGCGGACGACGAGCTCGGGGCGGAAGACGTACTCCGCCCGTGGCGGACCCTCGCCGCCGATCTCGTCGAGGAGGGCGCGCACGGCGGCGTCCCCCATCGCCTCGACCGCCTGCCGGATCGTCGTCAGCGGGGGGTCGGTGAAGGCCATGATCGTGGAGTCGTCGTAGCCGACGACGGACAGGTCGCCGGGCACGCTGAGCCCGCTCGACCGCGCCTGGCGGATCGCCCCGAGCGCCATGAGGTCGGACCCGCAGATGATGGCCGTGGCACCACGCGCGATGAGCCGCCCGGCGGCGGCCGCCCCGCCCTCGAGGCTGAAGACCGTGTGCGTGACCAGCCGGTCCAGGTGCTCGGGGTCGACCCCGAGGTGCTCGTGCATCGCCGCCCGGAACCCCCGGACCTTGCGCACGACCGGCGTGTACCGCTCCGGGCCCAGGGCCAGCCCGATGTGGGTGTGCCCGAGCTGGACCAGGTGGCTGACCGCCAGCCCCATCGAGGCGACGTCGTCGTTGGAGACGAAGGGGGCGTCGACCTCCGGCAGTGGCCCGTTGACGAGGACGATCGGCAGGCCACGCTCGCGCAGCACCCGGTAGCGGGCCGGGTCCGACGTGGCGTCGGCGTGCAGGCCGGAGAGGAAGATGATGCCGCTGACCCCGCGGTCGAGGAGCATCTGCACGTACTCGTCCTCGTGGACCCCGCCGGGCGTCTGGGTGCACAGCACCGGCGTGAACCCCTCCGCGGCCAGCGCGGTCTCGATGACCTGCGCGAACGCCGGGAAGATCGGGTTCACGAGCTCGGGCATGACGAGGCCGACGAGGTTCGCGGACTTGGGCCTCAGCCGCGCGGGACGGTCGTAGCCGAGGACGTCGACGGCCGTGAGGACGGCCTGCCTCGTCGCCTCGGACACCCCCGGCCGGTCGTTGAGGACGCGGCTCACCGTGGCCTCGCTGACGTCGGCCTGGGCGGCGATGTCGGCGAGGCGCGCGGACCGCGACTCGTTCACGCGCCGCACCCTACCGAGCGCCCCCCTCCCGCAGTCGTGTGCTCAGGTGGTCGCCCGGGCGGCCACCCGGGCACACGGGGGCGCAGATCGGAGCGCCGTGGACACGAGGTACCGCTGCTTGGACGGGCACGGCATACTGACGAGCACCGCCGACACCGACGTGGGCGGGAGCTCCACCACCTTTACAACGGATCGTCCGGCACGTTCCTGCCGGTGAAGGAAGGCAATGACGCCATGGCAACCGTGAAGTTCGACCAGGCCACGCGCCTCTACCCGGGCAACGACAAGCCCTCGGTCGACAGGCTCGACATCGACATCGCCGACGGGGAGTTCCTCGTCCTCGTCGGCCCCTCCGGGTGTGGCAAGTCCACCTCCCTGCGCATGCTCGCGGGCCTCGAAGAGGTCAACGACGGCAAGATCTGGATCGGTGACCGTGACGTCACCGACCTCTCGCCCAAGGACCGCGACGTCGCGATGGTGTTCCAGAACTACGCGCTCTACCCGCACATGTCCGTCGCCGACAACATGGGCTTCGCGCTCAAGATCGCCGGTGTCGACAAGGGCGAGATCCGCAAGCGCGTCGAGGAGGCCGCGAACATCCTCGACCTCACCCAGTACCTCGAGCGCAAGCCGAAGGCCCTCTCCGGTGGCCAGCGCCAGCGCGTCGCGATGGGCCGGGCGATCGTCCGCAGCCCGCAGGTGTTCCTCATGGACGAGCCGCTGTCGAACCTCGACGCCAAGCTCCGCGTGCAGACGCGCACCCAGATCGCCTCGCTCCAGCGCCGGCTCGGCGTCACCACCGTCTACGTCACCCACGACCAGGTCGAGGCCATGACGATGGGCGACCGGATCGCCCTGCTCAAGGACGGCATCCTCCAGCAGTGCGCCACCCCGCGCGAGATGTACGACAAGCCCGCCAACCTCTTCGTCGCCGGCTTCATCGGCTCCCCCGCGATGAACCTCGTCTCGGTGCCGGTCACCGAGGACGGCGTGAAGTTCGGCAGCCACCGTGTCCCCGTGGCGCGCGAGCACCTCAGCGAGGGCGGCTCGCACGTCGTCGTCGGGGTCCGCCCCGAGGACGTCGAGGTCACGACCAACGACGACGGCATGGCCCTCACGGTCGACGTCATCGAGGAGCTCGGGGCCGACGCCTACGTCTACGCGACCCCGGCCGACCCGAACATCCAGCTCGAGGGCGCGGGCGACGACAACCTCGCCAAGCCGTTCATCGCGCGCGTCGACGGCCGCAAGGTCCCGGAGAAGGGCTCGACGATCTACGTCTACCCCAACCCCGACCACATGCACGTCTTCGACAAGTCGTCCGGGAAGCGCCTCTGAGGCTCCACCCGTCGACCTGACGAACGGCCGACGCCCCGGACGAGCACCGTCCGGGGCGTCGCCGGTTCGGAGCCGGCTGCGGACGCGGTTCCGTCAACCCTGCGACTGCGAGAGGGTGGACCCATGGCGCTCGAGATCACCGCCGCCCGGCCCGACCCGGCGCTCCTCGACCTCCCCTGGCGCGTCCCGCTGGAGGAGTGGCCGGAGGAGCTGCTCGCCGCCCTCCCCCGCGGCATCTCGCGCCACGTCGTGCGCTTCGTGCGCCTGTCAGGGCGGGTGCTGGCGTTCAAGGAGATCAAGGCCGACATCGCCCGGCGCGAGTACGAGATGCTCCGCAACCTGAACAGGCTCGGGATGCCGTGCGTCGAGCCGTTCGGTGTCGTCAGCGGTCGGGTCGACACCGACGGCGAGCCGCTCGACGCCGTCCTCATCACCCGTCACCTGCAGTTCTCCCTGCCGTACCGCGCGCTGTACAGCCAGGCGCTGCGCAAGGGCACTGCCACCCGGCTCATCGACGCGCTCGCGGTGCTGCTGGTCCGCCTGCACCTCGCCGGCTTCTGGTGGGGTGACGTGTCGCTGTCGAACACGTTGTTCCGCAGGGACGCCGGGGCCTTCGCCGCCTACCTCGTCGATGCCGAGACCGGTGAGCTGCGCGAGCGGCTCAGCAACGGGCAGCGCGAGCACGACCTCGAGATCGCCCGGGTCAACATCGCCGGCGAGCTCATGGACCTCGAGGCCGGCGAGCTGCTCCAGGAGGACCGCGACCCCATCGAGATCAGCGAGCGGATCGTCACCCGCTACCGCGAGCTGTGGGACGAGCTCACCGGGTCCGAGCTCATCGACGACAGCGAGCGGTGGCGGGTCGAGGACCGCATCCGGCGGCTGAACGCCCTCGGCTTCGACGTCGACGAGCTCGAGATCACCACCGACATCGACGGGGCGACGCTGCGCATCCAGCCCAAGGTCGTCGACTCCGGCCACCACTCCCGCCGGCTGCTGCGGCTGACCGGGCTCGACGTCCGCGAGAACCAGGCGCGCCGCCTCCTCAACGACCTCGACGCGTACACGGCCGGCACCGGGCGGCAGGGCGAGGACGAGGAGATGGTCGCCCACGACTGGCTCGTGCGGATCTACGAGCCGGTGACCCGCCGCGTCCCCCGCGAGCTCACCGGCAAGCTCGAGCCCGCGGAGGTCTTCCACGAGGTCCTCGAGCACCGGTGGTACATGGCCGAGCGGGCGCAGCACGACATCCCCATCGAGGACGCGATCACCGACTACATCGCGTCGGTGCTGCCCGGAAAGCCCTACGAGGAGGCGGTCGTCGGGGTCGACACCCGCGAGATGCCGGTCCTCGCCGACCGCAGGGACCGCCCCTAGGATCGCGGGCGGACACCGTTCGCAGACCGACTCCCCGGGGGACACCGATGACCGACCAGCCGCAGGACCCGCAGCCGCCGCAGCCCCTGCCGCCGCAGCCCCTGCCGCCGCAGGGCCAGCAGCCGTCGCAGCCCGCGTCCGGCCAGCAGCCATACGGCGCACCCCAGCAGCAGCCCAACCCGTACGGCGGGTACGCCGCGGCGCCGGCCTACGCGGCGCAGGGCCCGGCCGCCCCGGGGTCGCTGCGCTACGTCGAGCAGCACTTTGGCCCGGTCGCGACCTTCGGGCCCCGCGCCGGCGCGCTCGTCATCGACGCGCTCATCAGCATCGTTGCGTTCCTCCCGATGCTCGTCGCGATCCCCGTGCTCGTCGCCGCCGCGCCGCGCCGGTCCGGCTACGACGAGTACGGCTCTCCCGTCACGGGCGAGGCCGACTCCGGCCTGCTCGCGGTGGGCTTCGCGCTCCTCGGGCTCGGCCTGCTCGTCGGCATCGCCGTCAACGTCTGGAACCGGGTGTTCCGGATGGGCCGCACCGGCCAGAGCCTGGGCAAGTCCGCGGTCGGGCTGCGGCTCATCCACGCCCAGACGGGTCAGCCGATCGGCGCGGGGATGTGCTTCGTGCGCGAGCTCGTCGGCGGCCTGATCAACCAGGTCGTCTACCTGTCCTACCTGTGGATGCTCTGGGACGACAACCGGCAGACCCTCGCCGACAAGGTCGTGACGTCGACGGTCATCCGGGTCACCAAGCCCTGAGGACGCCGCGGCCCAGCGCCCGCTCAGGCGGGCGAGATCCAGGTCCAGCCGGGGATGTTGCGCGCGACCGTGAGGGCGACGAAGGCGACGAGGAGCACCCACGGCATCCACACCGGGGGGTCCCAGCGCAGCGGGCGGCCCCGCCAGCGGGCCCGCACCCAGAACGCAAAGAGGACGGCGACGCCGAGGTAGAGGAACGGCGTCAGCGGGTTGCGGGCCATCGCGCCCGCGAGGTCGAGGTGCGCGAGGTCGTGCGTCGCGCGGAGCATCCCGCACCCCGGGCAGTAGATGCCGGCGAGGGCGTAGGTCGGGCACACCGGGTAGTGGCCCGGCTCGTTGGGGTCGACCGTGGCGACGTAGGCCGTGCCGACGGCGACGGCGCCCAGGACGAGGCCCGGACGCACGAGGCGGCGCCACCGCGACCCGTGGGTCGCGGCCGGCGCCGCCTCGGGGTGGTGCAGCAGCGTCACGTCACATGCTCGAGCCGGAACCGCCCGACACGGCGGCGAGGCCACCGAGGAAGACGAGCCAGATGACCGTGAGCACGAGCAGCACGATCGCGATGATGCCGAGGATGCGGCCGATCTGGACGATCTGGCGGTTGCTGTAGCGACCCGGCTGCGCGTCGATCTCCTTGAGGGCGTTGTTGCCCATGACGAAGGCGACGATGCCGAGCGGCGAGCAGCAGACGAGTCCGAGGATGCCGAGGATGAGCACCGTCATCCCCTTCGGGTGCTCGATCTGGCCGCCACCGGCCGGCGTCGAGGCGGCGTAGCCGCCACCGTCCCCCGGAGGCGGCGGGGGCGGGGGCGGGGTCGATCCGTAGTCAGACATGTGTTCCCTCTCTCGACGTTCATCGGGGACGTCGGTCCCCCAGGGCCGGACGCGTCCGGCGCGCCGAATCCTTCCACAGCGGAGCGGGCTGGGCGAGCACTGGGACCCGGTTCCGGCCAGCGCGTCGCCGTGACCTCCCGCAGCGCCGGGAACCGCAGGTCAGCGCCGACGGCGGCGGGCGACCTCGTACAGCGTGACCCCGGTGGCGATCCCGGCGTTGAGCGACTCGACCGTCGAGCTCATCGGCACCGACACGATCTGGTCGCACGTCTCGCGCACGAGCCGGGACAGGCCCTTGCCCTCGGAGCCCACGACGACGACGAGCGGCTCGGACGCCAGCTCGAGGTCGGGCAGCTCGACGTCGCCGTCCATGTCGAGGCCGATGACGAAGAAGCCCGCCTTGCGGTAGTCCTCGAGGGCGCGGGTGAGGTTGGTGGCCTGCGCGACGGGGATGCGCGCGGCCGCGCCGGCGGAGGTCTTCCAGGCCGAGGCCGTCATCCCGACCGAGCGGCGGGCGGGGACGACGACGCCGTGGCCGCCGAACGCCGCCACGGACCGCACGATGGCGCCGAGGTTGCGCGGGTCGGTGATGCCGTCGAGCGCGACGACGAGCGGGATGCCGGGCGCCTCGGGGTCGATGAAGTCGTTGGGGTGCGCGTACTCGTAGGGGGGCACCTGCACGGCAAGGCCCTGGTGGACCGCCCCGTCGGTGAGGCGGTCGAGCTCTCCGCGCGGGGTCTCGAGGACGGGGATGGCACGTTCGGTGGCGGTCTTGAGCGCCTCGCGCACGCGGTCGTCGCTGTCGATGCGCCCGGCGACGTACAGGGTCGTGACGGGCACCTCGGCGCGCAGGGCCTCGACGACGGCGTTGCGGCCGGCGACGATCTCGCTGCTCGCCTTGTTCCTGCGGGTGCTCGTGCGCCCGGAGTGTCCGCGGGCCCCGCCGGTGGCGCGCTCGGCGGCCTTGGCGATCTTGTGCGCCTTGTGGTTCGGGCGGTCGGCGGCCTTGGGCGTCGGGCCCTTGCCCTCGAGGCCGCGGCGGCGCTGGCCGCCGGACCCGACGGTGGGGCCCTTCTTGTTGCCCTTGCGGACGGCGCCGCGGCGCTGGCTGTTCCCGGCCATCAGTCCTGCTCTCCCTTGCCTCGGACGAGGCTCCATCGGGCACCGGCTGCGGTGTCCTCCAAGGCGATTCCCGCCGCTGTCAGCTCGTCGCGGATGGCGTCGGCCGAGTCGTAGTCGCGGGAGGCACGCGCGTGGGCGCGCGCCCTCAGCCGCTCCTGGACGAGGGCGTCGAGGGCGGTGAGCGCGTCGGCGGCGCTCGAGTCGCCGGCCGACCACGCCGGGTCGAGCGGGTTGACGCCGAGGACGTCGGTCATCGCGATGACGCTGCGGGCGATGTCGGCGGCGTCGTCGCGGTCGCCGTCCTGCAGGGCGGTGTTCCCGGCGCGGACGGCCTCGTGGACGACGGCGAGCGCCCCGCTGACGCCGAGGTCGTCATCCATCGACTCGACGAACTCCGGGGGGAGCTCCTCGTCGCCGGTGGGGACGGCCGTGGTGACGTCGGGGAGCGCGCGGCGCAGGAAGCCCTCGATCCGCTCGACGGCGGTGTCGGACTCCTCGATCGAGCCCTCGTGGAACTCGATCGTCGACCGGTAGTGCGCCGCCGTGAGGTAGTAGCGCACGGCGAGCGGCCGGTGCGCCTTGACGACCTCGCTGACCCGCAGCGAGTTGCCGAGCGACTTGCTCATCTTCTCCCCGCCCATCGTCACCCAGGCGTTGTGGAGCCAGTAGTTGGCGAAGCCGAGGCCGGCGGCCCGCGACTGCGCCTGCTCGTTCTCGTGGTGCGGGAAGCGCAGGTCGACCCCGCCGCCGTGGATGTCGAAGGTGTCACCGAGGTACTTGCGCGCCATCGCGGAGCACTCGAGGTGCCAGCCCGGGCGGCCCGTGCCGAACGGGGTCGGCCAGCTCGCGGTCGCGGGCTCCTCGGGCTTGTGCCCCTTCCAGAGGGCGAAGTCGCGCGGGTCGCGCTTGCCGCGCGGGTCGGCGTCCTCGGCGTCGACCATGTCCTCGACCTTCTGCCGGGTCAGCTCGCCGTAGGCGGGCCAACTGCGGACGTCGAAGTACACGTCGCCGCTGCCGTCGTCCGCGGCGTACGCGTGACCGGCGTCGACGAGCGCCTCCATGAGGGTGACCATCTCGGGGACGTGGCCCGTGGCCCGCGGCTCGTACGTGGGCGGGAGGACGCCGAGCGCCGTCAGCGCGGCCGAGGTCTCGAGCTCGTTGCGGTAGGACAGGGCGAACCACTCCTCGCCGGAGGCCGCCGACCTCGCGAGGATCTTGTCGTCGATGTCGGTGACGTTGCGCACGAGGGTGACCTCGAGGCCGTGACCGCGCGTCATCCAGCGTCGCAGGACGTCGAACGCCACGGCGAAGCGGACGTGACCGATGTGCGGCGGCGCCTGCGTCGTGAGCCCACAGATGTAGATCCCCGCCTTGCCGGGCACGACGGGGACGAAGTCACGCAGCTCGCGCGTGAGGGAGTCGAACAGCCTGAGGGTCACCCGCGCAAGGCTACCGGCCGGTCGCCATCCCCCTCGCATCCGCGGTTCCAGCGCGAACGTGGGCGGCGACGTATGCTCGCGCCATGCCCCACCCCGTGTTCGACGAGGTGATCCACGAGCCGCACCGGCTGCGCATCTGCGCCCTGCTCGTGCCCAGCGCCGGCACCGAGTTCGGCGCGGTCCGCGACGAGATGGGCCTGTCCGACTCGGCCCTGTCCAAGCACCTCAAGGCGCTCTCGGCGCGGGGCTACACCCGGCTCGACCGCACGAACCGCGACGGGCGCCAGGTGACGACGGTCGTCCTCACGGCCGCCGGCCGCGAGGCCCTGTGCGGCCACGTCGCCGAGCTCCAGCGGATGGCCCGGATCGTCTCGGCCGACCGCCGCGCGAGCGCCGTCCGCACCCGCTGACCGGGGCCGCCGCTCCTCCCCGAGCCCGTCGCCCCCCCGCCCGTCGCCAGTCGAGTGGTCGCGACACGCTGATGCCCGGGCCGTTTCGTCAGCGTGTCGTGGCCACTCGAGGGATCACGAGGGCTGTGGCCACCGCTGCCACGCCCTCGCCGCGGCCGGTGAGGCCGAGCCCGTCGGTGGTCGTCCCGCTGACCGACACCGGGGCACCGGCCGCCTCGGACAGCGCGGCCTCGGCCTCGGCGCGGCGGCTGCCGACCCTGGGCCCGTTGCCGACGACCTGCACCGCGACGTTGCCGATGTCGAAGCCGGCCTCGCGCACGAGGCGCGCCGCCTCCGCGAGGAGGGTGACCCCCGACGCCCCGGCGAGCTCGGGCCGGTCGGTGCCGAAGTGGGCGCCGAGGTCGCCGATGCCGGCCGCGGAGAACAGGGCGTCGCAGGCGGCGTGGGCGGCGACGTCGGCGTCGGAGTGGCCGTCGAGGCCGCGCTCGCCCGGCCAGTACAGCCCGGCGACCCACAGCTCGCGGTCGGATCCCTCGGGCGCGAGGGCGTGGACGTCGATGCCGATGCCGGTGCGGGGCAGCGCTGTCACGGGCTCTCCTCGGGTGGCGGCGGGATGACGAGGGCGCCGACCAGGAGCCGCTCGGCGTGGGCGAGGTCGTCGGGCGTGGTGACCTTGTGGGCCAGGGGGTCGCCGGCGACGACGAGCACCTCGTGGCCGAGGGCCTCGACGAGCCCGGCGTCGTCGGTGGCGTCGCCCCCGCCGGCGTGGGCGGCCTCGAGCACCACGCGCCGGAACCCCTGCGGCGTCTGCACGGCCCGCAGCGAGCCGCGGTCGGGAGTGGCGACGACGACACCGCGCTCGTCGACGACCTTGACCGTGTCGACGACCGGGACACCCGGGACGACTCCCGCGGCTCCACCGCGCACGGCCGCGACCACCCGCTCGAAGACGGCGACGGGTGCGAGGCACCGGGCGGCATCGTGGACGAGGACGACGTCGCACGAGTCGTCGAGCGCCGCCAGCCCCGCGGCCACCGAGTGGGTGCGCTCGGCGCCACCGGCGACGACGACGGCCGAGGGGGGCAGCCGGACCCCGGCCCACGCCGGACCCGACGCGTCGGCCAGCTCGGGCGGCACGACGACGGCCACCGACGTGACCCCCGGGACCCGCGCCACGACATCGAGCGCGTGGGCGACGAGCGGGCGGCCACCGAGGTGGACGAAGGCCTTCGGGGTCCCGGCGCCGAGCCGCGACCCGGACCCGGCGGCCACGACGACGACGCCCACGCCGCGGGCAGCGGCGTGGGCGTCGGTCACGTCAGTGGTTCGGGTGCGGACCCGGGGATCAGGACGCGAGGACCTCGTCGAGGATGGTCTCGGCCTTCTCCTCGTCGGTCTTCTCGGCGAGCGCGAGCTCGGAGACGAGGATCTGGCGGGCCTTGGCGAGCATGCGCTTCTCGCCGGCGGACAGGCCACGGTCCTTGTCGCGGCGCCACAGGTCGCGGACGACCTCGGCGACCTTGATGACGTCGCCGGAGGCGAGCTTCTCCAGGTTGGCCTTGAAGCGGCGCGACCAGTTGGTGGGCTCCTCGGCGTACGGGGTGCGGAGCACCTCGAACACCTTGTCGAGACCCTCCTTGGAGACGACGTCACGGACGCCGACCAGGTCACAGTTCTCTGCGGGTACCTCGATGACGAGGTCGCCTTGCGCGACCTTGAGCTTGAGGTAGAGCTTCTCCTCTCCGCGGATCGTGCGGGTGTTGATCTCCTCGATGCGTGCCGCCCCGTGGTGCGGGTACACGACCGTCTCGCCGACCTTGAAAACCATGTGGTGTTGTCCCCTTTCGAGGTCCCAAGGATATCACGCACCGGCGTGTCGCCGAAATGGAGCGGATCGGCGTTTCCGCAGGTCAGGGGCCCGTGGGGCGCCTTCACAGCATCGTTTCGGGTCTTGACAGAACCCCGGTCGTCGTGCTTTCGCGCGCGCGCCACGGGCGGGCGGGCGCGCGGTGGACAACCGTCCCGCCCGGTCCCCGCGACCCCGCCCGGCGCCACCCTCGCCGACCCTCGGGGACCTCATGGCTAGTCTTGGGCCCGTGACGACCCGAGCCGCCGCCCTCCTGCGCGCCACCGCCCTCGCGGGCGCCCTCCTCCTCGCGTCCGGATGTGCGGTGTTCTCACCCGTCCAGACCGACTACGCCTACCAGGCCGCCGACGGGCCCTCCCTCGACACCGGCGACCTGCGCTTCGGCAACCTCGTCGTCGTCGCGGCCGAGGAGGGCGGCGACGGCGTCCTCGTCGGGCAGGCCGTCAACGAGTCCGCGGAGGCGGCCGAGGTCACCTTCGCGCTCGGCGAGGGCGCCCCCACGCGGCGCACCATCCCCGCGTCCTCGGGTGGGTCCCTCTCGGAGGGCGGCTCACCGGTGGTCCTCTCGGGCGTGCCGGCCCGTCCCGGCCAGCTCGTCCAGCTCACCGTCACGACGCCGCAGTCGGGGCCCAACGTCATCCAGGTGCCGGTCCTCGCCCCCACGGGCTACTACGAGCAGTACACCGTCCCCGCCGCGGGCTGACCCTCAGCCTGGTCCTCAGGCCTCGAACTTGTAGCCCAGCCCGCGAACGGTGAGGATGTGCGCCGGCGCGCCCGGGTCGCCCTCGACCTTGGCCCGCAGGCGCTTGATGTGGACGTCGAGGGTCTTGGTGTCGCCCACGTAGTCACTCCCCCACACCCGGTCGATGAGCTGCATCCGGGTGAGGACGCGGCCGGTGTTGCGCAGCAGCATCTCGAGGAGCTCGAACTCCTTCAGCGGCAGCGAGACCTGCGCCCCGCGGACCGTGACGACGTGCCGCTCGACGTCCATCCGGACCGGGCCGGCCTCGAGGGTCGTCGGCAGCAGCTCCTCGGGCTCGGAGTTGCGGCGCAGCACGGCCTTGATGCGGGCCAGCAGCTCGCGCGAGGAGTACGGCTTGGTGACGTAGTCGTCGGCGCCGAGCTCGAGCCCGACCACCTTGTCGATCTCGGAGTCCTTCGCGGTGAGCATGATGACGGGGACGTTGGAGCGCTGCCGGAGGGCGCGGCACACGTCGACGCCCGAGAGCCCGGGCAGCATGAGGTCGAGGAGGACGAGGTCGGCGCCGGCGGCGTCGAACTCGGTGAGGGCGTCGTTCCCGTTCTCGGCGACCGACACCTCGTACCCCTCCTTGCTGAGCAGGTACGAGAGGGGGTCGGAGAACGAGACCTCGTCCTCGACGATCAGGATGCGGGTCATGCGGAGCTCTTCTCCTCGCTGGGAACCGGCCACGTGCGGCCGGTGTCGTCGTCCGCGGCCGGCCGGTCGGCCGCCGCGGGAAGCGTCATCGTGAACGTCGAGCCACGCCCCTCCTGGCTCCAGACGTTCACCTCACCCCCGTGGTTGTTGCTGATGTGCTTGACGATCGCCAGGCCCAGGCCGGTACCCCCGGTGGCCCGCGAGCGCGCCTCGTCGACCCGGTAGAAGCGCTCGAAGATCCGCTCCTGCTCGGCGGCGGGGATGCCGACGCCCTGGTCGGTGACGGTGACCTCGACGGTGTCGCCGGAGCGGCGCGCACCCACACCGACCCGGGTCGCAGAGCCGCTGTAGTTGACGGCGTTCGTCACGAGGTTGGCGACGGCGGTCGTGAGGAGCTCGGCGTCGCCGAAGACCCGCAGGCCGTCCTCGACGAGGACCGCGAGGTCGATGTGCCGCGACTCGGCCGCGACGCGCACCCGGTCGACGGCCTCGGCGACGACCACCCCGACGTCGACGAGCTCGGGCTCGTGGAGGGTGTCGGCCACCTGGAGGCGGGACAGGTCGACGATCTCCTGGACGAGGCGCGTGAGGCGGGAGGACTCGACGAGGATCCGCTGGGCGAACCGCTCGACGGCCTCGGGGTCCTCCTTGGCGTCGAGGACCGCCTCGGCGAGGAGGGAGATGCCCCCGACCGGCGTCTTCAGCTCGTGGGAGACGTTGGCGACGAAGTCGCGGCGGACCTCCTCGACCCGCCGGGCCTGGGTGTGGTCCTCGGCGAGGACGAGGACGTGCGAGACGGCGAGCGGCGCGACCCGCACGCGCATGACGGCGCTCGCGTCGGTGTTGGGACCGCGGGAGAGGTCGAGCTCGGCCTCGCGGATCATCCCGTCACGTCGCACCTGCCGGGCGAGGTGGCGCAGCTCGGAGTGGACGAGCTCGCCGTGGCGGACCAGCCCGTAGCTGACCGCCGAGGCCGAGGTGTTGACGACGGCGTCGCTGGCGTCGAGGACGACCGCGATCGAGCGCAGGACGGACAGGACCTCACCGACGCCGCGCGGCAGGGGTGGCTCCTCGGCCTCCGCGCCGGACGTCGCGCGCTCGGACCAGCGCGTGGCGACGACGGCGACGGCCCCGATGACGAGGCCGACCGCCCCGCCGAGGGTCGCCGCGAGCACCGGGTCCACGACGTCAGGGTACGACCCGGTGCGGGGCCCCCCGGCACACCACCAGGCCCGCGCGGCGCGGGCAGCCAGATGTTCACCTCGGGTGCGCCTTCGGTTCACCCCGGGGTGTCATCGTTCCCGAGGCGTCGGACCCGCGCGCCGCCGACCAGCACCGGAGGACACTTCACCCATGCGCAAGGCCTTCCACGAGGAGCTCGACCGCGTCGCCGAGACACTCGTCGAGATGACCCACCTCGCCGCGTCGGCGATGAACCGCGCGACGACCGCCCTCCTCGACGCCGACATCCACCTCGCCGACTCCGTCATCGCCGCCGACGCCGAGATCGACGCGCGCCGGGCCGAGCTCGACCTCATGTCCTTCGACCTGCTCGCCCGCCAGCAGCCCGTCGCCACCGACCTGCGCGTCATCGTCACGAGCATGCGGATGAGCAGCGACATCGAGCGGATGGGCGACCTCGCCCGCCACGTGGCCAAGGTCGCCCGGCTGCGCTACCCCGAGTCGGCCGTCCCCGCCGAGCTGCGGGCGACGATCCTGCAGATGGGGCAGGTCGCCGAGCGGATCGTCGAGAAGGCCGGCTCGGTCATCGCCGCCCGCGACGTCGTCGCCGCCCAGGAGATCGAGCGCGACGACGACGCGATGGACGACCTGCACCGCGAGCTGTTCTCGCACGTCACCGACGGGACGTGGACCCACGGCACCGAGGCCGCGGTCGACATCACCCTCCTCGGCCGCTACTACGAGCGGTTCGCCGACCACGCCGTGAGCGTCGCCCACCGGGTCATCTGGCTCGTCACCGGTGAGTTCGACCCGCGCAGCGAGGACAGCCACGAGGACGCCGAGGACGCCACGCACGTCGTCCACCCCCGCTGACGTCCGCACCCCGGTCGCCCTCCCCTCCCCTTTCACGCTCTCCCCACGCGACCGTGGCGGTGTGACACTGGTGGGGTGACCTTCGTGGATGAGGACGTCCGCGAGTTCGTCGCCGCCCGCTGGCCCGACCTCGAGGCGGTCGCCCACGTCGTCGTCCTCGACGCGCCCCTCGCCCGGCGCGTCACCACCGACACCCTCGTCGACGTCGTGCGGCACTGGCACGAGGCACTCGAGGACGGCCGCCCCGGCGAGCGGGCCCGGCGCGAGGTGCTCCGCGCCGCCCTGGCCGCGGCACCCCACGCGACGCCCCGGCGACAACCCGGCCCCGGGGGGCCCGCCGTCCCGTCGGCGCTGCCGTGGGACGAGGCCGGTCGCGCGGACGACACCGTCGTCGCGGCCCTGGGCGCCGCCCTCGCCGACGCCGACCCCCTCGAGCGCGCGGTCGTCGCCGCCGACGACGTGTGGGACGCCGGACCGGGGGAGGTGGCGCGCCTCCTCGAGCGGCCGGAGGGCCCGGTCCGCGACGCCGCCGCCGCGGTGCGCCGCCGGCTCGGCGCGGCCCACGATACCGCGCGGGTCGCGGCGGGGCTCGAACCCGGCCGGTGGGCGCTCGACCACGACGTCCGGGAGGCCGTCGCGCTCCTCCTGCGCGACCTGGACGAGCCGCCCGACCCCGCCAGGCTCGTGGCCGGTGTCGCTGCCCGCCTGCGACGGCGGACCCTCGTCGCGGGCGGGGCCGCCGCAGCCGGGCTGGCCGCCGGGGCGTTGGTGCTCGGGTCCACCCTGCGACCCGAGCCCCCCGCGGACCCGGCCGACCTCCCGGTCCCGCCGACCGGGGACCCGAGCTGGGGGTCGACCCGCACCTGGGTGGCCCGCGGTGGCCTGCGCAGCGACCGCGCGGTCGCCGCCATGGTCGCGGCGCGCGACCCGGGGGCGCGGCTGCTGTGGGCGTCCGACGTCGCCGACCGGCGCGTCGTCATCGCCCGACGCGACCTGTCGCGGCAGGGGTCGACGACGGTGCGGGTCTGGGCCGGCCCCCGCGGGGCCCCGGTCCAGGCCCTGCGCGAGGTGCCGCTGACCGTCGACGAGATCGAGGACGCCGACGACGCGGTGGCCCTGGCCCTGCCCGTCGGCGGCGACCACGGCCTCCTCGTCCTCCTCTCGCGCCCCCAGGTCCTGCGGTCCGCCTACTCGGCGATCGTCAGCTACACGCGAGCCGGTGGGGTGCGGCGGGCCTGGAGCGAGGTCGGGCTCGACGACGGGCTCGCCACGGTCGTGCTGCCGAACCCTCCCGGCCCCGCGTTGCGGGTGCGGCTGGGCCCCTACGACGGGCCTCCGGCCGGGCCGCAGCGCATCGCCATCGGAACCGCGAGACAGGCCGGCGACGACATCGGCGACTCGGTGCTCGCCAAGGTCGGCTCGTTCGTCGCCGCGGCCTCGGGCCAGCCGGAGTCGTCGATGACGAGTGAGGTCGTGCTCGACACGGAGGTGCCGGGCGACGTGCTGGCGCCGTGGGTCAGCGTGGCCCGGCCGGGTCCGGGCCGCCTCGTCGTCGTCCACACGCGCACCGCCGACGGGTCGCTCCTGCGCTCGGTCCGGGTCCGGGACGACGGGCGGGCCAAGGTCGGCTCGGCCGACCTCGAGACCGCGCGACCCGTCGCGGTCGAGGACGCCCGGCGCCCCTTCGCCACGCGGCTGCCGCCGCTGCGCGCCGAGGTGGGGCGCTTCCTCGTCGTCGCCCCCGGCGCCGCGAGGGCCCAGCTCCTCGCCGTGACCGCGACGTCGTACCCGGTGTCGAAGGTCGGGGAGGTCCCGGGCGGTGTCGGCATCCTCGAGGTCGTCAACGCGCGGCAGGCCGCGGTGTACCGGCTCGTCCTCTGGGACGCCGACGGGAGGCGGATGGGGTCGTGGCGCCAGCTGCTCGGGCGGCGGGACCCCAACGACCTGTGGCCCAGGTTCGGCTGACGGCCGGGTGCAGACTGGGCGCGTGACCCAGGTCGTCAGCGAGGACTTCCGGGCCTTCGTCGACGCGCGCTGGCCCGAGCTGGAGTCCGTCGCGCGGGTCGTCGTCCTCGACCCCACGCTCGCGCGGCAGGTGACGTCCGACGCCCTCGGGGGGCTCTCGTCCCGCTGGCACGAGGCCGTCGAGGGCGGGCGCCCCGGGGAGGACGCCCGCCGAGCCCTGCTCGGCGCAGCGCTGGCAGCGGTGCGGCCGGCCGCCGCCCGGCGCCTCCCGCGCCCCGGGGGCCGGGTCGGGCCGGCCCGACCGTCGCCGGTGCTCGTGCCCGTGGCGGCGTCCTGGGCGGAGGACGAGGCGCTGGACCCCGTCGTCGCCGCGGTCCAGCGCTCGCTCCTGGCGGCCGACCCGCTCGACCGGGCCCTCGTCGGGGCCCGGCTGCTCTGGGAGGCCCGCTCGCACGAGGTGGCCCACCTCCTCGACCGCCCGCACGGCGAGCTCGGTGCGCGTGAGCACGCCCTCGACGTCAGGCTCGCCGCTGCTCGCGCGCAGGCCCAGCGGGAGGCCGGCCTACCCGAAGAGGGCGGCTGGGCGGCCCGTGAGCGTGACGTCGCGGACGCCGTCGCCTCTCTCCTCCACGGCCAGGGCGACCCGCCGGACCCGACCGCCCTGGTGGTGCAGCGCACGGGGGCCGTCCGGCGCCGCCACGTGCTGCTCGGCGGGGCCGCCGCCGCACTGGCCGCCGCGGGCGGTGCCGCGGCCGTCGTCCTGCGCGACGACGCCCCGCCTCCTCCTGCCGGGACCCGGCAGGCCCTACCGGCGCCGAGCGACCCCGCCTGGTCGAGCACCCAGTCGTGGCCGGCGAGGGGACCCCTCGCGGACGACCCGGGGGTCCGGGCGCTGGTGCGGCTGCCCGGGCAGCCGCCCGCCCGCGTCCTCTGGGCGGGGGACGTGGCCGACCGGCGGGTCGTCGTCGCCGCGAAGCAGGGCAACGTCGCGCTCGACGGCACCGAGGTGCTGCTGTGGACCGGTCGCCGCGGAGCCCCCACGTCAACCCTCGGCGTCACCGGCCTCGCGATGCCGGGCACCTACGGCGTGGCCGACCTCGTCACGCTCGCCATCGGCGACGACCCGGAGCCGGGTGCGGTGCCCACGACCCTGCTCGTCGTCCTCGGCCGGCCCGACCTGGCCGCGGTGGGGGTGTCGCGCAGGGTCCGCCCCGACCCCGACGGGGAGGTGGTCCGCGTCTTCGACGACCTCGGGCTGCGCGAGGGCATCGGGACGACCGTCCTCACCGGCGCGGTCCCGGGCGCCCTGCGCATCCGCCACCGCTACGAGGAGCTCCAGCCCGCCTCCACCCACTCCGTCCGCACCGAGGTCGACGACGCCGGCACCCCGGACACCGCGTGGTTCGCCGCCGGCGCGCGCCGGGTCGTCACCGAGCTCACCGGCGCCGGGTCCGCCTCGGTGACCAGCGACGTGGTCGTCGACGAGGTGCTCCCCGCACCGCCGTTCGCCGACTCCGGCCCCGGCTCCCGGGTCGTCGTCGTGCACACCCGCACCGACTCCGGGGCCCTCCTCGTCTCGGCGGCGGTCCTGCCGGCGGCGGGCGGCGAGGCGTCCTTCCGGCCGATGCTCGTGCGTTCTGCGTCGGTGATCCCGGCGGACGAACCGACCGCCCCACTCCTCACCCGCGTCGAGGACCTGCGTCCCGGCGTCGGCCGCTACCTCGTCGTCGCGCCCGGCGCGGCCCGGGTCCAGCTCATCGCCGCCTCCCCCTCCGGCTACCCCGTCTCCAAGGTGGTCCGCACCGGGGGACGCTCGGCGTCGGTCGTCGAGCTCGTCAACGCCGACGACGCCTCCGCCCTGCGGCTCATCGCCCGCGACGCCGGGGGGCGCGTCCTCTTCGACGAGGTCCCGGAGGACCCCCCGTGGCTGCTCGGCCTGTGACCTCGCCCCCTCGGAGAGCCCCGGCACCGGTGTGACACTGGACCGGTGACCACCCTCGAGGACGACCGGCGCGACTTCACCGTCGCCCGCTGGCCGGACCTCGAGGCCGTCGCGCTCCTCGTCGTGCCGGACCCGGAGGTCGCGCGCCGCGTCACCACGGACGCCCTCGCCGGGGTCGTGGGCCGGTGGCGGGACGCCGTCGACGCCGGTCGCCCGGCCGGCGACGCGCGCCGCGCCCTCCTGCGCGGGGCGGTGGCCGCCGGGGGCGACGAGCCACCCGGCTCAGCCGTCGCCGGAGCCGACGGCGACGAGGACGACCCGGACGAGGACGACGCGGGCGAGGCCGTCGTCGCGGCGCTGCTGCGCACCCTGCGGGACGAGGACCCGGTGGACCGCGCGCTCGTCGCGGCCCGGCTCGCCTGGGACGCCGGGCCCGAGGAGGTCGCCGCCCTCCTCGACCTCCCCACGGCAGGAATGGTCGCCCGCGACGCCGCCGTGCGGAGCCGCCTCACGGCCGCGCAGGACGCGGCCCGTGAGGCCGTCGGGCTCGGACCCGCCCCGTGGCTGCTCGAGGACGACCTGCGCGGCGTCCTCGCCCTCGTCCTGCGCTCACAACCCGACCCACCCGACCCGGCGACCCTCGTCGCCCACCGCGCCGGAGGGCTGCGGCGCCGCCGGCTGCTCGTCGGCGGTGCGGCGACGCTCGCGGTCGCCGGGGCCGGGTGGTGGGTCGTCGGCGCGACGCGCGCGGCGCCCTCGCCGACCCCGACCGCCCTGCGCCCCGACGACCCCGCCTGGGACACGACGCGGCGGTGGCCGGCCCGGGGGCGGTACGCCGGCTCCTCCGACGCGCAGGCGCTCGTCATCAGGGACGCGCCGCAGGGGTCGCGGCTGCTCTACGCCGATGTCGTGGGCGACCGCACCGTCGTCGTCGCCTCCCCGGCCGACATCTCCGGGCGCGACGGGGTCCGGCTCGTCGTGTGGACCGGCCCGCGGGGCGCTCCGCTCGACACGCTGCGGCAGGTCTCCCTCGCGCGCGACGGGCTGTCGGGCGTCCGGGACGTCGTGGCGCTCGTCGTGGCGCAGGACGTCGGCGACGCGCTGCTCGTCGTCGCGCCGCCCCGGCTCGAGGAGGCCGCCTACGCGGCGGTGGCGACGCCCACCCCGGCCGGCGGCTGGGTCCGCACGTTCGCGACCCTCGAGCTCGCCGAGGGGGTCGGTGTCGAGCTCGTCGGGCGAGGGCTCGGACCCGCCACGTGGGTGAGCGCCGGCGGGTACCAGGGCACCCCGGCGGGGACACCCTCGGTGCGCCCCGAGCTGCTGCCCAACCCCTCCCCCGACGACTACGCCCGCGACCGCCGGCTCGCCGTCGCCGAGCTGACCGGCATCCCGGACGGCCTGCTCAGCACCCGGGTCGTCGCGGACACCGCGGTCGACGCCGTCGCCCTCGACCCCGGCGCGATCGGGACCACCGGCAGGGTCGTCGTCGTCCAGACCCGCACGCCCGACGACGCCGTCGTGCGGTCGGTTCGCCTGACCACCCGGTCGCCCGGGGGGACGACGTCGACCGACCTCGAGGACATGGCGGTCGTCGCCGCGGCCGACTCCGGTGGCCCGACCGTCCTCCGGCTGCCGGCCCGGGGACGCCCGGAGCGCTTCCTCGTCGTCGCGCCCGGGGCGGCCCGGGTGCGCCTGCTGAGCAGCGCGCCCGGGGAGCGCCCGGTGACCCGGTTCGTCCGCTGCACCGGCTCGTCGGCGGTGCTCAGCGTGCCGGACTCGCGGCAGGAGGCCGCGTACCGCCTCCTCGCCGTCGACGCCGGCGGTCGCGAGACCTACCGCGGCGCGGCCACGACGGCCTCGGAGCTCGTCTAGCGGCCTTGGTTGGCGACGGCGGCGGCGGCCTCGGCGGCAGCCTCGGGGTCGAGGTACTCGCCGGGCGCCGTCGGCATGAAGTCGGCCCCGAGGCGGTAGACGAGCGGCATGCCGGTGGGGATGTTGAGGCCGGCGATGTCGTCGTCGCTGATGCCGTCGAGGTGCTTGACGAGGGCGCGCAGGGAGTTGCCGTGCGCCGTCACGAGCACGGTGTGACCCGCGGTGAGGTCGGCCTGGATCTCGTTCTCCCAGTAGGGCATCATCCGCGGGATGACGTCCTTGAGGCACTCGGTGAGCGGCACCTCGACGCCGTCGTAGCGCGGGTCGCCCGTCTGGTCGAACTCGCTGCCGGCCTCGATCGGCGGCGGGGGCGTGTCGAAGCTGCGGCGCCACAGCATGAACTGCTCGTCGCCGTACTTCTCGCGGGTGGCGGCCTTGTCCAGGCCCTGGAGCGCGCCGTAGTGCCGCTCGTTGAGCCGCCAGCTGCGGCGCACGGGGATCCAGTGCCGGTCGGCCGCGTCGAGCGCGAGGTTGGCGGTGTTGATGGCGCGGCGCAGCACCGAGGTGTGCACGACGTCCGGCAGGAGGCCGGCCTCCTTCATCAGCACGCCGCCGCGGACGGCCTCGGCGCGACCCTTGTCGGTGAGGTCGACGTCGACCCAGCCGGTGAAGAGGTTCTTCTGGTTCCAGTCGGACTCGCCGTGGCGCAGCAGGACGAGGGTGTGATCCGTCATGCGCGCCAGCCTAGCCACCGGCGCGTCCCCGCTGCGGGGTGCGTCAGTCCGCGGGCGGAGGGTCGCCGGGCCGCTCGAGGAGGTGCCGGAACGCCTCGAGGTTGCGCAGGCTCTCCCCGCGCGAGACCCGCCACTCCCACTCCTTGCGCATCGAGGTTAGGAAGCCCATGACGAGGAGCTCGTTGAACGGCTCGTCGGCCGCGGTGAGGACGACCCCGAGCAGCTGGTCGACGGCGTCGGCGGTGACCGCGGCGGCCGGCAGCCGGCCCGCGACGTAGACGTCCCCCGACCGGTCGACGGCGTAGGCGAGGCCCGGCAGGCGCAGGTTCCTCCGCAGGAGGAAGCGGTACACCTCGTCGTGGTTCTCGTCGGGGTTGCGCACGACGAAGGCCGTCGCCGTCAGGCCGGTGTCGGTGACCACCAACGAGACGACGGTCTTGAGCTTCTTCTCGCCGGGCAGGGAGACGACGTACTCGTCGGCCCGTGCGCCGCCCTCCCACTCGAGCCCGGACGCCCGGAGGAACTCCTCGACGACCGCGGCGACGTCGGTGCGGACGTCGGTCACGGGATCACCGCCGTCGGGATGCCCGTGAGCAGCTCGGACTCGTTGATCGACGCCTCCCGCGGGTGTGCCATCGCGTCGGAGTAGACCGCGGCGAGCTTCTCCGCCGTGGCGGCCCAGCCGAACCCGGCCGCGTGCTCGACGGCGGCCCGGGACAGGCCCGCCCGCCGCTCCGGGTGGAGGGCGACCGAGCCGAGCGCAGTGGCCCACGAGGAGGTGTCGTGGCCGTCGACCAGGAGGCCGCCGGGACCGACCGCGGTGGGCAGGCCCCCCGTGTTCGTCGCGACGACGGGGGTACCGCACGCCTGGGCCTCGAGGGCGACGAGCCCGAAGGACTCGCTGTGCGACGGCACGGCGACGACGTCGGCCGCGCGGTACCACTGCGCGAGCGTGGGCCGGTCGACGGGCGGGACGAACCGGACCTGGTCGGTGATGCCGAGGCGCGCCGCGAGCTCGGCCAGCCCCATCGGCGAGCGGACGCCCGACCCGCTCGCCCCACCGAGGACGGCGACGACGAGCCGGTCGCGCAGGCGGGGGTCGCGGCGCACGAGCTCAGCGGCCGCGCGGAGGAGGACGTCCGGGGCCTTGAGCGGCTGGATCCGGCCGACGAAGGCGAGGACGACCGCGTCGTTCGCGAGGCCGAGGGCGGCACGGGCGGCGCTCACCGACCCGGGCGTGAACGTCGTGAGGTCGACCCCCGGCTCGGCGACCGCGACCCGGGCGGGGTCGGCGTCGTAGAGCCCGACGAGCTCGGCGGCCTCCTGCTCGGTGTTCGCGACGAGGCGGTCGGCGGCCTCGACGACCTGCGCCTCCCCGATCTCGCGCCCGACGGGCTCGGGCTCGTCGCCGTCGGCGAGGTGGAGGTTCTTCACCCGCGCCATCGTGTGCATCGTGTGGACGAGCGGGACGCCCCACCGGTCGGCCGCGAGCCAGCCGACCTGGCCCGAGAGCCAGTAGTGGGAGTGGACCAGGTCGTAGTAGCCGGGCGGGGCGTGGGCGGCGACCCGCATCATCCCGGCCGCGAAGGCGCACAGCTGACCGGGCAGGTCCTCCTTGGCGAGGCCCTCGTACGGCCCGGCGGCGACGTGCCGCACGACGACGCCCGGCTCGACCTCGACGACGGCCTGCTGGGTGGCGCTGGTCGTGCGGGTGAAGAGGTCGACGGCCGTCCCCCGGCGCGCGAGCTGCCGCGCCACCTCGAGGACGTAGACGTTCATCCCGCCGGCGTCGCCCTGTCCCGGCTGGGCGAGCGGGGAGGTGTGCACCGTGACCATCGCGACCCGTCGGGGGCTCGGCGCGGGTGCCTGCTCGGTCATGGCCCCTACTCTTCCACGGGGTCGCGCGGCGTGTCGGTGACGGTGACCACGCCCCGGGGACCCCACACGTGGGCGGCGATCCGCCCGTCCTGGCGGAGGTCGACCGCGCGCGGCACCTGCACCGGCCCGATGGAGACGTCGGTGCCGAGGACCCACGTGAACGCGGGCTGCTCGACGACGGTGGGGTCGACCCAGTACGCCTTCGCCTTGAGGTTGCGCTCGGGCAGCACCGGGGCGATGCCCGTCGTCGCGGGACGCCAGTCGAGGTGGATGGCGACCATGTCGGCGCCCGGGACCGCGGCCTCCATCCGGATGCGCCCGTCGGTCGGCTGGAACTCGATCCGCAGCGGGAGGCTGCGGTCGTCGTCGTGGACGACGCCGCTGTAGAGGACGGTGTCGCCGACGCGGCGGACGGCGTCGATCCGCACGAAGGGCAGCTCGGAGGTGACGACCTCACGCTGCTCGCCCCCGACCTCGGTGAGCCGCCCGGTGGCCGCGGTGACCGGAGCCCCGCGGGTGACGGTGTCGGCGAGGACGACGCTGTCGCGGGCGAGCCGGAACCCGGAGTCGTAGAGGGTGACCGACAGCCCCGCCCCGAGCGACTGGACCCCCCGCGCGCCCTGGGCGACCTCGAGCAGCCCGGGCTCGACGTCGGCGATCCCGACGTCCCGGTCGAGCGCGCGTGGGACCCACGTGGTGAGGCCGAGACCGAGGGCCGCGACACACGACACGACGAGCGCGACCATCGACAGGCTCACCTCGCTGTCGCGCGCCCGGGCGCGGATCCAGTCCACCACCCCCTCAGGGTAGGTCGGTGACCCGGGCGCCACGGCACCGCCGTCCGGCCCGCACCTACGCTGGGCCCGTGGCCCAGCAGCGACCCGTCGGGGTCATCACCCGGGGGACGACGAACCCCAACCGCCTGCGCCGCTGCGACCGTTGGCTGGCGGGCCCGCAGGCCTGGCGGCTGCGCCGGTTCCGCGGGGGCCCTCCGGTCGTCGTCGACCTCGGGTACGGCGCGTCCCCCGTGACCGCGGTGGAGCTGCACGACCGCCTGCGGCGGGTGCGCCCCGACGTCGAGGTCGTCGGGGTCGAGATCGACCCGGCGCGAGTGGCGGCGGCGCGCCCGCTCGAGCGGCCGGGGCTGTCCTTCCGGCTCGGGGGCTTCGAGGTCCCGCTGGAGGACGGTGCGCGGCCTGTCCTCGTGCGGGCGTTCAACGTGCTGCGCCAGTACGACGAGTCCGAGGTCGCGGCCGCGTGGGCGGCGGCGGCGGCACGGCTGGCGCCCGGGGGTCTCCTCGTGGACGGGACGTGCGACGAGCTGGGGCGGCTCTCGACGTGGGTCGCCGTGTCGGGGTCGGGGCCGGAGAGCCTCTCGCTCAGCTGGCGGCTGCGCGGGCTGGAGCGACCCGGGGTCGTCGCCGAGCGGTTGCCCAAGGCCCTCATCCACCGCAACGTGCCGGGCGAGCGGGTGCACGCCCTCCTCACCGAGCTCGACGCGGCGTGGGCGCGCTCGGCACCGCAGGCCTCCTACGGGGTGCGTCAGCGCTTCATCGCGACGGCGTCGGCCCTGAGGGGGTCCGGATGGCCGCTGCTCGACGGCCCCTCACGCTGGCGGCTCGGCGAGCTGACCGTGGCGTGGGAGGCCGTGGCGCCTCACCACGGGCCGTAGGGACCGTCGGCCCGGCCGCGGCCCATCACCTGGTCGAGGGCCGGCCGCACGTCGGCGAGGTACACACCGGCGGCGATGACGCCGATGATGCCGAGCAGGCCGGGGATCGCGCCGAGGGAGACGACGCCGAGGAGGGTCGCGACAGCGGTGACCGCGAGCCAGAACCCCTTGGTGCGCTTGCCGGCGGCGGAGAAGGCGTCACCGGGGCGGCGGAGGCAGTCGACGAGCGCCCAGGCCTCGACGCCGAGCGCCACGACGGACAGGGCCAGCACGATCCAGCTCTGGAGGTCGGCGAGGAGGTCCATGGGGAGAGCCTAAGTGCCGCGGCGCCGGCTCAGACGTCGAGGACGATGGTCACGGGCCCGTCGTTGACGAGCGCGACCTCCATGTGGGCCCCGAACCGCCCGGTCGCGACCTCGATCCCGCGGGCCCGCAGGGCCTCGACGACCTGCTCGACGACGGGCTCGGCGACCGGCCCCGGGGCCGCGGCGTTCCACGAGGGGCGGCGGCCCTTGCGGGTGTCCGCGTAGAGCGTGAACTGGCTGACGACGAGGACGGGGGCGCCGTCGTCGGAGACCGAGCGCTCGCCCTCGAGGATGCGCAGGTCGGCGATCTTGCGCGCCATGGTGGCCACCTGCTCGGGGCCGTCGTCGTGGGTGACGCCGACGAGGGCCACGAGGCCGGGTCGGTCGAGTCGCCCGACCACCTCACCGTCGACGGTGACGCTGGCGCTGCTCGCGCGCTGGAGCACCGCCCTCACGGCCGGCCGGCTCCGGCGGCGTCGAGACCGACTGCGTCGAGGCCGACCGCGACGACCGAGCCGACCGGGACGCCGTGTCCGAGCACCGGGGCGTCCTCGAGGCGGGCGTAGGCGTCGGACTCGACACCGAGGAGGCGCAGGACGGCGGCGAGGACCACGGGCCGGGCCCGCTGGGCACCGTCGGCGATCTTCAGGGCGATGCCACGGCCGTCGGCGAGGCCCACGGCGTACACGGCCTCGGCCCCGTCCTTGGCGACGGCGCCCTCGGTCCCGCGGATGAGGGCGGTGACGTCGCGGCGGGTGCCGCCGAGGTACTCGGGGAACGCGCGGATGGCGTCGGCGACCGTTCCCTCCGGGGTGTCGCTCGGCGCGGCGGCGATCCGGCCGAAGGCCCGGGCGAGCCCGCCGAGGGAGATCGCCATGACGGGGGCGCCGCAGCCGTCGACGGCGGTCGCTGCGACCGGTTCGCCGGCGAGGTCCTCGATCGCGCCGGCCATGGCTCGCTGGAGCGGGTGGTCGACGTCTCGGTACGTGGTGAGGTCCCAGCCGTTGAGGCGGCAGGTGGCGAGCATCGCGGCGTGCTTGCCCGAGCAGTTCTGGGCGAGGGGGCGGGCGACGTGTCCGGCGGCGACCCAGGTGTCACGCTCGTCCGGGTCGTAGGGGAGGTCGGGCGTGTTCTGGAGGTCGGCCTCGGTGAGGTCGGCGGCGGCCAGCATGTCGCGGACCGCGTCGAGGTGGAACGGCTCGGCGCTGTGGCTCGCGCACGCGAGCGCGAGGTGGTGCGGGGGCAGGGTGAGCCCGGCGCGCAGCATCGCGACGGCCTGGAGCGGCTTGTTCGAGCTGCGCGGGAAGACCGGGTCGGTCACCGGGCCCCACGCGTGCTGCACGGCGCCGTCGGGCGCGGTGACGGCCACGCTCGCCCGGTGGGCCGACTCGATGAACCCGCCGCGGACCACCTGGGCGAGGACGGGCGCCTCCGCGAGGGCGGGCGGGGTGGGACGGGTCGGCGACGGGGTCTGCACGGGCACGGCCCCGACGCTACCGCCGGGGGGCGCGGCGCCCTCATCGGGTCTCGCAGCGGCTGCGGACGTGCCGGGCCGCGACCGCGGACGACCGGGGCCGGGCAAGAGCGCGGCCCCGGTCGTCGGGGTGGTCACGGCGAGGGGACGTCCGTGGCCGGGACGGTCGGGTCGGGCCCGACCGAGGTGGTGAGGGTCAGTCGCCGACCTTGGCGGCGGCCTTCTCGGTGGCCTTCTCGGCGGCGGCCGCGGTCTTGCGGGCGCTCGTCGTCGCGGCCTTGGCGGAGCTGGTGGCCTTCTTGGTGGCCTTCTTCGCCGTCGTGGTCGTGCGCTTGGCCGCGGTGCGGGTGTTGCGCGCCGAGGTCTCGACCTCGGTGGCCACCGCCGCGGCCTCCTCCTTGACCGAGCCGGTGACGACGTCGGCGATGCGGACGGCCTCGTTGCGGCCGGTGGTGATGGTGGCCTTGGCGGAGCGCTCGATGTCGGCGGCGGCCTTGCGGGCGGTCGTGACCGCACCCTTGGCCTGGGCGACGGTGGTCTCGGCCTGGGCGACGAGGTCCTTGGTGGCCTGCTGGGTGCGCAGGCGGGTCACGAGGCCCTTGCCGCGGGTCGCGAGGCCCTCGTAGGACTCGACGACCTTGCCGCCGAGGACGAGGGTCTGGTTGAGGGCGAGGGCGGGGAGCTCCTTGACCTGGTCGGCGACCTTGGTCGCGTCGAAGTCGTTGGCGGCCTTCTCGGCGCGCACGCGGGCGGCCTCGGCGCGGACGCGGGCGTCGCGAACCTTCTCGACCGCGAGGTCGGTGGCGCCGACGGCGGCGAAGAACGGGGTGGTGTCGACCTTCTTGAGGTCCTGGAGGACGGTCATGGTGGATCTCCTTCTCGGTGGGCTGGGCGGGGTCAGCGGGCCGGCGACGCTGCCGGCGGGGTGCGTGGGGCGGTCAGGGCCGCGGGTCGTCCTCGACGTAGGACTCGTAGATGTCGAGGAGCGTCTTCTTCTGACGGGCGGTGAGGTGCGGGTCGTCGGCGACCGCACGGCGCACGTCGGTGTGGGAGGCCTCGTGGGTGACCTCGGCGTCGAGGATCCCGGCCTTGACGTAGAGGCTCTCTGCGGAGACCTCGAGTCCCTTCGCGAGCTGCTGGAGGATCTCGGCGCTCGGGCGCTTCAGGCCTCGCTCGATCTGGGAGAGGTAGGGGTTGGACACCCCGGCGAGCTCGGACAGCTGACGGAGGGAGAGCTTGGCGGCCTGGCGCTGCTCGCGCAGGTAGTCGCCGAGGCTGCTGCCCAGGTCGTTCAGCGGGTTCTTGCTCACGCCACCATTGTGCTTGCTTCAGTTAGCAAAACGCAAACTGCGGCAAGCGTGAGGGTGCTCACACGGTGAACACGGGGCGACAGCCGTGCCCAGCGACGACCACGACTCCGCCATCCGGCTGGTGGCACGCGGGGACGCCACTGGCCGCAGCGCCAGGCCCCGAGCCTTGTCGAGGTCCCACCGGCGGACCCGCAGACCCACCCCGTCCGCTGACTACGCTTTGCCTCCCGTCAGGACGCGAAGTCACCTGCCCCCCGCGGGGACGCACCACGCTTTGCCTCCCGTCAGGACGCGAAGTCATCTGCCCCCCGCGGGGACGCACCACGCTTTGCCTCGCCTCGGGAGGCAAAGTCACCTGCCTCCTGAGGGGACGCAACGCACCGTGCTTCTCACGCGGACGCAGGTGACTTTGCTCGCCGGGGGGAAGCGAAGCGTAGTGAGCGGACAGGATGTGTGGCCGGGCCGCGTGGCGCCGATCAGGCGAGCGCGGCCTCGCGGCTGCGCTGGCGCAGGGTGATGTCGTTGCACTCGACGCACACCGCCTCGGGCACCAGGCCCCAGCGCATGAGGTAGCCGAAGACCCAGCAGCCGGCGCAGAAGCCGAGGGCACTCTCCAGGAGCGCGAAGACGACGAGGATCGCGAGCAGGCCGAACGCCACCCCCGAGGCGCCGAGGACGAGGGCCACCGTCGCGGCCACGGTGAAGGCCAGCCCCACCGCCTGTGCGAAGCGCTTGGGGGCGCCGGCCACCCACACCGGCCGCCCGAGCCTCGGAGCGATGACCTTGGTGGCGAGCTGCCCGAACGGGTCGAGCTTCGGGCCGCTCGCGACGCGGAGGGCGAACCCGACCGCCAGCACGGCCGCGAGCCACAGCCATCCGGTCACGAGCGCGAGCCCGGCGACGAGCACGACGATCCCGGCCACCACCCGGGCGGCCTTCTCGTTGACGACCTTCGGAAACCCAAAAGCACGACGCACGACTGTCATAACCAAGGATTATGCAACGTGGCGTGCACCGCCACCACCGCGTGTCCATCCTTCGGCCGGGCTCCGGCTCGCGTGCCGACCGACGGACGGCGGACGGCGGCGTGGCCCCCGGCAGCCCGAAGGCGGCACCGCCCGGTCGAGCCGGGCGGGCCGAACGACCGCGCGGCGAGCCCGCGGGTCAGGCAGCCGGCCGGGAGCGACGGTCCTTGATGCCGAGGAGCTCGCGTGCCTGGGCCGTCGACAGGGGCGGGCGCTGCATCACCACCGCGAGCTCGGCGGCCCGCGACACCAGCTCGTCGTTGTGCGACACCACCTGGCCGCGCCGGAAGACGACGTTGTCCTCCATCCCGACCCGCAGGTGTCCCCCGGCCGACAACGCCGCCGCCATGATCGGCAGGTGGCCGCGGCCGATACCGGTGGCCGACCACGACGTCACCTCGTCGGGCAGCATCGCCACGCCGGCCATGAGGGCCGCGGTCGTCGCGGGCATCCCGCCGGGCACCCCGGTGACGAAGTCGACGTGGACTCGGCCCCCGAACGGCAGCCCGTGGGTGTCGAGCAGCCGCCGCAGCGCGTGGACGTGCCCGAGGTCGAACAGCTCGAACTCCGGGACCACCTCGCGCTCCTGGGCCTGCACGTACAGCTCGGACATGAAACCCCACGGGTTGAGGAAGACGTCGTCACCGAAGTTCGTCGTCCCGCACGTGAGCGAGCACGAGTCGGGCTCGGCGTCGAGGACGGTCAGCCGGGCCTCGAGCGGGTCGTGGACGGACCCCCCGGTCGACAGCTGCACGACGAGGTCGGTCGCCTCGCGCACCGCGTCGACCGCGGCCCGCAGGTACGCCCCGTCCAGCGTCGGCGCGTGCGCCGCGTCGCGGACGTGCAGGTGGATGAGCGAGGCCCCCGCGGCCTCGCACCGCACGGCCGTCTCGACGACCTCCTCGAGGGTCGTCGGCAGCTGCGGCAGGTCGGCCTTGGCGTGCTCGGCGCCCGTGGGCGCGACGGTGATGAGGGTGCCGGCGGAGGCCGTGGCGACAGGGCTCATGCGCCCATCATGGCAGCCGGGAACCGGAGGACTTGCGGCGAATCAACCGCGCACGACGACGGTCTGCGCCGCCGACACGCCACCGGCGAGAAGATCCGCGTCCTCGGGCACGGACCGCTTGATGACGGCCAGCGCCACCGGGCCGTCCTCGAAGTGCCGTGCCACCGACGTCAGGCGGCCGACCTCACGCCCGTCCCGGACGACCGGCGCCCCGGCGTCGGGCAGGACGTGCCCGGACCCGTCGAGGTGGAGGAAGACGACCCGCCGCGGCGGCCGCCCCAGGTTGTGCACCCGCGCGATCGTCTCCTGCCCGCGGTAGCAGCCCTTGTGCAGGTGCACGGCCGTGCGCAGCCAGTCGACCTCGTGGGCGATGGTCCGGTGGTCGGTCTCGAACCCGAGCCGCGGCCGCCACGCGGCGACCCGCAGCGCCTCGGCGGCCCAGGTGCCGGCGAGCGGGCGGTCGCCCAGCGCGGCCTCGAGCGACTGCCGCGGCACGACGAGCTCGCGCCAGACCCGCCCGATGCCCGGGTGGCCGTCGACCGGGCCGTACGCCGCGGTGTCACCGACGAGCGAGGGCCAGGGGTCGACCCACGCGAGCGCCTCGCCCTCGACGGACTCCGCGCCCACGGGCTCGCCGAGCACGGCCCACTCGGCCGTCACGTCGGCCACCTCGACGCGGAGCATGAACCGCATCGACTCCAGCCACGTCACGAGCGCCGGCGCGGTGCCGGGCTCGACGGTGACCCACGTCGTCGAGCCGTCGTCGACGAGGTGCAGGGCGTGCTCGACGTGACCCTTCGGGGAGAGGACGAGCGACTCCCGCGACTGCCGCGGCCCGAGCCCGAGGAGGTGCTGGGTCGTCATCGAGTGCAGCCACGACAGCCGGTCGGGACCGGACACGGTGACGACCCCGCGGTGCGAGAGGTCGACCGCGGCCAGCCCCTCGGCGAGCAGCCGCTGCTCGCGCGCGGGGTCGCCGTAGTGCGCGGCGACCCCGGCGTCGGGACCCTCCCCCTCGACGGCGCCGGGGCGTCCGAGGAGGGGCGAGGTGGCGGTGGACGTGCTCATGGGGTGCTCTCCCTGCAGGTGCGGCACAGGCCGTGGACGGCGGCGTGCGAGATGTCGGCGGCGAAGCCGAGCCGCTCGTCGACGCGCGAGACGAGCTCGTCGGCGACGTCGAGCGGGACCTCGCCCACCCAGCCGCAGCCCCGGCAGACGAGGTGGAGGTGGGTGGCGTGGTCGGCGAGGTGGTAGCTGGGGGCGCGGTGGTCGACGTGGGTGTGCCCGACGAGCCCGAGCTCCTGGAGGGCGTCGAGCGCCCGGTAGACCGTGGACGCCGGCACCGACGGGCCCCCGTCGGCGCACACCGCCTCCGCGACCTCCTCCGGCGTGCCGTGGCCGAGCCGGCCGACGGCGGCGAGGACGCGCTCGCGCTGCGACGTCAGGCGCTTGCCCTGCGCCCGCAGCCGCTCACCGAGGTCACTCACCCCTCCAATGTAGGCCGGGCGCCAGCGGGCCATGGGGGCCCCACCTACACTGACGACGTGGCTCAGCACGATCTCGACTCCCTCACGGAGCGCATCGGCGGCGGCGAGGAGGTGCCGGCCGAGACCCGACGCAAGGACCGCCGGGGCCTCAGGCGCGTCCTCATCGGCCTGCTCGCCATCGTCGTCCTCCTGTTCGGTGGGGCCGCCGGGTTCGTCGGCTACCTCGGCTACACGGTCAACGACAACGTCACCCAGGAACAGCTGCTTCCCGAGAAGCGCCAGCCCGTGGTCGCCCCCGACGGGAAACCGGTCGCGGAGACCGGGACCGGCACGAACTACCTCGTCCTCGGTGCCGACACCCGCCCCGGGGACGCCGGCCGCAGCGACGTCATCGTCCTCGTCCACGTCCCGCAGGACGCCGAGACGATCCAGATGATCCACTTCCCCCGCGACCTCTACGTGTCGATCCCGGGCCACGGGAAGAACAAGATCAACGCCGCGTACGCGTTCGGCCGCGAGCCCCTGCTCGTCGAGACGATGGAGAACCTGCTCAAGGTCCGCATCCACCACGTCGTCCGCACCGACTTCGAGGGCTTCGAGAACATGACCGATGCCGTCGGCGGCGTGCGCGTCTACGCCGAGGAGGGCAGCGACGGCACCGGCAACGGTGGTGAGGTCGTCATCCGGAAGGGCTGGAACGACCTCAACGGTGAGCAGGCCCTCGCCTTCGTCCGCGAGCGCTACACGCTGAGCGAGGGCGACATCTCCCGCGGCCGCCGCCAGCTCGCCTTCATCAAGGCGCTCTTCCTCAAGGCCACCGCCCCCGAGACGATCACCAACCCGGTGAAGATCGCGAAGTTCACGAACGCGGCGACCGAGAACCTCGTCCTCGACCAGACGCTCACCGTGGGCGACATGCGCGACACCGCGATCAGCCTGCGGCACATCCGCTCCGGCGACATCGTCTTCGCGACCGCCCCGTTCACCGGCTTCGGCACCTCGCCGCAGGGCGCCTCCATCGACATCGTCGACGAGAAGGGCATGGCCGACCTCGGCGAGGCGATCCGCACCGACACGATGGACGAGTACGGCGACGTCTTCGTCACCCCCTGAGGGGCCGGTGCGGCAGCGTCACTCGACCCGCTTGAGCTCAGCGCTCACGTGCGACTGGAGCGGCTGCCCGACGGCGCCCATGTCCATGACCCACAGCAGGTCGGAGTTGACGTAGCCGTACATGCGGTGACCCGCGGTGTACTCCTTGGCGAACGGGCTGCGCATGACCCCGTCGGTGCGCAGCTCGACCTTGGCGGTCTCGGCAACGCCCGCGTACATCTCGACGATGCCCGTCGGGTGGGTGAGGAGCAGCTCGACGTTCGTGCCGTCCTCGGCCGGCGGCGTCATCCGCCAGAAGCCCACCTCCGTGGCGAGCGGGCGCACCTGGTTGCCGTCGTCGTCGAGGAGCCAGGTCCGGGAGCGCCACTCGAGGAAGGGGCGCCCGTCGTGGCTGACGACGACCTCCTGCCCGAAGCGCTGCGACTCGATCGTCGGGTAGCCCACGAGGCCGGCTCCCGCCCACCGGCCGACGAGCCAGGCGAGGGGGGCGAGGTCCTCGTGGAGGGAGGTGTCGAGCGTGAAGACCATAGGGTGCAGTCTATGGAGTCCCCCGCGACCACCCTCGTCGTCAAGGTCACCTGCGGTACCGAGGCCCCCGAGCGCCTCAACCAGGGCTTCACCGTCGCCTCGACCGCCCTCGCGTCCGGCCTGGACGTCAGCCTCTGGCTCACCGGCGACGCCACCTGGATGGCGGTGCCGGGCCGGGCCGAGGACGTCGCCCTCCCCCATGCCGCACCCCTCGCCGAGCTGCGCGACGCGCTGCTGGACGGCGCCCGCGTCACGGTGTGCGGCCAGTGCGCCGCGCGGCGCGAGCTCACCGAGGCCGACCTGCTCCCGGGCGCGGTCGTCCGGGGCGCGGCGGCGTTCGTCGAGGAGGTCGTCGCGCCCGGCGCTCGCTCGCTCGTCTACTGACCCGGCCGCTGCTCAGCCGACGAGGGCGAGCGAGAGGACGTACACGACGACGCCCGGCACGAGGGCGCTCGCGGCCCCGGACGCGAGCTGGGCCCGGAAGGTGCCGATCGCCGGCAGCACCGTGAGGACGCGGCGCACCGCATGGGCCACGGCGGCACAGAGGAGACCGGTGAGCGCGGCGGGCCCGGAGTCGGGGCCACCGAGCAGCGCGGCCACCACGAGGCCCGCACCCCCGCCGAGGAGCATGGCGATCGGCAGCATCCACGGCCGCAGCCTGGCCAGCCCGGTGACGAGGTCGCCGAGCGCGGACGCGGCGACGGCGGCGAACGCGATGACGGCGAGGTCGGCCGCCCGGCCGCTGCGGGTCAGGGGCACCCAGGCCGCCCCGAGGGTGACGACGGCGATCCCGAACGAGGTGACGGCGATCGACTCGGTGAGCCGGGGCCGCCCGTCGCGCCGCACCATCTGGTGGACGAACATCACGGCCAGCCCGGCGACCACCGCGACGGGCACGAGGCGCAGGTAGGGCTCGTCGGCGGGCACGACCGCCGCGGCGGGTCCGAGGACCGCCACGACGCCGATGGCCAGCGAGGACCCGAACCGGCTCGAGGAGCCGTGCAGGCCCGGCCAGCCCCAGGCGAGAACGATCCCGGCCCAGGCGAGCCCGGCCGCGAGGACGACGGGGTCGGCGACGAGGGCCAGGCCCAGCAGGGCGGCGAGGACGACGGTGGCGACGACGGCGAGGGGCCGCGGCACGGTCGCGAGCGCCGGCAGCACCGGGTCGCGCAGCAGGGCCTCGCGCCGCGCCCGCCGCGACGCCCGGGTCTCGCTGACCTCCGCGGTCACCTCGGTCGCTCGGTCGTCCACGCGCGGCATCCTCCCATCATCCACCGGCGAAGGGCGGCAGGACCTCGACGACCGACCCCTCGGCGACGACGGTCGCGGCCTCGCTCGCCCGCCCCTCGACGAGGACGGTGCACACCGGCAGGACGGCGGCCAGCGCAGGCCGCCCGGCGAGGAGGCGCGCGGTCAGCTCGCCGACGGTCGCGACGCCGGACACGCGCTCCTCGTCGACGCCGGCGGCCGCCCGGGCCCCGGCCCAGTAGCGCACGGTGACGGCCTGGGGGCTCGTCTCACCGGCGCCGACATCCGGACGTTGCGTGTGCATGACCGCCTATCCTGTGGGGCAATGGCCCACCTGCTGCTGTTGACGAACACCTTGGCGCCCTCCGCCGAGGTCGTTCCGGCGCTCGGGCTGCTGTCGCACCATGTTCGCATCCTCCCGGCGGAGGCCAGCGCCCTCGTCGACGCCCCGCAGGCCGACGTCGTCATCGTCGACGCCCGCCGCGAGCTCGCGATGGCGAAGTCGCTGTGCCGCGTCATCTGCACGACCGGCATCTCCTCGCCCCTCCTCGCCGTCGTGACCGAGGGCGGACTCGCCGGGATCACGAGCGACTGGGGCATCGACGACGTCCTCCTCGACACCGCCGGTCCGGCCGAGCTCGAGGCCCGGCTGCGGCTCGCGCTCGGGCGCACGGCGGAGGCGGTCCCCGACGAGGGGGGCCCCATCACCGCCGGCGCCCTCGTCATCGACGAGGCCACCTACTCGGTCCGGCTGCGGGGCCGCCTGCTCGACCTCACCTACAAGGAGTTCGAGCTCCTCAAGTACCTCGCACAGCACCCCGGACGGGTGTTCACCCGCAGCCAGCTGCTCCAGGAGGTCTGGGGCTACGACTACTTCGGCGGCACCCGCACGGTCGACGTGCACGTGCGGCGGCTGCGCGCCAAGCTCGGCACCGACTACGAGGTGCTCATCGGGACCGTCCGCAACGTCGGGTACCGGTTCGTCCCCGAGGTCGCCGACAGCTTCTCCGAGGTCGAGGGCTGACGTGGCCCGCACCGAGCGGGCCACCTCGGTCGACGCCTCGACCGCCGACACCCTCCACGAGCTGTGGGCACGGGCCCTCGAGACCGACGGCGTCGGCGCGGTGTCCGAGGCCTTCCGCCTCGCGGTGGGTCCGCAGCCGCGGGCCGGGGTGGTCCACCTGCTCCGGTACGCCGATGACGACGCCCTCGTCGGGTACGCGCAGGTGGCCTCCACCGGAACCCCGGACGCCGTCGCCGAGCTCGTCGTCGACCCCTCGCACCGGCGGGCGGGGCACGGCCGCGCCCTCCTCGACGCGGCCCTCGCCGAGGGCGCTCGGAGCGTGTGGTCGCACGGGCTGCTCCCGGCCGCCGAGGCGCTGGCCGCGTCCGCCGGCCTCGTCCTGACCCGCAGCCTGTACCGGATGACGCGCCCCCTGACCGACGACGACCGTGCCGACCCCGTTCTGCCGCAGGGGTTCTCCGTCCGCCCCTTCGAACCCGGCCGTGATGACGAGGCCTGGGTGCGTCTCAACGCGGCGGCCTTCGCGACGCACCCGGAGCAGGGCCGGCTCACCGTCGCCGACCTGAGGGAGCGCATGGCGCAGCCCTGGTTCGACGCCGCCGGCTTCCTCCTCGTCGTCGACGACGCGAGCGGGCAGGTCGTCGCCTTCCACTGGACCAAGGTCGAGCCGGGGTCGTCGAGCGGTGAGGTGTACGTCGTGGGGGTCGACCCGGGGCACCAGGGCCGTGGCCTCGGCGGACCGCTCACCGCCCTCGGGCTGGCCCACCTGGCGCGCCTCGGGCTCGGCGAGGTCGAGCTCTACGTCGACGGCGAGAACACCGCCGCCCGGCGCACCTACGCGCGCCTGGGCTTCACCGACGCAGCCGTCGACGGCCAGTACTCCGTGGTCGCGCGGGCGCCAGCCTGACGTCGGACGCCCGACCTGACAGGATTGGCGCATGACGACGACGGATCCGGGAGTCGAGGTGGACGAGCAGACCTCTGCCACCGACGAGGCGGCCGAGGCCGCGGCGGAGGCGCACATCGTCAGCGAGGTGTCGATCGCGAGCGCGTCGGCGAGCGAGACCCGCTCGCACCAGCCGCGCGCCACCAACGGCCGCTTCGTCCGCGCGTCGCAGGGCGGTCCGCTCGACGAGGGCGAGGGGCTGCCCGCCGACCGCTTCCTCGACCGCGAGATCAGCTGGCTGCAGTTCAACGAGCGGGTCCTCCAGCTGGCGGCCGACGAGAACGTCCCGCTCCTCGAGCGCTGCCGGTACCTCGCGATCTTCACCTCGAACCTCGACGAGTTCTTCATGGTCCGCGTCGCCGGGCTCAAGCGCCGCATCGCCACCGGCATCGCCGTGCGGTCGGCGTCGGGCCTGGAGCCGCGCGAGGTCCTCGACCAGATCAGCCACGTCGCGCACGAGCTGATGTCGATGCAGGCCCGCGTCTACCGCGACCAGGTGCGCCCGGCGCTCGAGACCGAGGGCATCACCATCGTCCGCTGGGACGAGCTCGCCGAGGAGGAGCGCACCCGGCTCGGCTCGGTGTTCCGCCAGCGGCTCTTCCCCGTGCTCACCCCACTCGCCGTCGACCCGGCGCACCCGTTCCCCTACATCTCCGGGCTCTCGCTCAACCTCGCGGTCGTCCTCGTGAACCCGCGCACCGGCAAGGAGCACTTCGCCCGCGTCAAGGTGCCCGAGGTGCTCCCCCGCCTCCTGCGCGTCGAGGCCGGGCCGGAGGAGGACGCCCTCGCGGACATGTACGACACCCGGTTCGTGCCCCTCGAGGACGTCATCGCCGCCCACCTCGAGCACCTCTTCCCCGGGATGGAGGTCCGGGAGCACTTCACCTTCCGGGTCACCCGCAACGAGGACCTCGAGGTCGAGGAGGACGACGCCGAGAACCTCCTCACCGCGCTCGAGCGCGAGCTGACCCGTCGGCGCTTCGGTCCGCCGGTGCGCCTCGAGGTCGAGGAGGTCATGGACGACCACGTCCTCGACCTCATCGTCCGCGAGCTCGGGGTCGCCTCCTCCGAGGTCTACCGGCTGCCGGCCCCCCTCGACATCCGGGCGCTCAACGTCATCGCCGACCTCGAGCGCTCCGAGCTGCACTTCGAGCCGTTCGTGGCCCGCACCAACGCCGACCTCGCGCCGACCGAGAGCGCCAAGGCCCGCGACCTGTTCGCCTCGATCCGCAAGCAGGACGTCCTCCTGCAGCACCCGTACGACTCGTTCTCGACCTCCGTGCAGGCGTTCATCGAGCAGGCCGCCGCCGACCCGCGGGTGCTCGCCATCAAGCAGACGCTGTACCGCACGAGCGGCGACAGCCCCATCATCGACGCCCTCATCGACGCGGCGGAGGCGGGCAAGCAGGTGCTCGCCGTCGTCGAGATCAAGGCGCGCTTCGACGAGGTCAACAACATCAGCTGGGCCCGCAAGCTCGAGCACGCCGGGGTCCACGTCGTCTACGGCATCGTCGGGCTCAAGACGCACTGCAAGCTCGCGCTCGTCGTGCGCCAGGAGGCCGAGGGGCTGCGGCGCTACTGCCACGTCGGCACCGGCAACTACAACCCCAAGACCGCGCGCGTCTACGAGGACTTCGGCCTCCTCACCGACGACGACCAGGTCGGTGAGGACCTCACCCGCCTGTTCAACCAGCTCTCGGGGATCGCCCCGCGCAGCCGGTTCAAGCGCCTCCTCGTCGCCCCGCGCTCGGTCCGTTCTGGGCTCATCACGCACATCGAGGCCGAGATCGAACACGAGCGGGCGAACCCCGGGACCGGGCACATCGCCATCAAGGTCAACTCGATCGTCGACGAGCAGGTCATCGACGCCCTCTACCGCGCGTCGCAGGCCGGAGTCCGGGTGCAGCTGTGGGTGCGCGGCATCTGCGCGCTGCGCCCCGGCATCCCCGGCGTCTCGGAGACGATCGAGGTGCGCTCGATCCTCGGCCGCTTCCTCGAGCACTCGCGGATCTTCCTCTTCGGGGGAGGCGGCGAGCCCGTCGTCTACATCGGCAGCGCGGACATGATGCACCGCAACCTCGACCGTCGCGTCGAGGCGCTGGTGCGCCTCAGCGACCCGCGCCACATCGCCGACCTCCAGGCCCTCATGGCCCGGGGGATGAGCGACGAGTACTCGCACTGGCGCCTCGGCAGCGACGGGCGGTGGACGCGAAACCACGTCGACGACGAGGGCGCGCCGCTCGCCGACCTCCAGTTCGCCCTCATCGAGATGCACGCCAAGCGGCGCCGGAAGGCCCGGCGGCGCTGAGGCGCCCCTGCCGGACCCGGACACCGTGTCTCCGACGAGGATCCCCGCCGCCGGGACGGTGCCGTGGCGCCTCCGCGACGGTGTGCTCGAGGTCGCCCTCGTCCACCGTCCCCGCTACGACGACTGGTCGTGGGCCAAGGGCAAGCTGGACCCTGGGGAGGACTGGGCGGTCGCAGCCGCGCGGGAGACGACCGAGGAGACCGGGCTCGTCGTGCGGCTCGGTCCCCCGCTGCCGGAGTCGCGCTACGTCGTGCTCGACCGGGGGCTGCCCGGCGACAAGGTCGTGCGGTACTGGTCGGCCCAGGTGACGGGCGGGGACGGGCGGCTCGTCAACGAGATCGACGAGGTCGTGTGGCTCGACGTCGCCGGTGCCCACGCCCGGCTCGACTACGCCCGGGACCGGGACCAGCTCCTCGCCCTCGTGCGCCTGCAGCAGAACGACCGGCTCGACACCTGGCCGCTCGTGCTCGTGCGGCACGCGCACGCCGTGGGCCGGGGGGCGTTCGACGGCCCCGACGACAGGCGGCGCCCGTTGGACGACGCGGGTCGGGCGCGGGCGCGCGACCTCGTCGCCGTGCTGGGGGCCTACGGGCCGACCCGCATCGTCAGCTCACCCTCGCTGCGGTGCGTCGACACCGTCGCGCCGTTCGCGAAGGCCGCCGGTCTGCGGGTGCGCACGCGGGACGGGCTGTCGGAGGAGGGCCACGCGGAGGCGCCCCTCAAGGCCCGGCGTCACCTCCTGCGCGTCCTCGACAGGGGTGAGGCGGCCCTGATCTGCTCGCACGGCCCGGTGCTTCCGGCCCTGCTCGACGAGGTCGCCGCCCGGCTCGACCTCGACACCGAGGGGGCCGTCGAGGTCGTCGAGGCGTTCGCGGAGGCACGCGACGAGGAGCTCGCCAAGGGCGAGGCGCTCGTCTGCCACGTGGTTGGGCGTGGCGAGGAGGCACGCGTCGTCGCGGTCGAGCGCCACCTCCCCTCCCTCTGAGCCGCGGGCGGCAGGACGGATGCGCTGACCAACCGGACGGCCAATGGCCGGGCGCCGTTCACGGGGCGTTCACCCGGGACGGGCCGATGCGTCATCCGGCGTCCTTACCGTCGCTGACGTCGGGCACTGCAGCCCGGCCCCCATGACCCTTGTCCTCCGAGAGGTACAGACAGTGAAGATTCAGCGTTTCGGCCAGGTGGCGGCTCTCGCCCTGGTCGGGTCGATCGCCCTCGCGGGTTGCGGCTCCGACAACAACGCCGGCGCGGGTGCGGGCGCCTCGGGCTCGGCCTCCGGCTCCGCGTCGGCCTCGGCCGACTGCTTCGAGGGCACCCTGAACGCCGAGGGCTCCTCCGCGCAGAAGAACGCCTTCGAGGAGGCCGCGGCCTCCTTCGGCGAGGTGTGCTCCGGAGCGACCGTCAACTACAACCCGACCGGCTCCGGCGCGGGCATCAAGCAGTTCATCGCCGGCCAGGTCGACTTCGCCGGCTCCGACTCGGCGCTGAAGACCGAGGAGAAGGACGGCGTCGTCGAGGCCGACGCGGCCGCCGCCTACTGTGGCTCGCCCGCGTGGAACCTCCCCATGGTCACCGGCCCGATCGCCATCTCCTACAACCTGCCCGGCGTCGACAAGCTCACCTTGACCCCGGCCGTCGCCGCGGACATCTTCAAGGGCACCATCACCACCTGGAACGACCCGAAGATCGCCGCCGTCAACTCGGGCGTCCAGCTCCCGTCGACCGCGATCAAGGTCTTCTTCCGCTCCGACGAGTCCGGCACCACCGAGAACTTCACCAAGTACCTCGAGGCCGCCTCGGGTGGGGTCTGGACCGACGAGCCGTCGAAGAAGTGGACCGGCAAGGGCGAGGGCAAGGAGAAGTCGGCCGGTGTCGCCGAGGGCGTGAAGTCCACCGAGGGCGGCATCACCTACGTCGAGTGGAGCTACGCCAAGGACAACGACCTCGGCATCGCCCAGGTCGACAACGGCGGCGGCGCCGTCGAGCTGACCGGTGAGTCGGTCGGCAAGGCCGTCGAGGCCGCCGAGGCGGCGGGCGAGGGCAACGACCTGCGCCTCAAGCTCGACTACGCGACCAAGGAGGCCGGCGCCTACCCGATCCTCCTCGTCACCTACGAGATCGTCTGCTCGAAGAACAAGGACGCGGAGAAGGGCAAGCAGATCAAGGCCTTCCTGTCGCACTTCGCCTCCGCCGACGTGCAGAAGAGCCTCGAGGAGATCGGCTACGCCCCGCTCCCCGCCTCGGTGCAGACCAAGGTCGAGGCCGCCATCGAGGCGATCTCCTGACCACCGTCCCCCGGCGGCTCCGGCCGCCGACCTGACCGCGAGGGGGCGGGCCGGACACCGGCCCGCCCCCTCCGGCACGACCTCAGACCAGCGAGAGAACGACGAGGACCACCGTGACGACCTCCATCACCGGCCGCTCGGTCGGCGACGAGCTGCCCGGGCCCGACGGGCGGCCCCCGCTCCAGGGCGACCGCGCCGGCACCGGCCGCCTCGGCGACCGGGTGTTCGGCGCACTGGCCACCGGGTCCGGTCTGCTCGTCATCGCGATCGTCACCCTCGTCGGGGTCTTCCTCGTCTGGCAGGCCGTCCCGTCCCTGCTCAACAACGACGCGAACTTCCTCACCTCGCGGGTGTGGGAGCCCAGCGGCGCGAACCCGCGCTTCGGCATCGCGGACCTCGCCTGGGCGACCGTCGTCTCGTCGGTCATCGCCATGGCCATCGCCGTCCCCCTCGGCGTCGCGGTCGCGCTCTTCATCACCCAGTACGCCCCGAGGTGGCTCTCGCGGCCGGCCGCCGCGACCGTGGACCTGCTGGCCGCCGTGCCGTCGATCGTCTACGGGTTCTGGGCCATCCAGATCGCCGGCCAGTACTTCCAGCCCGTCGCCGACGCGATGACGAGCGTCTTCGGCTGGGTCCCCTTCCTCGCCGACGCCGGGACCTCCGCGAAGTCGACCCTCGCCTTCGCCGGCATCATCCTGGCGATCATGATCCTCCCGATCATCACCGCGATCTCGCGCGAGGTGTTCGCGCAGGTCCCGACGACCCACAAGGAGGGCGCCCTGGCGCTGGGCGCGACCCAGTGGGAGATGATCCGCGTGGCCGTGCTGCCCTACGGCAAGCCGGGCGTCATCAGCGCGGCGATGCTCGGCCTGGGCCGGGCGCTCGGCGAGACCCTCGCGGTCGTCATCATCCTGTCGACCCTCAACGCCTCCTCCCCCTGGAGCTGGTCGATCTTCTCCGGTGGCTCGACCTTCGCCTCGCGGATCGCGTTGGGCGCCAGCGAGTTCGACACCCCGCAGAAGACGGGGGCCTACATCGCCGCGGGCCTCGTCCTGTTCGTCCTGACCTTCATCGTCAACGCCATCGCCCGCATCGTCATCGAGCGCAGGAAGGCCTTCACCGAATGAGCACCGTCCAGCTCGAGGACACGACCACCGCCGGGCCCGTGGGCCCGCGGTCCCCGCTCGGTGGTCAGCTTCGCGCCAAGTCCGGGGGGCGGGCCGCGCGCGACATCCTCGCCCGGGTCGTCATGTGGAGCGCCTTCGCGATCGCCTGCGTGCCGCTGCTGTGGATCCTCGGCAGCACCATCGTCAAGGGCGGGCACATGCTCGTCGACGCGACGTGGTGGACGAACAGCCAGGCCGGGATCACCGCCCGCCGGGTCGGCGGGGGGGCCGCCCACGCCGTGCAGGGCACCCTGCTCCAGGCCGTCGTCACCGCCGCGATCTCGGTCCCGATCGGCGTCCTCACCGCGGTCTACCTCGTCGAGTACGGTCGCGGCCGGCTGGCCAGGGCCGTCTCCTTCATGGTCGACATCCTCACCGGCGTCCCGTCGATCGTCGCGGCCTTGTTCATCTACGCCCTGTGGGTCACGACCTTCGGCTTCCAGCGCGTCGGGTTCGCGGTCTGCCTCGCCCTCGCCCTCCTCATGATCCCGACCGTCGTACGGTCGACGGAGGAGATGCTCAAGCTCGTGCCGAACGAGCTGCGCGAGGCGTCCTACGCGCTCGGGGTGCCCAAATGGAAGACGATCATGAGGATCGTGGTCCCGACCGCGCTGTCCGGGATCGTCACCGGCATCCTGCTCGGCCTCGCCCGGGTGATGGGCGAGACGGCCCCCCTCATCATCCTCGGCCCGTACACCAAGGTCATCGCCTACGACCTGTTCGGCGGGCTCATGGGCACCCTGCCCACGATGATCAACCAGGACCGGACCGAGAACCTCCAGCCCGCCATCGACCGGGTCTGGGGCGCCGCGCTCACCCTCATCCTCCTCGTCTTCCTCCTCAACCTGCTGGGCCGCTTCATCGGCCGCTTCAGCAAGGTCAAGGGCTGAGAACCCTTCCCCCCGAACGCATCCACCCAGCAGCGACGAAAGAGCACCCACCATGGCCAAGCGGATCGACGTCAAGGACCTCGACATCTACTACGGCGACTTCAAGGCCGTCGAAGGCGTCACGTTGACGGTGGAGCCCCGGTCCGTGACGGCCTTCATCGGCCCGTCCGGCTGCGGCAAGTCCACCGTGCTGCGGACGCTCAACCGGATGCACGAGGTCATCCCCGGCGGGCGCGTCGAGGGGTCGGTCATGCTCGACGACCAGGACCTCTATGCCTCGTCGATGGACCCCGTGTCGGTGCGCCGGACGGTCGGCATGGTGTTCCAGCGGCCGAACCCGTTCCCGACGATGTCGATCCGCGACAACGTCGCCGCCGGGCTGAGGCTCAACGGGCTGAAGAACAAGAAGCAGCTCGACGAGGTGGTGGAGGCCTCACTCAAGGGCGCGAACCTCTGGAACGAGGTCAAGGACCGCCTCGACAAGCCCGGGGCCGGGCTCTCGGGAGGCCAGCAGCAGCGGCTGTGCATCGCCCGCGCCATCGCGGTGAACCCGCAGGTGCTGCTCATGGACGAGCCGTGCTCGGCGCTCGACCCGATCTCCACCCTCGCCATCGAGGACCTCATCAACGAGCTGAAGTCCGAATACACGATCGTCATCGTCACGCACAACATGCAGCAGGCGGCGCGGGTCTCCGACCAGACGGCCTTCTTCAACCTCAAGGCGACCGGTGAGCCGGGCCGTCTCGTCGAGGTCGGCGACACCCAGCGGATCTTCTCCAACCCGACCGAGAAGGCGACGGAGGACTACATCAGCGGTCGCTTCGGCTGACCGTGCCGCCGGGGCTCCGTCCCCGGCCTCGTGACCACCCGCGGGGGTCGCGCCGGTGCTGCGTCCACAACAACGCCCCGGCCGCGGCCCCCGCGGGCCTCGTCGGGGGCTTCCCTGGGCTGTCGGCTACCAGAGGGCGCGCAGGACCGACCTGCTCCCGGAGGGCGCACAGGACCGACCTGCTCCCCGAGGGCGCACAGGACCGACCTGCTCCCCGAGGGCGCACAGGACCGACCTGCTCCCCGAGGGCGCGCAGGACCGACCTGCTCCCCGAAGGCGCACAGGACCGACCTGCTCCCCGAGGGCGCACAGGACCGACCTGCTCCCCGAGGGCGCACAGGACCGACCTGCTCCCCGAGGGCGCGCAGGACCGACCTGCTCCCCGAAGGCGCACAGGACCGACCTGCTCCCCGAGGGCGCACAGGACCGACCTGCTCCCCGAGGGCGCACAGGACCGACCTGCTCCCCGAGGGCGCACACGACCGACCTGCTCCCGGCCAGTACGCTTCGCTTCCCCAGAGGACGCAGAGGCAGCTGCCCCGCCCCACGGCGCAACACCCTTTGCCTCCCGGCGCGAGGCAAAGGCAGGGGCCGCGCCACGGGAGGCAGCACGCTTTGCCTCCCGGCACGAGGCAAAGGCAGGGGCCGCGCCACGGGAGGCAACACGCTTTGCCTCCCGGCACGAGGCAAAGGCAGCCGTTCCTCCACGGGAGGCAGCACGCTTTGCTTCGTCAGGGGGAGCGAAGCGTAGTCAGCGGATGAGGTGCCCGCGGGCGGGCGTCCCCGCGGCCGGTCGCCCCCGCGGGCGGGCGTCCCCGCGGACGGTCGTCCCCGCGGACGGTCGTCCCCGCGGGCGGCCGTCCCCGCGGGCGGATCGTCCCGTCACCCTGACCAGCGCCCCAGCGGCGGGCGGTCAGATGGTCAGCCAGGCGAGCAGGCCGTAGGCGAGGGCCCCCGCCAGACCGGCCCCGGGGAAGGTCAGCACCCAGGCCAGCACGATCTGGCGCGCCACGCCCCATCGCACCGCCTTGAGGGACTTCGTCGAGCCGACGCCCATGATCGCCGACGTGATGGCGTGGGTCGTCGAGATCGGCGCCCCCGTGGCGGTCGCCACGTAGAGCACCGCCGCCGCGGTCGTCTCCGCCGCGAACCCCTGCGGCGGGTCGAGATCGATGATGCGGCGCCCGAGCGTGCGCATGATCCGCCACCCGCCGGCGTACGTCCCGAGCGAGAGGACGACGGCCGACAGGGCGATGACCCACACCGGGATCGACTCGTCGCCGACCTCCCGGTGGCCGCTCGCGATGAGCGTCAGCGCGACGACGCCGGCGGTCTTCGACGCGTCCTGCATGCCGTGGCCGAACGCCATGGCCGCCGCCGACACCGTCTGCGCGTACCGGAACCCGCGCGCCGTCGGCCCCGGCCGCCTCGTCCGGAACAGCCACAGGATGGCCGCCATCAGCGCGAAGCCGCCCACGAGCCCGACGACCGGCGACAGGAGCATCGGCACCGCGACCTTGTCGAGGATCGAGTCCCACTTGACCGTCGCCCCGCCCGCGAGCGCCGCCCCACCGAGCCCGCCGATGAGCGCGTGCGACGACGACGAGGGCAGCCCCCGCCACCACGTCAGCATGTTCCAGCCGATGGCCCCGACGAGGGCGCCGGCGCACATCGCCACGCCCGCTCCCCCCATCGGCACCTCGATGATGTCGCCGCCGATCGTCTGCGCGACCCGGACCCCGACGAACCCGCCGAGCAGGTTCATCACCGCCGCCAGCACGAGGGCGATCCGCGGCGTCAGCGCGCGCGTCGTCACCGACGTGGCGATGGCGTTCGCGGCGTCGTGGAAGCCGTTCGTGTACGTGAAGCCCATCGCCAGCACGACGACGAGCGCGACGGGCAGCCAGTCCACCCCGCTCAGGACTCCCGGACCGCGATCGCCTCGACCTTGAGCGCGACGGCCTCGAAGCCGTTGGCCGCGGCCTCGAGCGCGTCGATGATGTCCTTGTGCTTCATCACCGTGATGGGGTCGAGCTTGGGGGTGTTGAACAGCTCGGCGAGCATCCGGCGGTACTGCTTGTTCGCCCGGCTCTCGAGCCGGCTGACCTCGGCCCAGTACGCGGTGAGGCCCTTCATCGACCGCAGGCGGGGCATGGCGTCGGCCGTGAGCTCGGCCATCCGGGCGATGACCTCGACCTGCTTGGCGACGCGCGGGAGCACCTCGTCGACGCGGTAGAGCACGATGAGGTCGACGGCCGCCTCGATGAGGCCGACGCACCCGTCGAGCTGGACCGCGAGCGCGTGCATGTCGGCGCGGTCGAACGGGGTGACGAACGAGCCGCCGACCTCGCGGATGATCGTGTGGGTGGCCTCGCCGGAGGACGCCTCGATCTCGTGGACCCGCTTGAGGATCAGCTCACGCTCCTCGGCCGAGGCGCCGAGGAGGGCGGTGAGCTCGCCCGCGGCGTCGACGAGGTGGCGCGCGGACGCGCCGAAGAGGTCGAAGAAGCGGGGGTCCTTCGGGGTGAGGCGGATGCCCACGGTCGGTCTCCAGAAAGGGGGCCAGTCAGTGGTGTACAGGCTATGGCCACGAGGAGGACGACGGGTAGCCGGGGGCCGGGCGTCCAGGGCGGTCAGCCCTCGTCGGCCGCCGCGACGCCGACCGTACCGTCCTCGATGCCGAGCACCTCGTCGATCTGGGCCTGGGTGAGCGGGCTCTCGCTCTGCGACGCGGCGAGAACGAGGTCGCCGACGAGCCTGATCTCGGCCTCGAGCTGTTCGTCGTTGAGCGACGGGTCCGGCATCACGCCTCGACCCTACGGGCGCCCACGGCCTTGTGGAGGTTGTCCACAGCGAAATGACTCGACCTGACCACGGGGTGTCGAACGTCATGGCTCGGTCGGGTCGTGCCGGGGCCACGGCGGATAGCCCGAACTGCTGACGGAGGCGGGTGCCGGACCGGGAGCGCCTCACGGCGCGTGGCCGCTCGTAGCGGCTGATGTTGGGACCCGGGGCTGCCGCGGCCCGGCACCCACGAACGACCCTAACGCCTCCTCCCCGCCGTCGTGTTCCCGAACGGTGGTGTTCCGGGACGGGGCGTGACGTCAGTCGAGGTCGCCGGCCCGCCACAGGTGCGCGCACGCCCTGAGGTCCTCGCCCGTCGTGAGCATCGCCGCGCCGGATCGCGTGAGGTCGTGGGCGCCGTCGGGGTCGGCGGCGTCCCGGTCGTGGGCGAGCTCGGCCCGTCCCGCCGAGATGACCGCGCAGAAGGCCGCGGCCCGTTCGAGGGCGACGGCGAGGTCGCCCTCGAAGACCCCCGCGAGGATCTGGTCGGCGACCCGTTGGAGCTCCTCCGGTCGGGGCGGCTCGGCGATCCCCGCGACGGCGTGGGCGACGTCCGTGAACCGGATCCCGGCGGTGTACTGCCGGCTCGCCTCCTCCGGGCTGCGCCGCACCCACTCGCGCAGGGCGTACAGCCGCCAGAGGGCGCCGGGCAGGGACCTCGCCGGTCGGGCCGACCACAGGTCGGCGACGGTGGACAGGCCCAGGTCGTCGACGAGCCCCACGAGGCGATTCGTGATGTCGGGGTCGTGGGCGGCCCGCCCGGCCCCCACGAGGATGGCGGCGGTCTGGTGGGCGACCTCGGTGATCTCGGCGGGACCGGGGAGGGTGCCGCCGTGGGCCTCCAGCGCGTCCGGCCCGAAGGGCACGGGGCGCCGGGGGAGCGCGCGTCCGCCGTCCTGGCTCATCGCGCCAGTGTCGCACCCGGGTGGTGCCGCAGGCCCGCCGAGGGCGCTCCGCGCGCGTCGCCGCAGGTCGCCGGTCCCTCGCACCGTCCACCGCGGTCGCCCCCGTTAGGTTGGGGCGATGACCGCCCCGCACCCGGACGCCGCCTTCAAGCCGGCCTCCCCCACCGACATCGACCGGCGAGGCTGGCGCGTCACGGGGAAGTCGGCCTTCGCGGAGTTCCAGCGCGACCAGTGCACCGACCTCGCGGCCGCCCTGACGTACTACTCGATCCTGTCGATCTTCCCCGCCCTGCTGGCCCTCGTGTCGCTGCTCGGCGTGTTCGGCCAGGGCGAGTCGACGACCCAGGCACTCCTCGAGGTCATCCGCGGCCTCGGGCAGGGCGACGCCGCCGAGCAGCTCGCCGAGCCGATCCGGGCGATGGTCGGGGCGAGCGGCGCCGGCTTCGCGCTCGTCCTCGGGATCGCCACCGCCCTCTTCTCGGCATCCGGCTACGTCGGGGCGTTCGGGCGCGCGATGAACCGTGTCTACGAGGTCACCGAGGGCAGGCCGGTGTGGAAGCTGCGCCCCCAGCAGGTGCTCATCACCCTCGTCCTCGTCGTCCTCGCGGGGCTCGTCCTCGTCGGCCTCGTCGTCAGCGGACCGGTGGCCGAGGCGGTGGGCCGGGCCATCGGGCTCGAGGCCGCTGCGGTGACGACGTGGAGCATCGCGAAGTGGCCGGTCATCCTCGTCATCGTCACGGGCATGGTCGCAGTGCTCTACTACTGGACGCCGAACGTCCAGCAGCCGCGGTTCCGCTGGGTGTCGGTCGGCGCGGCCGTCGCGATCCTGCTGTGGGTCCTCGCCTCGATCGGGTTCGGCGTCTACGTCTCGACGTTCGGCAGCTACGCGAAGACGTACGGCTCGCTCGCCGGCATCGTCGTGTTCCTCCTGTGGATCTGGATCACCAACCTCGCGCTCCTGTTCGGGGCCGAGGTCGACGCCGAGCTCGAGCGCATCCGCGAGCTCGAGGCGGGCCTGCACGCGGAGCGCTCGCTCCAGCTGCCGGCGCGGGACTCCTCCGGGTCGCTCAAGGCGGCCGAGAAGCTCGAGGAGCGGGTGCTCACCGCCCGGCGGATCCGCCTCGAGGCCGTGGCCTCCGGGGCGGGCCCCGGGAGGTCCGGGACCCGTCCGGGGATTGGGGAGGGCGGCGGGGGGTACTCAACGGGGCATGCCGGACGCCGCCGCCCTCGACCCTCCGCCCACCCCGACGCCCTCGTCGAGCTCGAGCCGCTCCCCTCGGAGACCGCGAGGGGGGTCCGGTCGTGACGACCGCCGAGCGTGACTCTCGACAGAGCTTCGACATCGCAGGTGAACGGCGGCCGCCGACCGGTTCACCCGAGGGCTATGATCGCGGTCGTGACCTGCCGGAACTCCCCATGAACCGCCTCGGCGAGGGCTTCGTCCTCGGGGACCGCTACGCACTGAGGGCCCGGATCGCCTCCGGGGGCATGGGAGACGTCTGGGAGGGTCACGACCGCGTGCTCGAGCGCGAGGTGGCCGTGAAGGTCCTGCGCCCCGGCACCGACGAGGAGGTGTTCGCGCGGCGCTTCCGCAGCGAGGCGCTGCACTCGGCCAACCTCGCGCACCCGAACGTCGCGACCGTCCTCGACTACGGCGAGGACGAGCCGTTCGCCTACCTCGTCCTCGAGCTCGTCCCCGGCGAGCCGCTGTCGGCTCTCGTCCAGCGTGAGGGTGCCCTCGACCCGGCCCGCGTGCGCTCGATCATGGGGCAGGCCGCCCTGGCCCTCGGCGCCGCGCACGAGTCCGGCGTCGTCCACCGCGACGTCAAGCCCGCGAACATCCTCGTCACGCCCGACGGCACGGTGAAGCTCACCGACTTCGGCATCGCCCGCGCCGTCGACGGGTCCGGGCACACCCAGACCGGCGAGGTCCTCGGCACGCCCCACTACCTCTCCCCCGAGCAGGCGCTCGGCGAGCGGGCCACCGGGGCGTCGGACCTCTACGCCCTCGGGGTCGTCGCCCACGAGATGCTCACCGGGAGACGCCCGTTCGACAAGGGGACCCCCGTCGCGACGGCGCTCTCCCAGGTCAACGACCCGCCGCCGCCACTTCCCCCGCACGTCCCGCCGGGGCTGCGCGCCCTCATCGAGCAGTGCCTGGCCAAGAAGCCGGAGGACCGCCCGGCGAGCGCCCGTGAGCTCGGGGAGCGCCTCGGCCTCCCGGAGGCCGACCTCCCCGACGAGCACCCGGCGCTCGCGTCGGACGTCGTCGGCAGGGCCGAGCAGGAGGAGGTCGACGCCGGCCCCCACCGCTGGGGCGACGCGAGCGACCCCACCCCGACTCCCGAGGCGGTCGAGCCGGTCGTCGTCCCCCGCGGGCACGTGCACTGGGCCTGGGTGCCCGCGATGAGCGTCGTCGTCCTCGCCGTCGCCGCGGCGGCCTGGTACGCCATGACCCACTGAGGGGTGGGGTGACCGGGGGCGGGCGTGTGGGCCCGCCCTCGGTCGTGGCCTCACACCCCGTCCGCCACCGCTGACCACACCCGCTGGCGCTGCCGTCCGAGGCCACCGATCCCGAGCTCCATGACGTCGCCGGCCCTGAGGAACACCGGCGGCTGCATCCCCATCCCGACGCCCGGCGGGGTCCCGGTGTTGATGACGTCGCCCGGCTCGAGCACGAAGAACTGGCTCAGGTACTGCACGATGGTCGCAGGGTCGAAGACCATCGTCGACGTGCTGCCCCGCTGGCGCCGTTCCCCGTTGACGTCGAGCCACAGCTCGAGGGACGACGGGTCGCCCACCTCGTCCGCGGTCACCAGCCAGGGTCCCATCGGGTTGAAGGTGGCCGCCGACTTCCCCTTGCACCACTGCCCGCCACGCTCCAGCTGGAAGGCCCGTTCGCTGACGTCGTTGCAGACGGCGTAGCCCGCGATCACCGCACGGGCGGCCTCCGCATCCGGGAGGTAGCTGCTCCGTCGCCCGATGACGATCGCCAGCTCGACCTCCCAGTCGGTCTTGGTCGACCCCCGAGGGATGAGGACGTCGTCATCCGGGCCGACCAGGGTGTTGGGCGCCTTGGTGAAGACGATGGGCTCGTCGGGAACGGGCTGTCCCGTCTCGGCCGCGTGGTCGCGGTAGTTCAGCCCGATGCACAGGATCTGGTGCGGTCTGGCGACGGGCGGGCCCACACGGAGCCCGGAGAGGTCGTGGACCAGTCCGGCCGCGACGCGTTCGCGCACCAGCGGCCGCACGGCGTCCACGCCACCGTCCTGGAAGAACCGGGCGTCGAAGTCCCCGACCACGTCGGAGACGTCGACGTAGGTGGTGTCGCTCGCCAGGACGCCCGGCGACTCCTCACCGGGGGGTCCCACTCGGATCAGTCGCACCGTGCCGTCCTCCTCGTCGTTCGCGCGACCACGGCCGGTCGCGAAGGGTCAGTAGGTCGCACGTCCGCCGCTGATGTCGTAGACGGCGCCCGTGGAGAAGCTGCACTCGTCCGAGGCGAGCCAGGCCACGAGTGCGGCGAGCTCCTCGGGACGTCCCAGCCGGCGCATGGGGATCAGGGAGACGAGCCGGTCCAGCACCTCCGGCGCGGTCGTCGCGTTCATCGGGGTCTCGAACACGGCCGGGGTCACGGCGTTGACGAGCACCCCGCTCGTCGCCAGCTCCTTCCCGAGCGACTTCGTCAGGGCGATGACGGCCGCCTTGGAGGCGGAGTAGGCGCTCAGCCCCGGGTTGCCGTCCTTGCCCGCCATCGAGGCCAGGTTGACGACGCGGCCCCAACCGGCCTCCACCATGGCGGGCACCACGGTGCGGCACATGAGGAACGTCCCGGTGACGTTGACCGCGAAGGTCCGCTCCCAGTCCGAGGTCGACACGTCGACCAGGGGCGCGTTGGGGCCCACGACGCCGGCGCTGTTCACGAGGACGTCCACGCGCCCGACCCGGGCCACGGCAGCCTGCACCGCAGCCTCGTCGCTGACGTCCACGACCTCGTCGGCGTCCGGTGTGACGTCGAGCCGCACGACGTCGAGCCCCTCGTCGGCGAGGCGCTCGGCGCAGGCGGCACCGAGCCCGCTCATCCCTCCGGTGACGACCGCCCGTCTCATCGGCGGTCCCCGGGGCCGGTGGGCCAGGCGTCGGGCGACCCGGGGTCGATGAGACGGCGCAGGTCCGGGCGGGCCCAGGCTCCGGTCTGGGTGACGGACAGCCCACCGTCGACGGTGACCACCGTGCCGGTCACGAATGACGCCTCCGGTGACGCGAGGAAGTCGACGACGGCCGCCACCTCCTCCGCGGTGCCGGTCCGCCCCAGCGGGTAGCCCTCCGCGGCGTTGACGAGGTCCTGACCGCCGATCAGGCCGGGGGCCACCGCGTTCACGCGGATGCCGGCAGCGCCGTGCTCGAGCGCGAGGACGCGGACGAGCGCCTCCAGGCCGCCCTTGGCGGCCGCGTAGCCGGCGACGCCGGGCGACACGTGGTGCGACATCACCGAGGACACGGCGACCACGCTGCCTCCGCGCGGCATGTGCGGCAGCGCGGCGCGGGCGCTGTAGAAGGCGGAGTCGAGGGTGGCCCCGAGGGCGGTGCGCCACATCTCGTCGGTCTGGTCGACGGCGCGGGCGCGGGGGTTCCGCGCGGCTGCGGTGACGAGCACGTCGAGGCGCCCGTCGAAGCGGTCCAGGACGACCTCGAACACACGGGCCACCTCGGCGGGGTCGGAGCAGTCGGCCACCAGGTGCTCACACACCCCCTCGGCCGGGTCGAGGCTGACACCCAGGACCTCGTCGCCCCGCCCACGGAGGCGCTCGGCGATCGCCAGACCGATCGCCGAGCTGGACCCGACGACGAGGGCGTGGCGCGCACCACCTGCCGTCGGGGCGCTCGTGCTCACAGCCCGGCTCCTCGCATCATCCGGTCGAGGTCGGCGAGGTCGACCTCGTCCAGGGCCGGGCTGGCGATGCGCACGGTGGCGTCGCTGATGACGCCACGCCGTCGGAGCACCTCCTTGTGGAACGCGACGTTGTAGAGCACCTCGCGGGTGAACAGCGACCCCATGGCGTCGATCTCCTGCTGGGCCGTGTCCGGACCGTGCTCGGTCCACGTCCGGTAGGCCGAGACCACGCGGTCGACGAAGGCCGGCGACGGCATCGTCCCGACCGCTCCCCGTTCGAGCTCGTTGACGAGGTACACCCCGCCGATGCCGCCGAAGACGCCGTCGATGGCGTCGCCGAGCGCCCCGATGACGGCCGAGATGCCCTGGGTGGGAGGGTTGCTCTCCTCCTTGACGTACCGCACACCGGGAACGGAGGCGACGACGTCGGCGAGTGCCTGTGCTCCCAGGGGGAACCCGACCCGCGCGTTCTGCATGATGACGGGGACACCGACCTCTGCGACCCGGCGGGTGTGCTCGACCACGAAGGACGTCGACGGGGCGAAGAAGTGCTGGACGTAGGGGACCATCGTCATCACCGCCGCCACCCCGAGACCTGCCGCGTGACGGGTGAAGTCGACCGCGGTGTCGGTGCTGGCCCCGGTGACACCGACCGCGACCGGTACGTGACCGCTGGTGGCGTCCACGACCGTCTCGACGGCTGCTCGTCGTTCGTCGTCGCTCAGTGTGTAGAACTCGCTGACCACGCCCGGGTAGAGGATGCCGTCGGCGCCGTGGCCGAGGCAGAACTCCACCTGGGAGCGCAACCCGGCCAGGTCGAGCTTCCCGCCGCTGCTGAAGGTGGTCACCGGGATGGGGACCACGCCCCTCAGGCTCCCCGGGGCGGCGCCCCTGCTCGTGTCCGTCATCCCCACGCTCCTCTCGTCAACCACACCAGTGCCCGTCCCAACGTCCACACCCCCATGAGTCCCAGCGCCACGAGCGTGACGCGGTCGAGCAGGTCGTGGCGTCTGCCCGCCCACCACCGGCCCAGCAGCGTCCCGGCGACCGCAGCCGGGCCGATCTGCGCGACGAGCCGCAGGTCCGTGCAGGCCACGGCTCCCCGCAGGGTCAGCAGGGCCAGGCCGAGGATGCTGACGGCGCCGACGTAGGCGGCCATCGTCGCGGCCTGCTGTCGCGCGGAGACCCGGCGGCCGTGGACGTACATCGCGACAGCCGGCCCGCTCAGGCCGGTGCTCGTCGCCAGGATGCCGCCGAGGACACCGCTGGGGACGACCCAGTGCCGGTGGACGGCGACGCGGCCCGAGCCGGCCAGCCCGTAGCCGGCGTACGCGGCCAGGACCACACCCATGAGCCCGGTGACCCACATCGGGTCGACGTGCTCGAACACGACGATGCCGACGGGAAGGCCGATGACGGAGCACGCGGTGAGCGCACCGACGGTCCTCGCACGCACCTGCCCGCGAAGGCTCGGCGAGAGCAGGAGGACCGCGCTGGTGAGCGGCACCAGGCACAGGGCGATCACGACGACCTCCCGAGGAGGGAGCACGAGCAGGAGGAGGGGCACCGACAGGACGCTGAAGCCGAAGCCGGTGACGCCCGTGAGGACCCCGGCGAGCACCACCACGAGGACGGGCACGAGGAGTGACATCACTTCTCCGAGCCGGCCATGAAGCCGGACAGGAAGTAGCGGACGCCGGTGACGTAGAGGACGAACATCGGCAGGGCCGCGATGGTCAGCCCGGCCATGATCGCGGGGATGTTGCTCGAGAACTCGCCCTGGAAGACGGTGAGCCCGGCCATGAGTGTCCGCTTGTCGTTGCGCTGCAGGAAGATGATGGCGATGAGCAGCTCGTTCCACACCCAGAGCGTGTTGACGATGGCGAGGGTGATGACGCCCGGGCGCGACAGCGGGAGGGCGATCCTCCGGAACATCGTCAGGTGCCCGGCACCGTCGAGCTGCGCGGCCTCGAACAGGGCCGAGGGCAGCCGCCTGAAGAAGCCGGTGAGGAAGTAGGTCGTGTACGGGATCATCAGGCCCACGTAGGCGATGACCGCTCCCGGCAGGGTGTTGATGAGCCTGGCCTCGACCATCACCCGGAACAGGGGGATGGCCACGGTCACGGCGGGGGCGCCGAGCATGGCGACGAAGCCGATGAACGCGACCTGCCGGCCGGGGAAGTCCATGCACGCCAACGCGTACGCCGCCAGGGCGGAGATGGCGATCCCGATGGCGACGGAGACGACGGTCAGGACGAAGCTGTTGCGGATCCAGGTGAGGAACATGGGGTTGCCGAGGATCTGCTCGTAGTTCAGCAGCGTCGGGGACGTCGGCGGGGCCAGCTGGCTGTCCGCGTACTGCACCTCGGTCTTGAACGAGGTGCTGACCATGAAGTACAGCGGGACGATCGCCGACAGGGTGACGGCCAGGGCGACCCCGTGCTTGGTCAGGGAGCCGACCACGTCGACCGGTCGGTACCGGCTGACGGCGGTCACAGCGCCCCCCTCCTCGACAGCCACGTGAGGAAGGTGACCATGAAGGCGAGGATGGCCCCGAGCATGAGGGTCGACAGCGCAGCGGCGTTCCCGAAGTCGCCGTAGATGAACGCCCGGCTGTAGATGTAGTACTCCATGACGTACGTGCTGGTCCCGGGCCCGCCCTTGGTGAGCACGAACACGTAGTTGAAGACCCAGTTGAACAGGGCCACGACGATGATGCCGGCGTAGAACGCGATCATCGTCGACATCTGGGGGACGGTGACGTGACGCAGCCGCTGGTACCAGTTCGCCCCGTCCACCCTGGCGGCGTCGTACAGGTCGACGGGCAGCTGCGTCATCCGGGCGAGGAAGAGGATCACCCCGAAGGCGAGCTCGCGCCACTGGACGACGCCGGCGACCGACCACACCGCCGTCTTCGGGTCCCCCAGCCAGTTCTGCGCCAGCCCGCCGAGCCCCACCGCCTCCAGGATGGCGTTGACCAGGCCCCGGCTCTGGAGGATCTGGCCGAACACCAGTGCCGCGACCACGACGGGTACGACGTAGGGCACGAAGATGATGGCGCGGTACAGCCGCCACCCCCGGATCTGGTCGTGGAGGATCTGCGCCACGACCAGCGAGGTGATGACGAGGAACGGGAGGACGACGAACAGCTTGAGGTTGTTCGTCACCGCGGCGTGGAAGATCGGGTCGCTGAAGAGGGCCCGGTAGTTGGCCAGCCCGGCGAACTCGTCGGTGAACGGGTCCAGGAAGCTGGTCCGGACGACCGCGAAGATGGGGTAGATGAAGACGAACCCGACGAAGGCGGCTGCCGGCAGCATGAACACGACGGCCGCGCGAGCGTCCCGTCTGCGGGTGGTGCGGGGTCGGTGGTGCTGCAGGGTCGTGGCCATCGGTGGGGTCACCTCAGGGTCGGTGGCGTCGCCTCCGTGACGGGAGGCCGGTCGCGAGATCAGCTCCCGGACCACGCCCTGAAGTTCTTCAGCTCGTTGGCCGCGGACTGCCGCCACGCCCCGAGGCGCTGCTCGACCTCCTCGGCAGCCTTCTCGGGAGCGGTCCCCGAGAACACCGCCTGCACGGCGAGGAAGGAGTTCTCGCGGTCCATCTTCGAGGGCCAGAAGTTCTGGTAGCCGATCGTCGACTGGTTGCTCTGGAGCTCCCACAGCTGCTGGTCCTGGGGGGAGTTCATCGTCGAGCTGTCGAAGCGGTCGTCAGCCGGGAAGAAGCCGGTCGCCTTGTACATGCCGTTGAGCGCCTCGGGGCGGTGGAGGAACGCCAGGAACTTGGCGGCCAGCTCCTTCTTCTCCGAGAAGCTCGTGATGAACAGCGGATGCGAGTTGAAGTGCACCCGGCCGGCCAGGGCTCCGGACCCGCACTTGGGCGGCGCCATCACACCGAGGTCGCCCTTCAGGGCCGCCTCGAACTTCGTGAGGCTGCTCGTGATGGCGAAGGCGCACTTGCCGGCGAGGAACATGTTCATCGCGTCGGCGTACTCGAGGGAGGTGACGTCGGGGTTGAATACCTCGGCGTCGATCATCTGCTTGACCCAGGTCAGCCACTGGGAGAACTTCGGGTCCGTGTACTTCTGCTCGCCCAGCACGACGGGCAGCAGCTCCTTGGGGTCATCGAGGTTCTGCGTGTTGAACATGCCGGAGAAGTTCCCGATGCCGGTCAGGTTCTTGACCCCGTACCCCCACGGGGTGATGCCGGCCTTCCGCAGGGCGGCCGCCGCCGAGATGAGCTCGTCCATCGTGGCCGGTGGCTTCTCGGGGTCGAGCCCGGCCTTCGTGAAGAGGGCCTTGTTGTACATGAGGGGGATGGGGGCGTTGTACCAGGGCAGGGCCCAGGTCTTCCCCTGGAACTTGTAGATGTCGAGGGCCTGAGGGGGCAGGACGTGCCCCATCGTCTCGGCGTCGAGGGTTCCGTCGAGAGGGGCGATGCACTTCTCCCAGACGAACTGCAACGTGTAGGGGCCGGAGTACTGGTGCTGGAGGTCGGACCCCGTCCTGGACTGGCAGGCGGTGCGGAAGTTGCTCGCCAGCTGTTCCGAGGGCTGGGTCGTCGACTCGACGGCCGTGCCCTGGTTCGCCGCGACGAACTCCTTGATGACCCCGTTCATCCACGTCTGCATCTGGTCGGCGGACTCGACGCTGGGGTTCCACCAGAACTCCAGCGTCTGGGTTCCGGCGCCCTGGGAGGCGCCGCCGTCGCCGCAGCCCGCCACGAGGCCGGGCACGGCGAGCGCGGCGCCCATGAGCCCCGCGCCCTTGAAGAACGTCCTGCGGTCGAGATCGGTCGAGCCATCCATGGGTGCCTCCCCAGCGCCGGTGCTGATCGTGCCCTTTTTATATCTAATGCATAATGCAGTGTCAATGCCTTCCCGGGCGTGTCCACCCGCTGTCGGTGGGATCGGCGAACGCCACGTGCTGGACGCGGCTCGCGAAGAGCCATCGACCACCGACGCGCTCGTACTCGTCCTCGTACGACGCGACGAGGGCCGGCGTCGTGACCGGTACGGGCCCCGGCGAACCGGGCTCCCGCCAGCGGCGGAAGAGGCACAGGTTGACCCACCCTCGCGCCGCGGACCGCGAGAGCAGCTCGACGTCGATGTTCGTGCACAGGTGCAGGGTCCGCAGGTCGGCGAGGGCCTCGCGCCGCGCGAACGTCTCCGCGATGGCTGGCCGACCACGCAGCTCGAGGTCCGGGGTGGCGAACACTCCGTCCTCGGTGAACAGTCCGGCCAGCCGGGACGCCTCGCCCCCGTCGGCGAACCGGCAGTAGCGGTAGGTGAGCTTCTCGCAGTCACGCTCCGCGACCAGGGCCTCCAAGCGGTCCATCGTGCCTCTCCTCAGTCCGGAAGTGGTGCGGCGTAGAGACGCCCTTCGGCGCTGGGTGACCCCTCCGGCGACCTGACCGCCTCGGGGCGGGGGTCGCCGTCGCCGCCGTCGCCGCCGTCGCCGCCGTCGCCGCCGACGGCTGCCGGAAGGCGGCCACGCGCCGTCGTCACCACCAGCTCGCGCCCGTCACGGGACTCGATGACCAGCACGGCGGTCGGGCGGGCCACCGGGGCGGCGAGGACCTGTCGCAGCGTCCCGCGCGGGTCGTAGCGGTGGATCAGCCCCTCGTCCCAGACGGCGACCCACAGGTCCCCGTCCGGGCCCACCGCGAGCCCGTCCAGCCGCCCCGGCCCCTCATGGACGACGAGCAGGCGGCCCGCGTCCTCGGGGGGCCCGTCGAGCCGGTGCCGACGCACCGTCGCCCTGGCGGTGTCGACGGCGTAGAGGCCCCGGCCGTCCGGGCTCACCGCCAGCCCGTTGGCCGTGACGTACCCGCGCACGACGGGGGTCACCGTGCGCCGGCGCAGGTCGAGCGCGACGACGCCACCACGAGCCGAGACGCGGTCCTCGCTGAACAGGCCCACGAGGAGCCTCCCCGCGGGATCGACGGTCATGTCGTTGGTCCGCACCTCGGGGTGCGCCACCGTCACCGCGACTGGCCGGCTCACCTCACCGAGAGGGTCGATGACGCACATGGCGCCGTCGACGGCGACGGCGAGCGACCCGTCGGGCAGTGGCTCCGCGGCCGTCGGCATCCGTCCGAGGCGCCGGCGACGGACCTCGCCCCACGCAGCCCCGCTCCTCGTCGCCGTCGCCACGGTCCCGCCGAGGAGGTCGACCCACGACAGCCGCTGCCGGACCGCGTCCCACCGGGGGCTCTCCGCGAGCAGGTGGTCCCCGAGCGGCAGCTCGGCCCAGGCCGGGCGGTGCACGGGTGCAGGGCTCACAACCGGATCTCGACCTCCGCGGACGCCATCGCACGGACGCGCTCGTCGTCGACGTCCACGCCCAGACCCGGCCCCTCCGGCACGACGACGACGCCGGACTCCACCGTCAGCGACCCATCCACGAGGCCTCCGAAGGTCTCCAGCATGACCGGCTGGAACTCCTGGACGGCGAAGTTCGGCAGGGACGCGGCCACCTGCCAGGACGCGGCCATCCCCACGGCGGTGACCACCCCGGTGTGCAGCGCGACGGGCACGTGGTGGGCGGAGGCGAGCGCCGCGATCGCCAGCGACTCGGTGACGCCGTTGCGCATGAGGTCGGGCTGGGCCAGGCCCATGGCACGCCGGCCCAGCCAGTCGGCGAACTGGAAACGCGTGCGCAGCGGTTCGCCGACGGCGACCGTGACGTCGACGGCCTGGACCAGGTCGCGGTGGCCCAGGACGTCCTCCGGGGCGAGGGGGGACTCGAAGAAGGCGACGTCGGCCTCGGCCAGCACCCGTGCCAGCTGCTTCGCCTGCGGGAGCGTGTAGCCCCACATGCCGTCGACCGCGAGCCAGGCGTCGGCGCCCATGGCGTCGCGCAGGCCGACGACCTCGGCGGCGTCGGGCCCCACCCCGAACCCCAGGCACGGCTTGACGCCGAAGCCCCGGCGCGCCCACTCGGCGGCCTCCTCCCGTCGACCCTCCGGCGACGTCTCTCGTAGGCCGGTGACGTAGCAGGGGAGCCGGTCCCTCAGCCTGCCACCGGCGAGCTCGGCGATGGACAGGCCTGCCACCCGTCCGCGCAGGTCCCACAGCGCGGTGTCCAGGGCCGCGATGGCATCGAGCTGGAAGCCGCCGACCTGGCCCCTGACCCGCAGCGTCTCGTACATGTCGATGCCGCGCGCGGTCGTGGCGAGCGGGTCCGTCCCCAGCAGCGTGGGGCCGAGCACGCGCTCGACCACCGTCATGACGACCTCGGGGCCGATCGGCGCCTGGGCCTCGCCCCATCCCACGAGACCGGCGTCGGTCTCCACCCGGACCAGCAGGGCCTCGGAACGGTCCGAGTACAGCTGGCGGTGCGGGGCGAAGCGGCGGTAGTCGCTCCCGGGCAACCGCTCCCCCGGCCGCACGGCGCCGGACATCGCGTAGGCCGTCTCGGACTTGACCGCAAGGGCCGTGATCCGGGTGATCCTCATGGGTGCTCAGACTCCTGGCTGGCGGTCCTGGACTGGACCCACAGTAACGAGCCGGCGTCCCGTCAGGACCGATCTCCGCACAGTTTCTGCATTATGCCTAAGACTGCGCCGATCGCCTCACGCGAGCTGCCGCGCGGCGTCCTCGGTGGCGGCGTCGGGCCCCTCGTCCGCCGCGGCGGCCCGGGCGCGCAGGACACCGAGGACGTTCTCCTTGGCCGAGCCGATGTGCCGGCGCACGGCCTCCTGGGCCAGTCCGGCATCCCGCAGCCGGAGCGCCTCCACGATCTCGGCGTGCTGGTCCTGGGCCGCGCGCAGGCGCCCGGGCACGGACGCCCGCACGCGCGCCGCCTGGATCCTGCGGTGCACGCGCTCGGCCTCGGCCGCGAGCTCGCGGTTGCCACCGAGGTCGCTGATGGCCCGGTGCAGGCGCGCGTCCGCCTCGGCGAAGGCGGCGTCCCCCTGACCCACGAGCTGCTCGAGCTCTGCGAGCACCGAGTACACCGGCCCAAGGTCCAGCTCGGTCCTGGACGCGGCGAGACGCACGGCCTCGACCTCGAGGAGGAGCCGGAGGTCGTACAGGTCGGCCACGACGGCGTACTCGAGCGCCGTGACCACTGCCCCGCGCCGGGGGTGGACCTGGACCAAGCCCTCGCTCTCCAGCCTGCGCAGCGCCTCGCGGACGGGGGTGGTGGACACCCCGAAGTGCTTGGAGAGGGGGATCTCGCGCAGCCGGTCCCCGGGGTCCAGCCGACCGGACGTGATCGCCGCACGGATCGAGTCGCGCACCTGGTCGACGAGGCTGCCGCGGTCGGACAGCGCCTGGAGCGCCGCGAGGTCGGTCATGACGCACAGTATCCAAACGCGGGACCCACGGGCGCAATGGCCCGGACGGCAGGCTGCATGATGCATGCCCGTGGCCGCGTGGGCGCCGGGCCTCCGGCGCGAGGAGGCGTCATCATGGTTATGCATAATGCCTCAAAGGAGTCACCGGGCGCCCGCGCCCCTCACCGACGGAGGTCGACCGTGCCCGAGAGCTCGATCCAGTGGCTGACCGTGCGCGGTGGCGGGGTGGGTCTCGACCCGGCCTCCGGCGCGCTCGTGCGCGCGCAGCTCGACCCGGACGGGCGCGAGGTCGTCCACGCCGCCGGAGACCAGGGGCTGCTCCGGCTCGCCGTCCCCCTGCCCGACTACGGGTCCCACTACCTGGACGTCGGCGCCCACGGCCGGCCCGACGTCGCCCTCGGCCACGACGAGGTCAGTCTCACGTACTCCGGACTCACCTCGGCCCACCACAGTGCCGACATCACGGTGCGGCTCGAGCTGCGCTCGGCGCCGGAGGGGCTCGTCGTGCGCGCTCGCGTCCACAACGGCAGTGAGGCACCCATCCCCCAGGTGGCCTTCCCCCAGGTGACCGGCCTCCTCGCCGGGGGCCACGACCCGGACGCGCGGGTCTCGCTGCGCGCCTCGGCCGCCGGCCACCCTCCCCGCGTGGAGGTGAGCGGCTCGGACGAGACCCGGCTCCGGCTGAGCCGGGGCACCGTGTGGCCGCTGCGGCAGCTGGCCATGCGCCCGGACGACGCCTCGTTCCTCGAGACGCCGCTCCAGCGCTACTACGGGTACGGCGCCTTCGAGTTCAGCATGAAGTGGCTGGACTTCGGCGACCCGCGTGGGGGGATGACGCTGTACTCCCGCGACCGGCGGTACACGGCCCAGGGGCTGCTGGTGGAGCGTCCGGACCGGGCGCGGGACGAGTTCGTTCTGCGGTGGATCCACTTCCCCACCATCGAGCCCGGCGCGACGTGGGACAGCGGTGACTACGTCCTGGTCCTGCACGAAGGCGGATGGCACACCGGGGCCCGGGCCTTCCAGGAGTTCGCGGCCGAGGCCTATCCCTACGACGCGCCGCAGCACATCCGCGAGGCCCTCGGCATCCGGACGGTCTGGCCGCGCATCCGCCACGCGCCGGTCAACTTCGCCATCGACGAGCTGCCCCGGTACGCGGCGGAGCTGGCCGACCCCGACCTCGGACTGGCCGAGCTGTGCGTGTGGCACTGGTGGGAGAAGAACGGGCTGCCGGTCGTCATGGACCCGCGGCTGGGCACCGAGGAGGACCTCCGCTCGGCCCTGTCCCGGTGTCGCGAGCTCGGCGTCCCGGTCTCGTTGTTCGTCAGCCACCACCTGCTGCGGGACACCGACGAGTCCCCCGACGAGTGGAAGCACCACAACGCCGCCGGGCAGGTCGTCGGTGACGACTGGACCTACGGGCTGGACTTCCTGCCCCGGTTCCGCGTGCCGTTCATGGGCACGCACGCGATGGTCCGCGGGTCCCTCCTCGCGCCCGGGATGCGGGAGGCGATCCTCGCCGAGCACGCGCGCCTCCTCGACCTCGGCGCCACCTCCACGTCCTGGGACCAGTACTGGTCCTGGTTCGAGCCGAACTACGGCCCCCACGTCGACGGCCGGGCCGACGAGGAGGGCGACCGGCTGCTCGACGTGGGCCGCGCCATCCACGCCCTCGTGCGGAGCCGGGACCCCCGGGGCACCTTCTCGGGGGAGATGATCACCGAGCAGAAGGTGCCGGTCCTCGACTACACGTGGGACTGGCGCAACGGGGCCGACCTCGACGAGGACGCCCCCTTCCGCTACGTCTTCCCGCACGTCCGCCTCAACGCCAACGTCAACGAGCACCCGCGGGGCGCGCTGCTCGCCTTCGCCGACGGCGGTCTGATCAACGTCATGCCCGGGCAGATGCACAGCCTCCTCCTCGCGCAGTGCCCCGACCTCACGTCCACGCTGCGACGGCTGGCCGCTCTCCGCCGGCGGTTCCTGCGGTTCTTCTGCGAGGGCCAGTTCCACCACGTCGAAGGCCTGACCGTGCACGGCGGCCACGGGAGGGTCTACGCCCACGAGGGGGACGTCCTCGTCGTCCTCGTCAACCCCACCGACCAGCCGGCGGACGTCAGGGCCGGCGTCGACCCGCGTGCCTGGGGCGGCGCGGCGGTCTCCGGTCACCCCGAGGTCGTGGGACTCGACGGCGGCCACCGTCGTGGGGCCGAGCACGGCGGCTACGCGGGAACGCTCGAGCCCGACGACCTCGTCATCCTGCTGTTCACCGCACCGGGCTGAGCCCGGCTGCCCGAGGCGCCACGGCGTCAGGCCACCTGCAGGCCCGGACGGAGCGGTTCGGTCACGAGGGTGGCGGAGGTCCAGGCCCGGTGGTCCAGCGTCGAGATGCGGTCGATGGCGCGCACCTGCGTCGTCCACAGGTCGGGGGTGATCCGGCATCGCAGGTACCCCCGGCGCAGGTCGGCCCGGACCAGGTGGGCGTTCGCCCGCTTGCGAACCTCCAGGCCCGCGTCCGTCTCGCCGCCGTCGCGCCCACTGGAGATCGACGAGCCCGCGAACTCGACGCCCACGACCCGTGACTCCGGGTCCTCGAAGTCCTGCAGGACGTTGAGGTGGTAGTTGCGATGGATGTCTCCGGTGAGCACGACGAAGCCGCCGGCCTCCTTCGCGGCCACCGTGTCGATGACGCGCTGCTGCGCGGCCTGGTAGGCGTCCCACTGGCCCGTGGAGAAGCGTTCGCCCGCGGTGTCGTCGCTGTCGAGCCGGCTGAACAGGACCGTGTTCGCGAGGACGTCCCAGGTGACCTCGCCCGACCCGAGGGTGTCCAGGAGCCAGGCTTCCTGGGCCGCTCCGAGGATCTGCCGGCTCGGGTCCCGCCGCTCTGCGGTGTCGCCGACGGTGCTCCCCGGCAGCTGGTCGGTCTTGTACTGCCGGGTGTCGAGGACGTGGAAGCGCACGAGGTCCCCGTAGTCGAGCCGCCGGTACATCCGGGCACCGTGGCCATCCGGGCGCTGCGGTGGCCGGAGGGGCATGTGCTCCCAGAAGGCGCGGTAGGCGTTGGCCCGCAGCTGGAACAGCGCCGGGTCCTCGGCGTCGTAGTCGTTGGTCACCTCGTGGTCGTCCCAGGTGACCATCCACGGCGAGAGCCGGTGCGCCTCCTGCAGGTCCGGGTCGCTCTTGTAGAGCCCGTACTGCTGCCGGAACCGGCCGAGCGTGTCGGTCTGCCTCGAGTAGTCGTCGGGCAGCGGCGGCAGGTACGGCCAGCGCACGCTCGTCGCGTCGGTCGCGTACTCGTAGATGTAGTCGCCGGCGAAGTACACGAGGTCGGCCGGGTCGGAGGCGGCGTCCTTCCACGCGTGGTACCAGCCGGCGCCCAGGGACTGGCAGGAGGCCACGACGAGGTGCAGGTGGTCGAGGCGCGCGCCGGGGGCCGGGGCGGTCCGCGTGCGGCCGACGGGGCTGAGGTGTCCCCCGGCTCGGAACTGGTACCAGTACTCGCGGTCGGGCTCGAGCCCGTCGACGTCGACGTGGACGCTGTGGGCGTACTCCGGGTGGGCGAGGGTGCTGCCCCGCCGCACGACGCGCGCCATGCCGGGGTCGAGCGCGACCGCCCACTGCACGGGGAAGCCGACCGGGCCCAGCCCCCCGTCCGCCTCGAACGGGCTCGGCGCCAACCTCGTCCACAGGACCACCCTCGTCGGCAGGGGGTCACCGGAGGCGATCCCCACCGTGAAGGGGTCAGCCGCCGGACCGCTGCCCGCGACCGTGGCGGAGGCCCGGTGGGGACGGCCGGCGGCGAAGGCTGCCGTGACCGCCAACCCCGCAGCGGTGAGCAGCCTTCGCCGCCCGAGCCCGCTCCTGATGACTGAACCGGACTCGATCTCCCACCCCGAGGTCATGCAGGAGGAGCCTATGAGCGCTCAGCCAAGAAAACAATACATTCTGCAGAATCGTCCCGGAGCGCGGCGGCGCCCGCACCTGTGACCGCGGCCGTGGCCGTGGCCGTCAGAGACCGCGGAGCGCGGCGCTCGCGCGGCGGTAGGTCTCCTCGTCGATCTCGCCTCGGGCGAACCGCTCGTCGAGGATGGCGCGAGCGCCGGAACCCTCCGCCGGTCCGCGTGGAGCGGTGCGCCCTCCGGTCGGGGCGTCGACGGCCCAGCGCACGACGAGGGCGACAGTGACGAGCAGGACCAGCCAGAAGACCACCATGCCCAGACCCATGCCCCACCACGCGGCAGGTCCCATTCCTCCGTTCCAGTACATCGCCGGACCTCCTTCCGCGGCGGTGGCCGGGCCCCGGGTGAGGGGATCCGGTCGCGGCGACCGGCCCGCGACCGCGCTCCCATCGTCCCCCTGCCCGCGGGGTCCGGCGGCGAAGTGGCTGCCACGTCACACGCCCCCGGCTGCCCCCTCCCACCCGATGTGACTATGGACGCCGTGGGCGGTCGGGGCAGAGACTGGTCGAGGTGCTTGCCGCGGTTGACGGGCCCGGCGGGCGGGAGTCTTCTCTCGTCCCCGATGGCGGCAGGGAGCGGCGGTGCGACCGCCGTGCCGGCGCTGCACGCCGGGGTGGCACCTGGAACGAAGTGTGCCGACCTTGCTGTGCGACTGACGGACGGGGGCCCGCAGTGGATGTCAGCCAGATGCCCAGAAGTCCTGCCCGGTGCCGGGGCCCGCTCGTGGTCCCGACCGGGCGCGTCCGACGATGAGCTCGGCGGTCGTCGGGGCGGTCACGACGGCGACGCCGGCGGGTGTCGCGGGCGTGGACGCGCGGGCGGGCAGGCCGGTGGTCTGCCTGCTGGGTGGGCCCTACCTCGTGGTGGGCGGGCGCACGTCCACGGTGCCGGACGGGTGCCAGCGGCTGCTCGCCTTCCTCGCGATGCACGGCGGGAGGGCGCTGCGGCGCCAGGCGGCCGGGTTGCTGTGGCCGGACGTCGAGGAGGAGCGGGCGGCGGGCAACCTGCGCTCGGTGCTGTGGCGGCTGCGCGCGTGCGGCCACGGGGTGGTCGAGTCGGACAAGAGCGCGGTCTGGCTGCACGCGGGGGCCGGGACCGACATCGGCTCCGTCCACGAGTGGTCCGCGCGGCTCACCGGCGGGCGACCGCTGCCCGGGGACCTGCACACCCGGTGGTGGCACCCGGAGGTGGCCGACCTGCTGCCCGGCTGGTACGACGAGTGGATCGTCGTCGAGCGCGAGCGCCTGCGCCAGCACGTGCTGCACGCCCTCGAGTGCCTCGCCGGGCTCCTCGTGGCCCAAGGCCGGTACGCCGAGGCCATCGAGGCGGCCCTCCTCGCCGTGGCGATCGAGCCGCTGCGCGAGAGCGCCCAGCGCCGGCTCGTCGAGGCCCACCTCGCCGAGGGGAACGTCGCCGAGGCCCACCGGGTGGTCCGGCTCTACGGCGAGCTGCTGGACCGGGAGCTGGGGATCGAGCCCTCACCGGAACTGGTGTCCCTGGTCCCGGGCCGGTGGGCGCCGGGCGTGCGATGACGCGGGGCGGCTACTGGACGTCGTCGTCGGGAGGCGGGAGCTGGTAGCCCAGCTCGGCGTCCACCGTCGACACCCCCTCGACCTCCCGGAGGGCGTCCACGTCGGACGTCCGGCCGGTCACCATCCCGAGGCCCTCGAGCACGGTGTCGACCTCCAGCCCGCGCTGCCGCAACCCCTCGACGACGCCGCCCATGGCGGCCAGGTGCTCCTCGTCGACCGTGACGGTCACCCGGGACACGCCCTCACCCGCGCCGTCCGGCACGTCCGCGGGGTCGGTGTCGGCCGGCTCGATCGGCCCGTCCGGCAGGTCCTCGTCGTGCGGGCTCACGGCGCGAGCACCATCCCCGACCCGACGTCGAGCGAGGGCGCCATCAGCCGCCGGCTCTCCTGCGTCAGCACCGACCACAGCTCGCGACCCCGGTACCCGGTCGCCTCCGCCCACAGGGCGGCCAGGCCCGAGACGTGCGGGGTGGCCATGCTCGTGCCGCTGATCGCCCGGTAGCGCGTCGGCATCGGCCACGACGAGTAGATCTGGTAACCCGGGCCCGCGACGTCGACCTGTCCGCCGCTGACGTCGGGCAGCGTGCGGGCGGAGAAGAACGCCACGTCCAGCTGCTGGTTCAGCGCACCCACGGCGACAATGTACGGGCTGTTCGCCGGCGCCCCGACGAACCCGAACTCCAGGTCCGTGCGCATCGCGTTGTTGCCGGCGGCGGCGACGATGAGCGACCCCTTGGCGAGGGCGCGCCGGCCGGCCGCGGTGTAGGGCGGGTGCACCCGCGGCACGTCCGCGCCCAGCGACATCGAGATCACGGCACACCCGGCCCGGACGGCCCAGTCGATGCCGGCCAGGATGCCCCCGTCCGTCCCGGACCCGCCGTTGCTGAGCACCTTCCCGACGAAGATCGCCGCCTGGTGGGCCACGCCGTACCTCGGTCCGGTGGCGGGCTTCCTCGGACCACAGGCCGTCCCGATGCAGTGGGTGCCGTGGCCGTGGCCGTCCTGCGCCGACTCGCCGGGGACGAAGGACTGCATCGTCACCGCACGGCCCCCGAAGTCCGGGTGTCCGGCATCGAACCCGGTGTCGAGCACGGCCACCGAGATGCCCTGCCCCGACCACCTCGAGGCATCGGCGCGAGTGGCCTGGACGCCCCACGTCAGCTCGGTCGTGTCGCGGAAGACCTGCGGGGACACGGCCGGCCCCTCGCCCGTCACGGGTGCCGGGCTGCCCGCCACGCCGAGGCGCTTGCCGAGGTCGGCGACGCCGTCGACGTAGCCGCGGACGTAGTCGTCGGCGCGCACGTGGTGGACGAGCTCGGGGGAGATCGAGACCACCGTGCCGCGGGACTCCGCGGAGGTCTGCAGCGCCCCCAGCTGGTCGGGGTCGGCCGTGACGACGGCCATGTTCAGCTCCTCGAACACGGTGTCGGTGCTCTTGGCGGTGGCCTCGGGCACCTCGTCCTCGAGCAGCGACCGGGAGGTCGCCACGCCGGACATGCCCGCGGAGTCCTGCAGGATGCCCGCGGGGTCGTCCGCACCCTCCGCGAACACGACGATGAACCGGCCCGTCGTCTCGGGCGGCGTCTGCAGGATGGCCCCGCCGGGGCCCGGCGCGAGCGGGGTGGAACCGGACTCGATCATCGTCTCTCCTGAGGTCGTGGGCCACCGTCCGACGGCGCCCGGTGACAGCGGTCGCGCTCCAGTGAAGGGCGCGGGGCGTCACCGCAGCGTCACCGGCCGCGCCGGGGGCACGCGTCAGGCGGGTGGTTCGGCCACGCTGACGGACACGGACCAGCGGGCGAGGCCCTCGCCCTCCTCCTCCCACTCGTGCTTGAGGACGAACACGAGCGTCGCCGACCCGACGGAGGTCGCTGCCAGCCGGAACTCGCGGAGCCCCCCGCGCCCGAACACCGGGTCGTCGGGCGAGTCCCCCTGTGCCGCTGGGTGGTCCGGCGGTGCGGCGAGGTAGCCGTCCCCGACCACCGTGAGCACCGTCCCGGCGCCGGCCGGGACCCACCGGTAGCCGGTCGTGGCGTTCTCCTCGAGCACCACGACGAGGTCGTCGCCCACCCGGGCGGTGATGCTGCGGCCGTCATCGACCGCGCGGAGCGGGATCTCCACGGGCGGTCAGCGCTTCGACGCCTTCGGCCGGGAGACGCGCTTGGGTGGTGTCGCCGGAGCCTCTCCCTGGGAGGTGGCCTCCTGGAGCTCCTCCACCGACAGTGGGGCCGGCGGGCCACCGCTCGCGGCGACGAGCGAGGCGACCTCCGCGGGTGCTGGGGCCGCGGCGGCGCTGCCCACCGACAGCTGCTCGACGGCCATCGGCGTGGGCAGCCCGGAGTCGGAGGAGACCTGCTCCCCACGGGCCTCGGCCAGCCGGGCGGGCTCGAGGGGCTCGGGGGTCGCACCGGAGCCGGCCGTCTGCAGCTCGTCGAGGGCGACCGGGGCCGGAGCCCCTCCGGCGCTGGTCGACACCGCGGCACCGGCCTCGCCCTGCCCGGTGCCGCCGACGGTGATCGTGATGGTGACTTCGGAGCTCACGACGAGTCCTTTCGTTTGCACCGGTGTGGGTCCTACAGGTACGCCTGCACGATGTTCCCGCTGCCGTCGCGCACGACATAGGCCTGGCGGTTGTTCGCCTTCGCGGCGCTGAGGATCAGCAGCACGTTGGTGACCCCGTCGCCGCTCCCCGGGAGGATGCGGTGCCACGCGTTGGTGCCGGCGAGGTGCGCCCAGGCGTTCTGGGCGTCGCGGCTGGCATAGACCTGGTTGATGTTCGTCCACATGGGGGCATCTCCTTACGTCTCGTAAGCCGTTCGCCCGGCCTACAGGTACACCTGGTGGACGTGGGAGCCGTCCACCAGCACGGTCACGGTCAGGTTCTTGGCGGCCGCGTCGGTGAGGACGGCGTGCACGTTGGTGACCCCGTCCGGGGCGCCGGGGAGGATGCGTCGCCACCCCAGGCCCGGGAAGTGCGCCCACGCGTTCTGCGCGTCTCGACTGGCGTAGACCTGCGACACCTTGGTGCTCTGGTAGACCGGGCCCACCAGCACGTCGGCCGAGTAGAACGACCAGCTCGAGTCGATGAGGAGGTCCGCCTGGCCGTACCGGATGCGGCCGAAGCCCTGGGCCCCCCACGAGGTGCCCCAGCTGTTCTTGATGATCCAGCACTGCTGGTTGTCGTCGTAGCCGACGACGCAGATGCAGTGGTACCCGGGCGGGTTCAGCCGCGTGGCCGCCGACGACTTCACGTAGACCGACGTCCCGTTGTAGGCGAAGAAGTCGCTCCAGACCTCCATGCCGGCGAGGACCGGGCCACGGGCCACGGCCTCCTTGCGGGCGGCCATCGTCGCGTGGCCGGCGTAGCCGGAGATCTTGGTCAGCCGGTTCTGCCAGTCGCTGCACCGGCTGGTGCTGCAGACCATGTTCTGCGGCTGGTAGGGCATGCAGCCCTCGTCCGTGACCCCGGTGCTCTGCGCGAACGCCAGGCCGGACGTCAGGCCCCAGCCGCTGCAGCTGCCACCGCCGCAGAACTGGAGGAACGCCTCCGACAGGTCGATGCCGTAGGAGGGGTTGTTCAGCTTGATGCGGGCCCCGGACTCCATCACCGCGCACGTGCAGAAGGACACGCAGGAGCCGCACCCGCCCTGGTTCTTCACCGGCGTCACGAAGCCACCGGTGCGCCAGTCCACCGCGGTGGGGGCACCGACACCCGTCCCGAACGACGCCGCCTCCTGCGCGGCGAGCGCCTGGGTCTCCGCCGTGAGCGCCGCCATCTCCTCCGGGGTGACGACCACCCCGAGGTAGCCCTGCCGCTCCTGCGCCGACATGCGGGTGAGGAAGTTCTCCTCCGCCTCCCAGGAGAGACCGTCCGCCTCGATGGCCGCCTGGATCTCGCTGACCGTGGGTCCGTCGTTCGCCATGTCTCACCTCACCGGGATGCGCTTCGGTTCGGTGCCATTGAAGGACCTCGCCGTCACGCCGCCGTCACCCCGGCGTCATCGGTGTGGCTCGCCGCCGCTGTGGCGAGGACGGTCGTCGACCGCTCGGTGATGACGTCGCGGTACCCTCGGGCGTCGTGCGGGTGGGACCGGCGAGCCGCGGGCCCGCCCGGGCTGCAGCCCACACCCCCCGGGCCTCTAGCTCAATTGGCAGAGCTGCGGACTTTTAATCCGTAGGTTGTGGGTTCGAGCCCCACGAGGCCCACCATCACCCGGAGACCTACAGCCCACCATCAGCGCAGGTCGCGCGCCCTCTCCGTGACAGCCGACGAGCGATGTCGAGGAGGGTGACAGGCCCCGGCTCAGGCGGCGGGGCGGTGGGTCTCGGCGTCGGCTCGAGCTCGGCGCGCCGCGGCGGCACGCTCACGGCGCTCCTGGCGCAGCCGCTCCTGCGGGTCGTCGGTGCCGAGCTGGGCCGGTCCGAAGACGCTCAGTGCCGCGTACCGGAGCCTCCAGCGGATGCGGTACCCGAGGGGGAGCCCCTCGTGGTCGGTTCTGCCCATGACGTCCTCCGATTACTTTGTGCCCTAAGTGTTACGACACGAATATACCTTCTCGAGGCGCTACCATCGTCCGCATGACCGCCCCCCGGACCGCCGACGCGCCCGCCGTGGCCGGTGGTGCCGCGGTCGACCTCCTCGCCCTCGACCGTCAGGTGTGCTTCGCGCTCGCCGTCGCGTCACGCACCGTCATCGGGGTCTACCGGCCGCTCCTCGAGCCGATGGGACTGACCCACCCCCAGTACCTCGTCATGCTGGCCCTCTGGGAGGAGGCGCCGCTGCGGGTGTCGGAGGTCGCCGAGCGCCTCAGCCTCGAACCGGCCACCCTCTCACCGCTGCTCAAGCGCCTCGAGGCGATGGGCTACGTCGAACGCCGCCGGGACCCGGAGGACGAGCGCGCGGTCGCCGTCTCCCTCTCCACGCGCGGTCGACGGCTGCGGGCGAGGGCCGAACGCATCCCCCCGGCGGTCGTCGAGCGGCTCGGGATGGAGATCGCCGAGCTCGAGGACATCCGCGACCGCCTCACCACCCTCATCGCCGCGACGAGGCGACCCGCCTCCTGACCTCGCCCTGACCGACCGCCGTGCCGCCGACGACGGGCGTCCGGACGGTGGACGCCCGGGACCCGCGATTTCACCGGGGCCCGAGGCCGCCGGTAGCGTGACGCCCGAAAGGGAGTAGTCCCCAATCACCGCGTCGACACACTGACCCTCGGGTCCGGTGCGGTGGGCCACCTCGGGTGGCGGACGAGACTTTCGGCCGGAACGACGACCCATCAACGGGCGTGCCTGGCCGAAGGTGCGTCCAGGCGCTCCTCGGCGGGGGCACGCGAGGAGACCACATGTACGCCTTCCTGCTCAGCACCGCCGTCATCTTCGTCGCGGAGCTCGGCGACAAGAGCCAGCTGATGGCGATGACGTTCGCCACGCGCTACCGCGTCCGCGACGTGCTCATCGGCATCACCGTCGCGACCGCCGTCGTCCACCTCGCCTCGGTGGCGATCGGGGCCGCCGCCGGTGTCGCCTTCGGCGAGTACCAGGGGGCGATCTCCGTCGTCGCCGGCCTCGCCTTCCTCGCCTTCGCGATCTGGACGCTGCGAGGCGACGAGCTCACCGAGGAGGAGGCGTCGAAGGCACGACGCTCGACCGGAGCCGCGATCCTCGCCGTCGGTACCGCGTTCTTCCTCGCCGAGCTCGGCGACAAGACGATGCTCGCCACCGTCACCCTCGCGACCCAGGAGGACTGGTTCGGTGTCTGGGTCGGCAGCACCCTCGGGATGGTCGTCGCCGACGCGCTCGCCATCGGCGTCGGGGCTGTCCTCGGGCGCAGGCTGCCCGAGCGGGTGATCCGCTACGGGGCCGCGATCGCCTTCGCGCTCTTCGGCGCGCTGCTCATCGCCGAGGGGCTGGGCCTGCTCTGACTGCTCAGCGCGTCAGGGCCTCGAGGACGAGGGTTGGAGCAGGGTTCGTGTGCGGCACGCCGTCGATGACGACCGTCGGCACGGTCTCGTTGCCGTCGTTGACGCTCGCGACGAACGCGCGGCCGTCGTCGTCCTCCCAGATGTTCACCCACGCGATGTCGTCGTTGTGCTTCCGCACCGCCACCCGCAGCCGCCCGCTGAAGGGGCAGCCGGGCCGCCAGTAGATCGCCACGCCGTCGCGGGCGTGCTCGACGGCCTCCGCGTGGGTCGTGGGCTGCGGCGTACCGGCAAATCGGTCGACGAGGGGCATGGCACCAGCGTAGATGGGCCGGCGGCGCCGCTGTAGGCTCCTCGACCAGCGGACACGCCTCCCGACGACGCCCGGCCACCGCGGCAGACCCGCCCGTCCCGGAGGTTCCATGAGCCCCGAACGCTCCACAACGATCCACGTCGCACTCGACCTTCCCGTCGAGACGGCGGGGCGGCTCGCCGTGTCGGTCGCCGTCGCCGGTCACCTCGAGCGAACCGAGAGCCTCACCGTGGCGACGGAGGACGGCGCGCCCGTGCCGCACCACGAGGTCGAGTTCGACTGCGGCACAGTGCTGCACGTCATCGATGCGCCGTCCGGGCACGTTCGCGTGCGCTACGGCGCGACGGTCGCCCTCGGTGTGACCGAGCCGCGCCCGGTGACGGAGGCCGATGCCCTGCGCTACGTGATCCCGAGCCGCTACTGCCCCAGCGATCGCGTGGAGGGTTACGCCACAGCAGAGTTCGGGCACCTCGAGGACGACACGGCGCGGGCGCTCGGCGTCGCCGAGTGGGCCCACCTGCGCCTCACCTACAGCCCCGGGTCGACGACGGCGTCCGACGACGCCCTCGTGCCGCTTCACTCCGGGCACGGCGTGTGCCGCGACTACGCCCACCTCGTCGTGACGATGCTGCGCGCCCTCGGGATGCCCGCCCGCTACGTGTCGGTCTACGCCCCCGGCCTCTCACCGATGGACGCCCATGCAGTCGCGGAGGTCGCGGTCGACGGCACGTGGCGCCTCGTCGACGCCACCCGGCTGGCCCCTCGGGGCTCGATGGTGCGGATCGGCACCGGCCGGGACGCCGCCGACGTCGCCATCGTCACCGGGCTCGGGGGCACCTCGGCCGCACCGGGGTTCACCGTGACGGCGACGGCGGAGCCGCATCTCCCCGAGGACGACCCCGACCAGCTCGTCACCCTCGCCTGAGTGGTCAGACCTCGAGGGGGGTGACGAGCGCTCCGAGGCAGTGGTAGACGTCCGGGCGGCCGGGCCAGATCGTCCCGGCCTCGCGCAGGTCGTCGTCCAGCTCGTTGCGCCACGTCCCGCGCTCGTCGACGAAGTACCGCACGGCGTGGTCCCAGAGCCGGCGGTACCAGGCCTCCCAGTGGGGGTCGCCGGTACGGCGGACCAGGCCTGACGTCACCTGGATGCCCTCGCAGACCGGCCAGTGGAGGCGCACGTCGGCGACCGGGGCGCCCTCCCAGTCGACGGTGTAGACGAGCCCCGGGCGGCCGTCGAGCCCCCACCCGCCGTCGAGCGCCCTGCGGGTCAGCTGTTCGGCGCCCTCGAGCAACCAGGCCGGTGAACCGAAGAGCGGTGACGCGTCGAGCTGGAGGAGGAAGCGCGCCCACTCCAGCGAGTGGCCGAAGGTCGCGCCGAAGGGCCGGAACGGGTGGTTCGGGTCGTCGCGGTTGTAGTCGGGGATCTCGTCCCAGTCCTGCGAGAAGTGTTCGGGGAGAAGCCATTCCCGGCCACGGGCCGCGCGGTTGATCAGTCGGTCGGCGACATCGAGGGCGCGCTCGTGCCAGACCGCGTCACCGGTGGCGTGGCCCATCTGGATGAACGCCTCGATGCCGTGCATGTTGGCGTTGGCCCCCCGGTAGGGCTCAGGGGCGGACCAGTCGCGGGCGAAGGACTCCCGCAGTGTGCGGCTGTCCTCGTCCCACAGGTGGGTGTCGACGACCTCGGTGATCTGCTCCAGGAGGGTCACCGCGGACGGATGGCCGACCGCCGCGGCGGCGGACGCCGCCAAGCCGACGTGCACGTGGTCGTACGTGGACTTCGGTGTGTCGGAGCCGGGTTCCGTGAACCATCCGCCGTACTCGGGGTCGGCGTGCAGTTCGAGCAGCGACGCCAGCGCATGGTCGAGGAGCTCTCCCGAGCCGGGGATCCCGTGGCGCACCCCTGTGGCCGAGGCCCACGCCATCCGGGCGGTGAGGAAGAGCTGGGGTCGCTTGTCCGGGAGCGGGTTCCCGTCGGCGTCGAGCCAGTGGAACCCGCCGCCCTCGCGGATGGACGGGAGCACGAAGCGGAGGACGTCGGCCATCCCACGCTCGAGCCAGGCCCGGTGGGCCGGGGTGTCGAGCCATGACGCAGCGGCGGTCATCGGGCCTGCACCTCGACTCGGTAGGTCATCGTGTGGCTCTCGCCGGGGTCGACGATCACGGTGTTCTCGAGGGCGTTCGCGCCCTCGACGCACACGAACCCGGTCCAGTCGTCGTCGCCGATGTCGGGGACCTCGGCGGCCTTCTCGGCCCACGGGTTCCACACGACGACGTTGCCCGCGCCCTCCGTCGAGACGACGAGACGACGGCCGAGCACGGGGTCGTCGACGACGACGGGGTCGCTGGTGCGGAAGACGGCGTCGGTCTCGCCGCCGAAGGTGACGTGGCCCACCTGCACACGTTCGGCGCCGGTCACCTTGTCGTAGAACGGTTTCCCGGCCATCCCGTGGAGGGTCGTCTCCCGGATATCCCCGACGACGAGGTAGGCGTGCAGGGCCTCCTCGACGTCGATGGGGCTGTCCCCGGTGTTCGTCGTCGTCAGGGTCAGCTCGAGGGCGGCCCCGAGCCGCGAGCGGAGCTCGAGGACGTAGGGGTGCGGCCACAGCCGGGACGACGCCGCCGCCTGCGTGAGCCGGTGGGTGAGGACGACGTCGTCACCGTCATCGGCCCGGTCGACGAGCTCCCACGCGGCGACGCGGACGAACCCGTGGGCGGGCTCCATCCCGCCGTCGCGCCCCGGGCCGAACCACGGCCAGCAGACCGGCACCCCGCCGCGGATCGGGCGGCCGCCCTCGAACCGAGCCGTCGTGCTGACGTAGAGGACGGGGTCGGCGCCGGCGGGGGCCCAGCGCACCACCTGGGCGCCCTGGTCGTGCACCTCCGCGGTGCAGGAGGGGGAGTCGACGATGTGCGGGGGCGGCAGGGGGTCGGCCATGACCACGACCCTACGGAGGGTCGAGAGGTGCTGCCAGAGGGGCGTCCACCTGGGCGCTGCTGAGAGCGTCCACAAGTGACTTGGGTCACTTTCTCCATTCGTCTGCGCAGGTCACGGGCGCGGCTTTACCGTTCGGTGACCATTTGTTGACCGTCAGGGGAGGGCCAATGAGCCCAATGTCACGGGTGCGCGCTGTCGCCACCCTCGCCATCACGTCCGTCATCATCGCTGCCGGGGGAGGTGCAGCCCTCGCGGACAACGTGATCGTCGACGGTGACACGGTCACGTCCGGCGTCCAGGCTCCCGTCGCCCTCGGCAGCATCTGCACCGGCGTCCAGACCACGCGGACCATCGAGGTGTGGATCACGCGCCAGGGGCAGGGCTCCGGGAACAACGTGTACGAGGACGGAACCTCGGTCGACCTCCAGGTGTCGAGCAACAACGCGGTCGTGAGTGCCACCATCCCCGCGGACAGCACGAGTGACCTGACCGTGCCGACCACCTGGGAGGGGTCGGCCAACGGGGTCATCACGGCCAAGAAGAGCGTCAGCGTGAGGGTGACACCGACGGCGACCGGCTCCGGGACCGCCACCATCACGGTGAACGCCGTGGGCACCGAGGCGAGTGGCGGGAGCCTGACGCGTACCGGATCCATCGGCTTCAACTGGACGGCCGAGGACTGCGCGAAGGCGACGACGACGACCGTCTCGTGCCCGACCAGCTCTCCGTACACCGGAATGCCCGTCGCGGTGTGCACCGCCACCACGACGGAGACGGTCGGCGGGGCGTTCGTCGCCAACCCGACGGTGTCGTACACCCCGAACGTGAACGTCGGCGCCGTCACGGCCTCTGCATCCTTCGGTCCGACCGCGACGCATCTCGCCAGCAACGACACGGAGACCTTCCAGATCACCCAGGCCTCGACGACGACCACCGTGAGCTGCCCCTCGCAGCCGCAGCCGTACACCGGGAGTGCGCAGACCCCGTGTTCCGCATCCGTCAGCGGCCCCGGTCTGAACCAGTCGCTCACCGTCGGGTACTCGAACAACACCAACGCCGGCACCGCGACGGCCAGCGCCTCGTACACCGGTACCGCCAACCTGGCGGCGAGCAGTGACAGCGAGAACTTCACGATCGGCCAGGCCACGACCACGGTCACCGTGACGTGCGCCCCCGGGCCGTACACCTACACCGGCTCACCGATCACGCCCTCCTGCACCGCATCGGCCAATGGTCCGGGCCTGGACGAGGCACTGACGGTGACCTACAGCGACAACACGAACGCCGGCACCGCCACGGCCTCGGCCGGCTACGCCGGTGACGCCAACCACGCCCCCGCAACCGGCACGACGACGTTCCAGATCGGCAAGGCCGCCCCGGACTGCTCGTCGATCACCGGCTACACCGGCGTCTACGACGGTGAGGCCCACGGCGCCACCGGAACCTGTGTCGGCGTCGACGGCGAGGTCCTCGCCGACCTGGACCTCGGAGCCACGTTCACCGACGTCCCCGGCGGCACCGCGAACTGGTCCCTCCCGGCCAGTGCCAACCACGAGTCCGACAGCGGCAGCGTCTCCATCTCCATCGGAGGGGCCACGCCGGACTGCGCCGTCGACGGGTACTCCGGCGTCTACGACGGTGAGGCCCACGGCGCCACCGGAACCTGTGTCGGCGTCGACGGCGAGGACCTCGAGGGCGACCTCGACCTCGGCGCCACGTTCACCGACGTCCCCGGCGGCACCGCCACCTGGAGCTTCACCCCCGACAGCGGCAACTACGTCGCCACCGGCGGCACCGTCGACATCGTCATCACCCCGGCCACACCGGTCTGTGACGTCGACGGCTACACAGACGTCTACGACGGTGAGGCTCACGGCGCCAGCGGCAGCTGCGTGGGCGTCAAGGGCGAGACCCTGAGCGGGCTCGAGCTCGGCGACACCTTCACCGACGTCCCCGGCGGCACCGCCAGCTGGTCCATCCCGGCCAGCACCAACTACCTGGCCGACAGCGGCGCCGCCGCCATCACCATCACCCAGGCCGCGCCGGACTGCTCCGGCATCGCCGGATACTCCGGGGTCTACGACGGTGACCCGCACGGCGCCAGCGGCAACTGCGTCGGCGTCAAGGGCGAGACCCTGAGCGGGCTCGACCTCGGCGACACCTTCACCGACGTCCCCGGCGGCACCGCCAGCTGGTCCATCCCGGCCAGCACCAACTACGTGGCCGACTCCGGCACCGCCGAGATCGTCATCACCCAGGCCACCCCGGTCTGTGACGTCGTCGGCTACACCGGGGTCTACGACGCGGCCGCCCACGGCGCCACCGGCAGCTGCACCGGCGTCAACGACGAGGAGCTGCCGGGCCTGACCCTCGGCGACACCTTCACCAACGTCCCCGGCGGCACCGCCGAGTGGACCTTCACGGGCGGCACCAACTACGCCGACGACTCCGGCTCGGTCCAGATCGAGATCAGCAAGGCCACCTCCACGGTGACCCTGATCTGCGACGGCGCCAAGGTCTACACCGGCAACGCGGTCAAGCCGTGCAACGCCACCGCCTCCCGCGTCGGCGCCCTCCCCGTCGAGCTCGACGTCGACTACACCGACAACGTCAACGCGGGCCCGGCCTCGGCCAGCGCCACCTGGGAAGGGGACGGCAACCACACCGGCGACTCCGCGTCCGAAGGCTTCACCATCGCCAAGGCCGCACCCATCTGCACCATCACCGGATACAGCGGCTCCTACACCGCCACCGCCCACGGCGCCCTCGGCACCTGCGTCGGAGTCGACGGCACCGACCTCACCGCCAACCTCGACCGCGGCGGCTCGTACACCGACGTCCCCGGCGGCACCGCCACCTGGACCCTGTCCGAGTCCGCCAACCACCTCGGCGCCAGTGACACCGTGACCGTCACGATCACCCCGATCGACGCCAGCTGCACCATCAGCGGGTTCACCGGCACCTACGACGGCCTCGCCCACGGCGCCACCGGCACCTGCACCGGCATCGGCGGCGAGAGCCCCGGCACGCTGAACCTCGGCGCCACCTTCACCGACGTCCCCGGCGGCACCGCCACCTGGACCCTCACCGGCAACGACAACTACAACGACCAGACCGGCACCGCCCCCATCACCATCGGCAAGGCCACCGCCGACTGTGGCATCGTCGGCTACACCGGCGTCTACGACGCCGCCGCTCACGGCGCCACCGGCACCTGCACCGGCGTCAACGACGAGGAGCTGCCGGGCCTGACCCTCGGCGACACCTTCACCAACGTCCCCGGCGGCACCGCCGAGTGGACCTTCACGGGCGGCACCAACTACGCCGACGACTCCGGCTCGGTCCAGATCGAGATCAGCAAGGCCACCTCCACGGTGACCCTGATCTGCGACGGCGCCAAGGTCTACACCGGCAACGCGGTCAAGCCGTGCAACGCCACCGCCTCCCGCGTCGGCGCCCTCCCCGTCGAGCTCGACGTCGACTACACCGACAACGTCAACGCGGGCCCGGCCTCGGCCAGCGCCACCTGGGAAGGGGACGGCAACCACACCGGCGACTCCGCGTCCGAAGGCTTCACCATCGCCAAGGCCGCACCCATCTGCACCATCACCGGATACAGCGGCTCCTACACCGCCACCGCCCACGGCGCCCTCGGCACCTGCGTCGGAGTCGACGGCACCGACCTCACCGCCAACCTCGACCGCGGCGGCTCGTACACCGACGTCCCCGGCGGCACCGCCACCTGGACCCTGTCCGAGTCCGCCAACCACCTCGGCGCCAGTGACACCGTGACCGTCACGATCACCCCGATCGACGCCAGCTGCACCATCAGCGGGTTCACCGGCACCTACGACGGCCTCGCCCACGGCGCCACCGGCACCTGCACCGGCATCGGCGGCGAGAGCCCCGGCACGCTGAACCTCGGCGCCACCTTCACCGACGTCCCCGGCGGCACCGCCACCTGGACCCTCACCGGCAACGACAACTACAACGACCAGACCGGCACCGCCCCCATCACCATCGGCAAGGCCACGAGCCTGGTCACGGTGACCTGCCCGGTGTCGGTCGACTGGACGGGCTCGGCGATCACGCCGTGCACGGCTCAGGCGACAGGCGCCGGCATGGCTCCGGTCAACCTGGCCCCGTCGTACACCAACAACGTCGACGCCGGGACCGCCACGGCGAGCGCCACCTGGTCGGGCGACGTCAACCACACGGGCAGCACCGGATCCGCCACGTTCAAGATCGCCTCCTGGTGGACGCTCAAGGGCTTCTACCAGCCGGTCGACATGAACAACGTCCTGAACACGGTGAAGGGTGGCAGCACGGTTCCGCTGAAGTTCGAGGTCTTCGCCGGTTCCACGGAGAAGACCACAGTCGACGCGGTCAAGTCGCTGGCGTACGCCGAGACCAGTTGCACCCTGGCGACCATCACGGACGACATCGAGACCGTGGCGACTGGTGGGACCGCCCTCCGGTACGACTCCACCGCCGGTCAGTTCATCTACAACTGGAAGACGCCGAGCACGGCAGGCAAGTGCTACAGGGTGACGATGACCACCGCCGACGGCGGCACCCTCATGGCCTACTTCAAGCTGAAGTGACGCGCTGAGCCAGAGGAGGCGAGGGGCCGGGTCCGTGTGGACCCGGCCCCTTCGCTCCGTGCCACGACTGAGGGCGTGCAGCGACCACGACGCCTACGGGGCCGTCGCACGCGCCGTGGCCACGTCCTCCTCTGCGTCGTCCTGCTCTTCGCCCTGCTCTGCCCGCCGCTTGGCGAGCAGGCTCGTCACGGTGACGAGCGTGAGGATGCCGACGATGACGCCGAGCGAGGCCAGCGTCGGGACGGTCGGGACCCAGGTCCAGATGCCGTGGGCCCAGTGGAGGACGAGCTTGACGCCGATGAACGCGAGGATCGCAGCGAGCCCGTGGCCGAGGTGCGCGAGCGAGCCGAGCGCGCCCTCGAGGACGAAGTACAGCGCGCGAAGACCCAGCAGCGCGAACGCGTTCGTCGCGAAGACGAGGTACGGGTCGCCGGTGATGCCGTAGACCGCGGGCACCGAGTCGACCGCGAAGACGATGTCGGTGCCGAGGATCGCGACCGTCACGAGCGCGAGTGGGGTGAGGGCGCGGCGCCCGGCCTGCGCGACCGTCATCCGGGTTCCGGCGTACTCCTCGGAGACGGGGAAGAACCGGCGCAACACCCGCACGCTGCGGATCGACCCGATGTCGACGGCGTGGTCGGCCCCGGACACCGCGTTGCGGCCGACCTTGACGGCGGTGAGCAGGAGGATCACCCCGAACAGCAGGAAGGTCCACGAGAACGAGGAGATGAGCTGGGCCCCGAGGGCGATGAAGATGCCACGCAGGACGAGGGCGCCGGCGACACCGATGAGGAGGACGCGCTGCTTCAGCTCGTCGGGCACGGCGAACGCCGCGAGCAGGAGCATGAAGACGAAGAGGTTGTCGACCGACAGCGACTTCTCGACGAGGTAGCCGGTGTAGTACTCGAGCCCGCGGTCGCCGCCGTACCGGGACCAGACGAAGACGCCGAACGCGACCGGGATCGCGACGTAGAACGAGGACCAGGCGACGGCCTCCCTCATCGAGACCGCGTGGGGCTTGCGGGTCAGGACGAAGTCGAGGGCGAAGAGCGCGAGGACGACCGCGATCGTGACGCCCCAGAGGACGGGCGTGCCGACCGTGTCGAGGGGGGCACCGGGCGGGGCAGCAGCCGACGGCGCGGTGACGGGCAGGGCGGAGAGCAGTGACATGACGGGCTCCTCAGGGCACGTGGAACGGTCCTGAGGTCTCCTTCACCGGTCCGGCCGGGCCGGGCGGCGTCGCGCCGGGACCACCACCAGGTGGTCGTACTGACCGGCACGAGCTTCGAGAAGTACTCCCCTCGTGGCATCCATCGTACGAAGGACGCGACCGGTTCCCGAATCGGTCTCGTCCGGGGCGTCGAACCTTGACACCGGAACCTTCGGTGGAGCACCCCGAAGTTCGGGGTGTCTCACCGAAGCTTCCGGCATCAGGCGGGAAAGTTGGGACCCGGGGGTGGGCGTCAGCGCTTGGTGGCCTCGAGTCGCGCGAGGGCCTCGTCGCGCTCGACGGCGTGGTCGACGATCCGCTCCGGGTAGCCGTGGGCGTACCCGTCGGCGTGCTCCCACGGCTCGTGGGCCGCCTTCCCGGGCAGGTGCGCGAGCTCGGGCACCCAGCGGCGCACGTAGTCGCCCTCGGGGTCGAAGCGCAGCCCCTGCGTCACCGGGTTGAACACGCGGAAGTAGGGCGAGGCGTCGGTGCCCGTGCCCGCGACCCACTGCCACCCGTGGTTGTTGGACGCGATGTCGCCGTCGACGAGGTGCTCGAGGAAGTGCCGCGCCCCGAGCGGCCACCACACGTGGAGGTCCTTGGTGAGGAAGCTCGCCGTGATCATGCGCACCCGGTTGTGCATCCACCCCTCGGCGAGCAGCTGGCGCATCCCCGCGTCGACGACGGGGTAGCCGGTCTGCCCGGTGCGCCACGCCTCGACCGCGTCCTCGGGCTCCGAGTACCGCATCCGCGACATCTCGGGTCGGAGGTCCTCCCACGCCGTCCGCGGCTGGTGGTGGAGGACGTCCGCGTAGAACTCCCGCCAGGCCAGCTCGGTCTCGTACGTGTGCGCCCCCTCGCCCCGCTCGTCGTGGAGGTCGGCCAGCAGCGTGCGCGGGTGCACGACACCGAGCTTCAGGTACGGCGACAGCCGAGAGGTGCCGTCGAGGTCGGGCCGGTTCCGGTCGTCGGCGTAGTTCTCGAGCGCCCGCTCACGCCAGGCCCGCCAGCGGCGCAGCGCCGCCTCCTCCCCGGCCGGGGGCAGCTCGGGGAGGTCCGGCGCCGACAGCGCTGCGTCGAGGGCGGCCGTCGCCTCGGCGTCGTTGCGGGCGTTCCTGATCGGCAGGGACCTCGGGGTCGGCGCCGGGTCGGGCCACCCGTGCGCGCGCCAGGCCTTCGAGAACGGGGTGAACACCTTGTACGGGTCTCCGGACCCATTGACGACGAGCCCCGGCCCCACTGCGTAGGGAGTGCCGGTCTCGACCCAGTCGATGTCGCTCTCCCCCAACCGTTTCGCCACGACCTCGTCGCGGCGACGGCCGGCCGGGGTCGTCTCGCGGGTGACGTGCACCGAGGACGCCCCCACCCGCTGGGCCAGGGCCGGCACCACCCGGCGTGGGTCGCCGTGGAGCAGGGTGAGGGTGCCGTCGAGCGACTCGTCGAGCGCCCGGAGGTTGGCCGCGAGCCACGCCCGCCGGGCGGCCCCTCCCCCGGACCAGAGCTCGGGGTCGACGACGAAGGCGACGACGAGGTCCCCGTCACCCGCGGCGTCGCGGGCCGCGAGCAGCGCCGGGTGGTCGCGCCGCCGGAGGTCGCGGCGCAGCCAGAGGATCGAGGTCATCGGGCGCTCCTCACGAGAGCCGGTCGAGGACGGGGGGCAGGAGGAAGAGCATGCCGAGCGACCACGTGAGGTGGGTGATGGCCGGCCCGAGGATGCCGCCCGTCACCCGTCGCTGGAACGCGACGACCAGTCCGACGACGACGGCCGCGAGGACGAGGAGCGGGATGCCGGCGGTCGCCGTCACGAGCGCGTACACGACCGTGGTCACCGCGACCGCGTGCCGGCGGCCGACCCCCGCGTAGAGGGCCCCGCGGAAGTACAGCTCCTCGGCGATCCCGTTGACGACGGTGATGACGGTGACGAGCCCGAGCGACCCGACCCGGGCGTGGTCGAGCAGCTCCTGCACCGGGTCGCGGAGCACCGGCACCTGCGCGACGACGACCGCCCCGGCCATGAACAGCCCGAGCAGCAGGGCACCCAGGGCGAGGGACTGCACGACCGCCCGGCTCGAGCCCCGACCGGCGCGGGTGTGGGCCCGCCCCAGGTGGAGGGGTCCGGACAGCAGCGCCCCGACGGCCCACACCCCCGCGAGGGCGAACGTCGCCGCGTAGAACGTCGGGTCGCCGGGCTCGATCCGCAGGGCCCACGCGAGGACGGCCGCCCCGACGACGAGGGTCACCACGGAGACGACGCGCCGGCGCCGGAAGGCCCAGTCGGGCTCGGTGTGGTCACGCTCGACCGGCGTGACGAGCGCGGCACGGACGAAGGCGCGCAGCTCGGCGACGGGGTTCACCACGAGGCGCTCACCGCCCTCCGGGTCGCCCCGCCGTCACGAGCCGGCCCGCCGTCACGAGCCGCCCCCGGCCCACGCGGGGTCGGCGGCCGTGACCCGCGCGGGGTCGACGGTGCCGGGCTCGGGTCGGGGGTCGGCCCCGTCGCCGGCGATCGCGTCGGCGACGGCCCGGTCGAACGACAGCGCCCCGCCCTCGGGCTCGCCGACGTACCCCTCGAGGTCGTGCTCGGTGCGGACGACCTCGTGGAGCAGGCTCCCGACGAGCGGCTTGGCGACACCCGTGGGCACCGGCGTGACGAGGCCCACCCACTGGCTGGCCAGGTGCGGCGTCAGCACCGGGACGGTGACGATGCCGCGCGGCCGCAGCCCCGCGATCCGCGCGAACCGGGTGATCATCTCGCGGTAGGTGAGGACGTCCGGCCCACCGATGTCGAAGGTCCGGTTGACGTCCGGCGGCAGGTCGGCGGCCCCGACGAGGAGGTGGAGGACGTCGCGGATGGCGATCGGCTGGATCCGGTTGTCGAGCCACTTGGGGGTGACCATGACGGGCAGGCGAGTCGTGAGGTGCCGCAGCATCTCGAACGACGCCGACCCCGACCCGAGGATGACCGCCGCCTGCAGCACCGCGGTCGGGACGCCGCTCGCCATCAACAGGTCGCCGACCTCGACCCGCGAGGCGAGGTGGTCGCTCAGCGGCCCGTCGTCGGGGTGCAGCCCGGACAGGTAGACGATCCGGCCGACCTCGGCCTCGAAGGCCGCGACCCCGAAGGTGCGCGCGAGCTCGCGGTCGCGTTCGACGAAGCCACCCTCGCCGTCCATCGAGTGGAGGAGGTAGTACGCGACGTCGACCCCCTCGAGCGCCTCGCGCAGGACGTCGCGCGAGGTGGCGTCGCCCTCGACGACCTCGACCTCCGGCCGCCACCACCGCTCGGCGACCTTGGCCTCGTCGCGCGTGAGGACCCGCACCTGCCACCCCTCGTCGACGAGGCGGGGGACGAGTCGTGAGCCGATGTAGCCGGTGACTCCGGTGACGAGGGCGCGGCGGGGTTGGCTCACAGACGGTCCAGGGCCTGCTTCAGCTGCGCGCCCGTGTCGTTGCCCAGCTTCTCGAGGAACGGCTTGAGGATCGGCGCGGCGTACTTCGCCAGCCCCGTGAACGAGAAGTCGGCGCGGTAGGTGACGGTGGACCCGCCATCCGGCCCGGGGGTCACGGTGATCGTGTCGTGGCTCGTCGTCGTGTCGTTGCGACCGACGATGACGAAGCGCGGCTGGGCGACCTCCTGCGTCGTGTACTCGAGCTCGACCTCGTTGCCCATGAAGCGGGAGACGTTGCGGTACACCGTTCCCGGGCCCCCGTCACCGGAGACCAGGTCGCACGAGACGGTTCCGGAGTCCCAGTCGGTCGCGTTGGTGAAGTCGACGAGGTACGGGAACACGACGTCCGGGGCGGTGGTCGTCGTGACGGTCCGTTCGACGGTGGTCATCGGGCCTCCTTGCGGGCCAGTCGGATCTGTGCGACATCGAGGTAGTGCGTCGCGAACCCCGCTTCACAGTAGGCGAGGTAGAACTCCCACATGCGGCGGAAGGTCTCGTCGAACCCGAGGGTGCGGATCTCCGGCCACCGGTTGTCGAAGGTCTCCCGCCAGCGGCGGAGGGTCTCTGCGTAGTCGGTGCCGAACGCGTGGACGCGCTCCACGCGCAGCGACGTGGCGTCGCGGGTGACCTCGTGGATCGCCTGCATCGACGGGATGAGGCCACCGGGGAAGATGTACTTCTGGATCCAGCCGAACGAGCCGCGCGTCGCGAGCAGGCGGTGGTGCTCCATGAGGATGGCCTGGATGGCCACCGCGCCTCCGGGTGCGAGGACGTCGTCGATCTTCTGGAAGTAGGTTCCCCAGTACTCCTCGCCCACGGCCTCGATCATCTCGACGCTGACGACGGCGTCGAACCGGCCGGTGACCTCGCGGTAGTCCTGGAGGAGGACCTCGACCCGGTCGGCGACACCGGCGGCGGCGATCCGCTCCATCGCGAGCGCCCGCTGCTCGGCGGAGAGGGTCACGGAGACGACGGTCGCGCCGCGCCGGGCGGCCCGGATGGCGAGCTCGCCCCAGCCGGTGCCGATCTCCAGGACGCGGCTGCCCTCGCGCACCGACGCGGCGTCGAGGACGGACTCGACCTTGCGGACCTGTGCCTCGTGGAGGTCCTGGTCGGCGAGCGGGCGGGCGGGGTCGAAGATCGCCGAGCTGTACGACATCGAGGGGTCGAGGAAGGCCGCGAAGAGGTCGTTGCTCAGGTCGTAGTGGGCGCTGATGTTCGAGCGCGAGCCCTCGAGGGTGTTGCGCTGCCACCGGGGGATGGCGCGGTCGACGACGGCCCGCATCGACAGCAGCGGCCGCGGGACGAGGCGGCCCATCCGGGCGGCGAAGGGCATGAGGGCCCGGGCGAGGTCGGTGCCGGGGGCGGCGCGCCAGTCGCCGGCCATGTAGGCCTCGCCGAGTCCGATCTTCGGGTGGGCCTCGAGGCGGCGGTACAGCGCACCGGGACGGACGACGTCGAGGACCGGCGAGCCGGGGCCGCCACCGCCGACCTCGGTGCCGTCGGGGTAGCGCAGCCGCACGTCCATCCCCGCGACCGTGGCGTGGACGATCCGGCGGGCGACGGACCCACGGGTCAGCACGCGGGACAGGCCGAGCGTCGGGGTCAGCTCGAGCCGGGGGGCTTCGGTGGTCATCTCACACTCTCCAGCGAGGTGGCGGGACGGGGACGGACCGGGAGGCGGCGCAGCCACAGCCAGATGCCGTGCACCCGGATGAGCCCGCTCACCCGCTGTGTCATCAGCGGGTGTCGCAGCACCGTGCGCACGACGGCCGGCGTGGTGGCCGGCTCCGGCACCCCGGTGACCGAGGCGGTCACGAGGGGTTCGGCACCGACGAGCAGGCGGATGGCGACCCCGACCCTGCCGGGCGCGAGGTGGAAGCGGATGGCGTAGTCGCCCTCGACGTCGTTGAACGGCGAGACGTAGAACTCCTTGGCCGTGTCCGCGCGACCGGTGGCGTCGGGTCGCAGCACGTAGGCGTGCCGGCCGCCGTAGGTGTTGTGGACCTCGACGAGGACGGCCCGCAGGGCGCCGTCGGCGCCGAAGCACCAGAAGGCGCTCATCGGGTCGAAGGTGTGCCCGAGGACACGGGCGTTGGCGAGCATGACGATGCGGGTGACCTCGTCCGCGGCGATGCCCTCGCGCTCGAGGACGCGCAGCACGTTGGCGCGCAGCGCGCCCGTCCCCGGGTTCCCCGACAGGTGGTCCTCGCCGCGGAAGGTCGCCAGGGGCTGCAGCCACCGCGGCAGGCGCGGCAGGTCGTCGAGGTCGACGAGCCACTGGTAGTGGCGGTGGGTGAAGGCGTGCCGCACCGGCCGGTGGCGCGTGTGGTGGACCCGGCCCACGACGAGCGCCGGCAGGTCGGGCAGGTCGGCGACGGTGGTCACCAGGTGACCCCGAAGGCCGCGGCCGCCTCGACCCCCGACCGGCAGCCGTCCTCGTGGAACCCCCAGCCGTGGTACGCCCCGGCGAACGCCGTCGTGTCCGTGGCCAGCCCGGCCAGGCGGCGTTGGGCGCGCACGGCCGCGAGGTCGTACAGCGGGTGGCGGTACTCCATCGTGGCGACGACGCTCCGGGGGTCGATGCGCTCCGTGGCGTTGAGGGTCACGAAGAAGGGCTCCGCGGCCGGCAGCCCCTGGAGGCGGTTCATCCAGTACGTGACGACGGCGCCCTTCGCGGGGTCGGTGCCGACGAGGTAGTTCCAGGACGAGCGGGCCAGGCGGGCGCGCGGCATCAGGGACCCGTCGCGGTGCAGGACGGCCTCGTTGCTCGTGTACCTGAACGCGCCGAGGACCTCCTTCTCCCCCGGCGAGGGGTCGGCGAGGAGCGCGAGCGCGTCGTCGGCGTGGCAGGCGAGGACGACGCGGTCGAAGCGCTCGACGGTGCCCGAGCGGGTGCGGACCTCGACGCCGTCGAGCGCCCGCAGCACCGAGGTGACCGGGTCGCCCGACCGCACGTCGCGCAGCCGGGCCGCGAGGAGGTCGACGTAGGTGCGCGAGCCGCCGACGACGGTCATCCACTGGGGGGAGTCGCCCACGGAGAGCATCCCGTGGTGGTCGAGGAACTGGAAGAGGTAGCGGGCCGGGTAGCCGAGCGCCTCCTCGCCGCCGCTGGACCAGACGCAGGCGACGAGCGGAACCGCGTAGAGCCGGGTGAACGACTCGGGGAACCCGCCGTCCCGGATGAAGTCGCCGTAGGTCGTCGTGTCCTCGTCGGTCGTCTCGTCGAGGAAGGTGCGCGCGAGGACGTGGAAGCGGCGCACCGAGCGGAGCATCCCGACGTACTCGCTGTCGAGCAGCTGGCGTGGCCGGGCGACGAAGCCCTTGAGGCCGCGTCCGCCGGCGTACTCGGTGCCGGTCGCCTCGTCGCGGATGCTCATCGACATCTCGGTGTCGCGCGCCTCGACGCCGAGCTCGCCGAAGAGCCGTCGCAGCAGCGGGTAGGTGCGGTCGTTGTGGACGATGAACCCGCTGTCGACCCGCAGCTCCCCGACGGCCGTCTCGACCGTGTGGGTGTGCGCGTGCCCGCCGAGGCGCTGGTCGGCCTCGAGGAGGGTGACGTCGAAGGACCTGCTGAGGACGTGGGCGGCGGTGAGCCCGGAGACCCCCGCGCCGACGACGGCCACCCGCTCGCGGCGGGCGTCCTGTCGTGCGGCACCGTCCGGGGCGAGAGGTGGCATGGCCATGACCGTAGAACCCTCCGACCAGCGTCGTCAAATGTTTGTCAAATCTCCGTCACCGGGTTACGGTGGCTGTCGTGAGAGGTTCGGTCCCACCCACGATGCGGATTGGGGAGCTGGCGGCCCGCGTCGGCGTCAGCACCCACGTCCTGCGCGCCTGGGAGAGCCGGTACGGGCTGCTCAAGCCGATCCGGTCAGCAGGCGGCTACCGCCTCTACGGCCCCGAGGACGAGCGCCGGGTCCGCGAGGTCGTCGCGCTGCGCGACCAGGGGGTCAGCGCGGTCGAGGCGTCCCGGCGCGTGCTGGCCGCCGAGCGCGCCGGTGTCAGCGCCCTCGACCCGTCCCCGGGCGACGAGCGCGGGCACGCGGCGCCCCGGGCATCCGGTGAGGAGGTCACCGGTGACCCCGGCTCGGCCCCGTCGAGCCTGCGGGCCGACCCCCCGATGCTCGTCGCCCAGCTGCTCGACGCCGTCACCGCCCTCGACGAGGACCGCGCCCACGCCGTCCTCGACACCGCCTTCCTCGAGCGCTCGGTCGAGAGCGCGATCATCGACGTCACCCTCCCGCTCCTGCGCCGCATCGGCGAGATGTGGGAGCTCGGACGCATCGGTGTCGCCCAGGAGCACTTCGCGAGCAGCCTCCTGCGCCGGCGGCTCGGGGCGCTGTCCCTGACGTGGGGCGTGGGGTCCGGACCGGTGGCGGTGTTGGCCTGTCCCCCGGGGGAGTTCCACGACATCGTGCTGCTCGGCTTCGGGGTCCTGCTCGGTCGGGCGGGGTGGCGGATCCGCTACCTCGGTCCGGACACGCCGGTCCACTCCCTCGCCGGCGCGGCCCGCATCGCCCAGGCCGACGCCGTCATCCTCGCCTGCCGCCGTCCGTCGGGGTTCCGCGCCCACGGCGCGGCGCTGCGGCGCCTCGGCGAGCAGTACCCGCTGTGGCTGGCCGGGCGGGGGGCGACGCCGCGCGTCCTCGAGGAGGTCGGCGTCGGCCTCCTCGGCCCCGACCTGCTCGCCGCCGTCGCCGAGCTGACTGCCTCCGCCCGCGAGCGGCGGTCCCGCCGCGAGGCGACGGGCGCCGACCGGGCATCCGGGGACCACGCCGGCGCCGAACCGCCCACTGCCTGAGACCACCCGTTCGACCGCCACTCGCTCGAACGCACTCGCTCGACCTGGTTCTTTCGACCCACCGCCCGCCCGGCAGGAGGCCGCCCCATGACGCTGACCCACGACCGCCCGACCCCCGCAACCACCGACTCCGACGCTCCGGTGAGCCCGCCGCCCGGTGGGGTGGCCCCGAGGATCGAGGCCGCGCTGCACCCGCTGCTGCGCGGGCCGCTCCCGGTGCGCCTCCGGGCCTGGGACGGGTCGGAGGCCGGACCGGAGGACGCCACCGTCGTCGAGGTCCGCACGCCGCAGGCCCTGACCCGGCTGCTGTGGCACCCGGGCGAGCTCGGCGCGGCGCAGGCGTACGTCACGGGCGAGCTCGAGGTGCACGGCGACATCGGCGGCACGCTCGACCTCGTGCGGGCCACGGTCGCCGAGCGTGACCTCCCGCCGTTGACACCCGCGAGGGTCGCCCGCCTCCTCCCCGACCTCGTGCGCCTCGCCCGCGAGACCGGGGCGCTCGCCCGGCGGCCGGCCCCGCCGGCGACGCAGGCCGTCATCAAGGGGCGCCTGCACTCCCTCGCGCGGGACCGGGCGTCGATCAGCCACCACTACGACCTGTCGAACGACTTCTACGAGCTGCTCCTCGACGACCACATGGCCTACTCCAGCGCGTACTTCGCCGACGGGCCGGACATGGCGCTCGAGGACGCGCAGGCCGCGAAGCTCGACCTCGTGTGCCGCAAGGTCGGCCTGCGCGAGGGGATGCGCTTCCTCGACGTCGGGTGCGGGTGGGGGTCGCTGTCGCTGTACGCCGCGGAGCACTTCGGGGCGCAGGTCACCGGCGTGACGATCGCGGCCGAGCAGAAGGCCTTCATCGACCGCCGGATCGCCGAGCGCGGGCTCGGCGACCGGGTGCGGATCGAGCTGCGCGACTACCGCGAGATCGGCTCCGGCCCGTACGACGCCGTCGCCTCGCTCGAGATGGGCGAGCACGTGGGTGAGAAGAACTACGCGACGTACGCCGAGGTGCTGCACCGCTGCGTGCGCCCCGGTGGCTACGTCCTCGTGCAGCAGATGTCGCGCTTCGCCGGCCACCACCCCGGCGGCGGGCCGTTCATCGAGTCCTTCATCGCCCCGGACATGACGATGCGCCCGGTCGGGGAGACCCTCGGGTTCCTGCAGGGCGCCGGGTTCGAGGTCCGCGGGGTCCACGCGCTGCGGGAGCACTACGTGTGGACCGTCGACGCCTGGCACCGCACCCTCGAGGAGCGCTGGGCCGAGGTCGTCGACCTCATCGGCGAGGAGGCGGCGCGGGTCTGGCGGCTCTACCTCGTCGGCGGCTCGCAGGCGTTCCGGGACGGGCGGATGGGGGTCGACCAGCTCCTGCTCCGGCGCCCCGGCGGCCCGGCGGTCGTGTCCGACCCCGCGCGCTGATGGGCGGCACCCTCCTGGCCGTCTGCCTCGCGTCGCTGGCGACCGCGGCCGTCGCCATGGGGGTGACGGCCGTCGTCGCCCGCCGCCTCGGTCGGGTGGCGGTCGTCGACGTCGCGTGGGGGCTCGTGTTCGTCGCGATCGCCTGGGTGGCCCACCTCGTCGGGACCGGCTCCGTGCGCTCGCTGCTGCTCGCCGTGCTCGTCACCGCGTGGGGCGGGCGGCTGGCGTGGCACATCCGGCGGCGGGCCGTCGGCGCCGGTGAGGACCCGCGCTACGAGAAGCTGCTGTCGGAGGCGCCCGAGGGGCGGCGGTTCGCGTTCGCCGTGCGCAAGGTGTTCCTCGTCCAGGGCCTCGCGGCGTGGTTCGTCTCGCTGCCGCTCCAGGTGGCCGCGGCGACCGACCGCCCGCTGGGCTGGGTCGCGGCGCTCGGGGTGCTCGTCGTCGTCGTCGGCGTGACCTTCGAGGCGGTCGGTGACGCTCAGCTCGCGGCGTTCAAGCGCGACCCGGCGAACAGGGGGAGGGTCATGGACCGCGGGCTGTGGGCATGGACCCGACACCCGAACTACTTCGGCGACTCGGCGGTCTGGTGGGGCCTGTTCGTCGTCGCGGCGGAGGCCTGGCCCGGCGTCCTGACGGTGCTCTCGCCGGTCGTCATGACGTACTTCCTCGCCTTCGCCACCGGGGCCCGGCTGCTGGAGTCGGAGATGGCGAAGCGCCCCGGCTACCCCGAGTACATGGCGCGGACGAGCATGTTCGTCCCACTCCCCCCTCGGAAGCGCGCCCGCCGGCCCTGACGCACGCGGGCGGCACACGCGCCCGGGCGGGTCCCCTGTCCGCGGACTACGCTTTGCTCCCCCACACGAGGCAAAGCGGGCCGCCTCCCCACGCGACGCAGCCACTTTCACCCCACCACACGAAGCACAGCGCGCTGCCTCCCCACGCGACGCAGCCACCTTCGCCCCACCACACGAAGCACAGCGCACTGCTCCCCCGGGGGAGGCAAAGCGTACTGAGCGCACACACCCGTACGCGACGGCAGCCGGGCGACGTGGCCAGGCGCCGTCGTCAGCCCACGATGAGCATGGCGGTCAGCCGGGCTGGTCGTCGACCGTGGCGTCGTCGGGGTTGGGGTTGACCGATGCGATGCGGTTGACGGGCGCCGCCTCCCACCGTTCAGCCGCCGATGGCCTGCGCCACCCCGTGGATGACGAGCCCCGCCAGCGCGCCCACGACCGTGCCGTTGATCCTGATGAACTGCAGGTCGCGACCCACGTGCAGCTCGATCCGCTCGGCGGCCTCCTTGCCGTCCCACCGGTCGACCGTGACCGAGATGACCTCGGCGAGCTCGTGGCCGTAGGTGTTGACGAAGAACGAGACCGCCTCTCCCAGACGGGCCTCCAGCCGCCCCCGCCACGCCTCGTCCTCGACGAGGTGGCGCCCCAGGTGCTCGAGCAGCTCGTCGCCGCGGGTGTGGAAGTAGGAGGTGTCGTCGTCCATCGCCACCGTGAGCGCCGCCCGGAACGAGCGCCACAGCCCCACTGCGGTCTCCGGTACCTGGGGGTGGGTCAGCAGCCGCTCCTTGAGGGCCTCGGCCCGCGCCATCACCTCCTCCTCCTCCTGGAGGTCGGTCGCGAGCCGGGCGAGCAGGTCGTCGAACGCCTGCCGCGCCGGGTGGTGGGGGTCGTCGGCGATGTCGCGCACCCAGGCGAGGACCTGCTGGTAGGTCCATCCGATGACGCGCTCGTCGAGCCAGGGCGGGCTCCACCACGGGGCGCGGTCGCCGAGGACGGCCGCGTAGGTTCCCGGGTTGGCGCCCAGCCACGCGTGGAGCTCTTCGAGGGCGAGGTCCACGACGCCGTGGTGGGTCCGGTCGGCCACGACGTCGGCGAGCAGCGCCCCCGCGATCGGGGCGGCGGGCTCGCGCACGAGCCGCGGCACGAGGAAGTCCTCGACGATCGAGCGCACCTCCTCGTCGGAGAGCCGCCCGAGCCCGGCCCGGGCCACCCGCACGACTTCGGTCATCACCCGGCGCCGGTGGGCGGGCGACCCGAGCCACTCCCCGACCCGCTGCCCGACGCGGGCCGCGGCCAGCCGCTCACGGGCGATCTCCTCGGTGAGGAAGTTCTCGGTGACGAACTCCTGCAGGTTGCGCCCGATCTCGTTCTTGCGTTTGGGGATGATCGCCGTGTGCGGCACCGGGAGCCCGAGGGGGTGCCGGAACAGCGCGGTCACGGCGAACCAGTCGGCGAGCGCCCCGACCATCGCCGCCTCCGCCGCCGTGTTGACGTACCCCCAGACCCCGTCGTGCGGCAGGCGCAGCGTCACGACGAACATGACCGCCGCGAGGAGGAGCAGGGAGAGCGCGAGCAGCCGCATCCGCCGCAGGCCCGCGCGACGGGCCTCGTCGGCAGGGGAGGGCGCCATGAGACTCACCCGCCGATCCTCCCCCATCAGGCCTCGGCCGACCCGCGGCGGCGCGCCTACGCTGGGTGCGTGCGCTTCCTCAACGACCTCCGGCCGCAGCTCGACCTCACCTACGACGACGTGTTCATGGTCCCGAACCGGTCGACGGTGACGAGCCGCCTCGACGTCGACCTCGCGACGGTCGACGGCAGCGGCACGACGATCCCCCTCGTCGTCGCCAACATGACGGCCATCGCCGGGCGCCGGATGGCCGAGACGACGGCCCGCCGCGGCGCGCTCACGGTCATCCCGCAGGACATCCCGGTCGAGATCGTCCGCGACGTCATCGCCTGGCAGAAGAGCCGCCACCTCGTCTATGACACCCCCATCACGCTGTCGCCGACGATGACCGTCGGCGAGGCGCTCGTCCTGCTCCACAAGCGCGCCCACGGCGCCGCGGTGGTCCTCGAGGGCGAACGACCGGTGGGCCTGGTCACGGAGACCGACCTCACCGGGGTCGACCGGTTCACCCAGCTCGAGGACGTCATGGTCCGCGAGATGGTCACCCTCCCCGACGGCGTCGACGTCGAGGACGCGTTCGACACCCTCAGCCACGCCCGCCGCCGCCTGGCGCCGGTCGTCGCCGAGGACGGACGCGTCGTCGGCATCCTCACGCGGTCCGGGGCCCTGCGCGCCCACCTCTACTCCCCCGCGACCGACGCCGACGGCGACCTGCGGATCGCGGCGGCCGTCGGCATCAACGGCGACGTCGCCGCGAAGGCCAAGGAGCTGCTCGAGGCCGGAGCCGACACGCTCGTCATCGACACCGCCCACGGCCACCAGGAGAAGATGCTCGACGCCCTGCGGGCGGTCCGCGGCCTGGACCCGCAGGTCCCCGTCGTCGCCGGCAACGTCGTCTCCGCCGCCGGTGTGCGCGACCTCGTCGAGGCCGGCGCCGACATCGTCAAGGTCGGAGTGGGTCCCGGCGCGATGTGCACGACCCGGATGATGACCGCGGTCGGCCGCCCGCAGTTCTCGGCCGTCCTCGAGTGCGCCTCTGCCGCAAGGGAGCTCGGCAAGCACGTCTGGGCCGACGGCGGGGTGCGCCACCCGCGCGACGTCGCTCTCGCCCTCGCCGCCGGCGCCTCCAACGTCATGATCGGCTCGTGGTTCGCCGGGACGCTCGAGTCGCCCGGGGACCTCTACACCGACGAGAAGGGCCGCCAGTACAAGGAGTCGTTCGGGATGGCGTCGAGCCGCGCCGTCCGCAACCGCACCGCCACCGACTCGGCGTACGACCGCGCCCGCAAGGCCATGTTCGAGGAGGGCATCAGCACCGCCCGGATGTACGTCGACCCGGCCCGCCCGAGCGTCGAGGACGTCATCGACGAGATCGTCGCGGGCCTGCGCAGCTCGTGCACCTACGCCGGCGCTCGCACCCTCGAGGAGTTCCACGAGAAGGCGACCGTCGGGCTGCAGAGCACCGCCGGTTTCGCCGAGGGCCGCCCGCTCCACACCTCTTGGTGAGTCCCCACTTTCCCGCCTGATGCCGGAACCTTCGGTGGGGCACCCCGAAGCTCGGGGTGCCCCACCGAACCTTTCGGCATCAGGCGGGAAAGTTGAGGCGGGGGGGGTGGGGGTCGCCGGGGTGGGTTGGCAGGATGGCGCCATGCCCTACGACGTCGATGCCGTCCGCGCCCGCTTCCCCGCGCTCGCCGAGGGCGCGGCCCACTTCGACGGCCCGGGCGGCAGCCAGGTCCCCGACGTCGTCGGCCGCGCCGTCGCCGACACCCTGACGAGCGCCATCAGCAACCGGGGGACCGTCACGCCGTCCGAGCGACGGGCGGAGGCGGTCGTCACCGACGCCCGGAACGCGCTCGGCGACCTCCTCGGAGCGGACCCGCGCGGGATCGTGTTCGGGCGCAGCGCGACCCAGCTGACGTACGACCTGTCCCGGGCGCTCGCCAAGCAGTGGGGTCCCGGCGACGAGGTCGTCGTCACGCGCCTCGACCACGACTCGAACATCCGCCCCTGGGTCCAGGCCGCCGAGGCCGTGGGCGCCACCGTCCGCTGGGTCGACTTCGACCCGGTGACCGGTGAGCTGTCGGCGGAGGCCGTCGCCGACGTCCTCAGCGAGCGCACCCGGCTCGTCGCGACGACCGCCGCGTCCAACCTCATCGGCACCCGACCACCGGTGTGCCGCATCGCCGACCTCGCGCACGAGGTGGGGGCGCTGCACTGGGTCGACGGGGTCCACGCCACGGCCCACGCGTCGGTCGACCTCCCGGCCCTGCGGGCCGACGTGTGGACGTGCTCGCCCTACAAGTTCCTCGGGCCCCACTGCGGCGTGGTGGCGGCCTCCCCCGAGCTCCTCGAGGGCCTCCACCCCGACAAGCTGCTGCCCTCCACCGACGCCGTCCCCGAGCGGTTCGAGCTCGGCACCCTCCCGTACGAGCTGCTCGCCGGCTCGACGGCCGCGGTCGACTTCCTCGCCGCCCTCGCCGACACCGACGCCCTGGGCGAGCCCGGTCACCCCCTCCCGGACGCCGGCCACGACACGCGGCGCGAACGGTTGGTCGCCGGGATGAAGGCGCTGCACGCCCACGAGCAGGCCCTCCTCGACGTCCTCGAGCCGGCCCTGCGCGACCTGCCCGGGGTCACGGTCCACAGCAACGCGGCGAAGCGGACCCCGACCCTGCTGTTCTCCGTCGACGGGCGCGACCCGCAGGAGGTCCGCAGCGCCCTCGCCGAGCGCGGCGTCAACGCCCCGGCGGGCAACTTCTACGCCATCGAGTGCTCGCGGCACCTCGGCCTGGGGGACGCGGGCGCCGTGCGCGTCGGCCTGGCCCCCTACTCCTCGCAGGACGACGTCGCCCGCCTCCTCGACGGCCTGCGCGAGGTCACCCGGTGAGCCCGGCCCCTGCGACGCGCCACGACCCGGTCCTCGTGACCGGCTGCTCGACCGGGATCGGACGCGCCACGGCCGAGGCGCTCCTCGACTCGGGCCACACCGTCTGGGCCACGGCCCGGCGCCCCGAGACCCTGGCCGACCTCGCCGCGCGCGGCGCCCGGACCACCGCGCTCGACGTCACCGACGAGGCCTCGATGACGGCAGCCGTCGCCGAGGTGGTGGACGCCCACGGCCGGGTCGGCGCGCTCGTCAACAACGCCGGCTACGGCGAGTACGGCGCCGTCGAGGAGGTCGACCTCGACAAGGTGCGCGCGATGTTCGAGACGAACGTCTTCGGGCTCGCCCGGATGTGCCAGCTCGTCCTGCCCTCGATGCGAGCGTCCGGGTCCGGCCGCATCGTCAACATCGGCTCCATGGGTGGGCGCTTCACCTTCCCGCTGGGCGGCTACTACCACGCGACGAAGTACGCGGTCGAGGCGCTGAGCGATGCCCTTCGGGTGGAGGTTCGAGGCTTCGGCATCGATGTCGTCCTCGTCGAACCTGGCGTCACGAGAAGCGAGTTCATCGGTACCGCTGGCAGCTCTGACGGACTCGGCGACGCCGACGGCTCGCCCTATGCGTCCATGCGCGACTCCGTCGGCCGCACGAACGCCGAGGCCTACGACAACCGGATGATGTCCGCCTCCTCCTCGAGCGTGGCCGGCGTCGTCGTCAAGGCCGTGGAGGCCGCCCGGCCCCGGGCCCGCTACCTCCTGACCCCGGGCGCGCGCGTCATGGCCGTCACGCGGACCGTGGCGGGAGACCGCGGCTGGGACGCCCTCATGGCCCGGCGGTTCGGTCTCTGATGGTCGCCCTGCTCGAGCCGCTCGAGGCGCCGGTCCACCCCATCGAGGCGCTGCGGCGCATCGCCTTCCTCCTCGAGCGCACGCGCGCCGGCACGTACCGGGTCGAGGCGTTCCGCAACGCGGTGAAGACGCTCAAGACGGTCCCCGTCGAGGAGGTCGAGGAACGAGCGGCCGCGGGCTCCCTCCAGGAGCTGCCCGGCATCGGGAAGTCGACGAGCGGTGTCATCGAGGAGGCGGTGAACGGCGAGGTGCCCGCGTACCTCGCGACGCTGCAGGAGAGGTCGGGCGGCGCCCTCGTCGACGGTGGCGAGGAGCTCTACGCGGCGCTGCGGGGCGACTGCCACCTGCACAGCGACTGGAGTGACGGCGGCAGCCCGATCGACGAGATGGTCCTCACCGCGATCGAGCTCGGCCACGACTGGATGGTCCTCACCGACCACAGCCCACAGCTGCGCGTTGCGAACGGCCTCACCGTCGAACGGCTCACGAAGCAGCTGGCCGTCGTCGACGCCGTGAACCGGTCCGTCGGAGAACGCTTCCGGCTCCTCAAGGGGATCGAGGTCGACATCCTCGACGACGGCTCGCTCGACCAGACCGACGCGATGCTCGCGAAGCTCGACCTCGTCACGGCGTCGGTCCACAGCAAGCTGAGGATGAACCGCGCCCCGATGACGAGCCGCATGGTCGCGGCGGTGTCGAACCCACGCGTCAACGTCCTCGGGCACTGCACGGGCCGGCTCGTCGAGGGCTCCCGCGGCACCCGGGCACAGTCCGAGTTCGACGCCCGCGCCGTCTTCGAGGCCTGCGCCGAGCACGACACCGCGGTCGAGATCAACAGCCGGCCCGAGCGCCGCGACCCTCCTGACGAGCTGATCCGCCTCGCCCTCGACATCGGCTGCCTGTTCTCGGTCGACTCCGACGCGCACGCTCCGGGGCAGCTCGACATGAAGGCGTACGGGTGCGAACGCGCCGAGCGCCTCGGCGTCCCATGGGACCGGATCGTCACCACGTGGGACGCCGACCGCGTCCTCGCGTGGGCGAACCAGGGACGGTGAGCGCGGTGGCGCGGGTGACGACGGCGATGGACGGGCTCCTGCGGGTCGACCCCTCGTCCGGGGAGGCGCCCTTCGAGCAGGTCCGCCACCAGCTCGCCGAGGCGGTCGGCGACGGTCGCCTCCCCCCGGGGGCGAGGCTGCCGACCATCCGCGGGCTCGCCGGCGAGCTCGGCCTCGCGGTCAACACCGTGGCCCGGGCCTACCGCGAGCTCGAGGCCGCCGGGCTCGTCCTCACCCGGCGCCGGCTGGGCACGGTGGTCTCGGCGGAGGCGGCCACGGAGCCTGCCGCGACCGTCGCCCTCCGGCTCGCCGCCGCCGACTACGCCCGGGCCGCGCGGGCCGCCGACTGCACCGAGTCGGAGGCCGTGGGACTCGTCCGCGACGCCTTCCGACGACTGTCCTGAGCAGGTCCGGGCCCCGTTTTGGTGGCCGCGGCGTTGTCCCCTATGCTTTCGGAGTCCTCGACGGATCCGAGCGCCGGGTTGCTGACGAAGAGGGTCCGAGGAGATCGGGTCCCCATCGTCTAGCGGCCCAGGACCCCGCCCTTTCACGGCGGTAGCACGGGTTCGAATCCCGTTGGGGATACGCACCAGGTCTTGCACCACACAAGGCCCCGTAGCGCAGTTGGTTAGCGCGCCGCCCTGTCACGGCGGAGGTCGCGGGTTCGAGTCCCGTCGGGGTCGCTCCTTCATGGAAGGGCCGGTTCGCCGGCCCTTTCGGGCAAGGTCCGGCCAGGTAGCTCAGTTGGTACGAGCGTCCGACTGAAAATCGGAAGGTCGGCGGTTCGACCCCGCCCCTGGCCACCACCCGTCGCCGCAGGTCACCCGACCTGCGGCGATTCGCGTCCCGGCACGACGGGTGGCCGGTGAGGGCCGATGACGTCCTGGACGAGGTTGGCTCCTCGGGTCGGGCCTCACAGCCCCCTCATCCGCAGCGCCGCCTGTGTGCGGTCCCGGACCTGGAGCTTCGCGAGCACGTTCGAGACGTGGTTCTGCACGGTCTTGAGGCTGAGCCCGAGCGCTCGGGCGATCTCGGCGTTCGACGACCCCTCGGCCAGGAGCGCGAGCACCTCCGACTCCCGCGGCGTGAGGGCGACCGGTGGTCGCGTCCGGTCATGGCCGGTGCCGCGGCCCGTCACGGTGCCACCGGCGGCCACGGTCCGGATCGCCGCGAGGACCTCCTGCTGGCCGGCCTCCTTGAGCAGGTAGCCGCTCGCGCCGACCCGCAGCGCCGAGGTCACGCTCGCCTGGTCGGCCTGCATCGTCAGGACGAGAACCCTGCAGTCGGGTCGCTCCGCGAGGATGCGTCGGGTGGCCTCCAGCCCTGGCATCCCGGGCAGGTTGAGATCCATCAGCACGACATCGGGACGGGTCTGCGACGCCATCGCCACGGCAGTGGCGCCGTCTCCCGCGGACCCGACCGTCACGATGTCCGCGACGGTCCCCAGGAGTCCGACGAGGCCGTCGCGGAAGAGCGGGTGGTCGTCGACGACGAGAACCCGCGTCACGGTGCACCTCCGGTACCCAGCGGAAGCCGGAGCAGCACCCGCGTGCCCCTCGACAGGCGGCTCACCTCGACGCTCCCACCGATCTCGCCCGCGCGCTCGCTCATGCTGCGCAGGCCAAGCCCCCGGGACCGGCCGGGGTCCTCCGACTCGACGGCTCCTCGGCCGTCGTCGGTCACCTCGAGGGCGAGCAGGCCACCAGAGACGGTCGCAGCCACCCGACAGCTCGTGGCCCCGGCATGCCGGACGACGTTCGTCAGCGCCTCCTGGGCGACCCGGAACGCCACGACCTCGACGGCTGCGGGGAGGGAGGGTCGAGCGGCAGGCAGATCGAGGGCGAGGTCCAGTCCCGCACCGCCGACCAGCTCGTGGCCCAGCTCGGCGACTGCGACGAAGAGGCCGAGGTCGTCGAGGGCGGGTGGCCGCAGCCCGTCGACGATCCGCCGCACCTCGACGACGGTCCCTCGCAGCCCGGCCTGGAGCAGGTCGAGCCGGGCGTCGACCTCCTGCCCGGACCGGGCCAGGTTCGTGATCGTGTCGACCTGGAAGCCGAGGCCCGCGAGAGCCGGTCCGAGTCCGTCGTGCAGGTCGCGCCTCAGCCGGCGGCGCTCGTGCTCGCGGGCGGCGACGAGGCGCTCCTGCGCCGCCCGTAGCTCCTCGACGAGCCCGGTGGTGTGCACCACCCCGCCCACCTGCCGCGCCACGTCGGCCAGCAGGCGGTTCTCGTGCTCGCGCAGGGCTCGACCGCTCCAGTGGAGGGCGCCGACCTCGCGTCCGTAGGCCGTGAGTGCGAGCCGTCGTGGGTCGGCACCCGGGCTCCCGCTCGCGGCGAGCGTGCGGCCGCTCCGGTCGGCGATCCGGACGTGGTCCAGCTCCATGCCGTCCGCGAGCTCGTCGGTGAGCGTGCGGAGGAGCGCGGGTCCGTCCGCGGCGTCGGCCAGGCGTCGACCCGTGTCGGCCAGCACCTCTGCGGGTGCGGCCCACCGGCCGTAGGTGAGCCGGTTCGCTCCCCTCTGGAGCGAGTCGCGCAGCGGGGCGAAGGCCACCGCGACCACGCCGGTGGCCACCCAGGGAAGCCACCGTGCCTCCTGCTCGGCGAGCAACGCCCCCACGCCGCCGACGACCAGCGCGTAGAGCCCGGCGAGCGCGACCGAGAGCCCGACCCACGTCACCGACCTGCTGAGCGCGACGTGGACGTCGTAGAGGCGACGCTGGAAGAGGGCGAACGCGACGGCCACCGGGACGGGCACCATGACCAGGGCGAACATCCACGGTCGCGCCCAGGGTGTGGCGACCACGGGAAGCAGGAGGAGCGGGAGGGCGAAGGCGGTCACGAAGACGAGCACGCGCTGGCGCTCCCAGTCGTCTCCGCGGCGCCATCGACGCACCATGGCGATGACGGCGAGCACGAGGCAGAGGAAGGCCAGGGCCAGGGCGCTCACGGCCATGAGGTCAGCGGCCAGACCCCACCTGCCCCGCAGCCCGATCGGGTTGTCGACCTCGCCGAGCCGGGCGTCCAGGGGCACCGGGGCCAGGACCGACCCCAGGACGAGCAGGACGACGGACAGCACGCTCAGCCGCGCCGCGCGTCTGGGTGGCCGTCCGTCCGGGAACAGGAGGGGCAGCCCGACGACGAGCGCGACCCATCCGACCCCCCTGACAGCCGTCCCGGCCACGCCCGCGAGGACCGCCGCCTCGCCGCTCCCGGAGGTGCGGACCGCCAGGGCGATCAGCGCCTCACCGGCTCCCCAGGCCGCCGCGCCGACGAGCATGAGGCGACCCACCCCGTGGCCCGGCCTCGCGAGCACGACGACCGTGCCGACGAGGGCGTAGCTCGCCACGACGGCGACGATCGACACGTCGTCGAAGAGGCCCCGACCGCTGGCCCCCACGAGCGCCGGGACCAGAGCGCAGGCGACGGTGAGGGCAGCACCGAGCGACGTCAGGGCTGCCCTCACCGGTCGCATGACTCACCTCGGCTCAAGACTGCACGAGCAGGGCCGGCTCCGCGGTCGTTCCCGCGGATTCCACGCGCGGTCCGCGACGGAGGAGGACGACGGCGGTGCCGACGAACCACACGAGCCAGACGAGCGTGCCGATGTCCTGCCACTCCACGGCCGTCAGCGGGGGCGAGGCGAAGAGGGTCAGGGCCGTGACGACCCCGAAGCCCCCGACCCACTTCACGTGCACGCCGTCCGAGATCGCCGACAGGGCGACGCCCAGGGTCGCCCCACCGAGCAGGAACGCGCTCAGGAAGTGGGCGAACAGCCGGATGTTGTTGATGGCGAACGCGGTGTCCGTGTCGAGGCCGCTCTGTGCCCCGTACATCGCCGCCGCACCGGCCGGGAACCCGACCGCCATGACGACGGCGACGTAGGCGAGGCCGCACCCGAGTGCGCTCCATGACGCCCAGCGACCTGCCTCGCTCCGGGTGCCGAAGCACCGGGCCAGCATGACGAGCACGGGGACGAGCAGGACGAAGCCGAACGCCTCGAGCAGCCCGCCGGTGAACGACCGGGTGAGGTTGCCCGCGACGTAGGAGTCCTCGATCCCCTGGACGCCGTCCGCGAACAGCGGGCCCTGCTGGAGCCAGAGGCCCGCGAAGATGAGCAGGACGTGGGTGAGTGCGAGGGCCCCGGCGGTTCGCCGGAGTGGGACGGGGACGTGCGACATGGTGCGCTCCTCGGGTGGGGCCACGACCGCCGGTCGGCTGTGGCGTCCCTCGAGGATCGCGACGGTGTGGCGCGGTGGCACGGGCCACCTTCCCGGAACACCCGGGAAGTCCTCCCGGTCGACGTCCGAGCCCCGCGGCCCGGGCTCAACAGGAGGCGGCAGCAGCACCCGAACCGAGCTGGAGCAGCTGCGGCGTCGTGGGGGTGCAGCAGCCGGGCGCGGTGTCGCCGGACTCGTCGAACAGGCCTGCGCCGCCGCAGACACCCGTCTCGGGAAGGGTCAGCTCGACGCGCGCGGCCGCCTCGTGGTCACCGGCGATCGCGGCGACAACCGAGCGCACCTGCTCGAAGCCCGTCATCGCGAGGAAGGTCGGGGCGCGCCCGTAGGACTTCATCCCGACGAGGTAGACGCCCGGCTCGCCGTCGTGGGACAGCTCGGCGACGCCGTGGGGGTACACGGTGCCGCAGGAGTGGACGTTGGGGTCGATGAGCGGGGCCAGGCGGACCGGCGCCTCGAGGCGCCCGTCGAGGTCGAGCCGCAGCTCGCCGAGGATCGTGTGGTCGGGCCGGAACCCGGTGAGTCCCACGACCTCGTCGAGGCCCGCGACGACGTCACCGTCCTCGCTGCGCAAAGCCACGCTGCTCCCGACGAGCTCGACCGCGGCCGTGCGGAACCCGGTGACGACCCGGACGTGGCCGGCCTCGACCGCGCGCCGCGCCCGCTGCCCGAGGGCCCCGCGCGCGGGGAGCTCGTCGGCCTCACCGCCCCCGAAGGCGTCACCGATGCCGCCGCGGCGCAGCACCCACACGACCTCGGTCCCGGGAACCCGCTCGGCGAGCGCCGCCAGGGCGACGATGGCGGTCAGGGCCGAGTGACCTGCTCCGACCACGGCCGTGGTGCGGCCGCTGTAGCGCGCGACGTCGGCGGGGTCATCGACGTCCGGGACCCGGTAGGCGATGCGCTCGGCCGCAGCGCGCTCACCGTCGGCCGGGTAGCCGTCGCCGCCGATCGGGTTGGGCCGCAGGAACGTTCCGGAGGCGTCGAGGACCGCCGCTGCGGTGACGCGGGTCGGTCCGCCGTCCTCGGCCTCGACGTGCACGGTGAACGGCTGGTCGGCGCGGCCCGAGTCGACGACGCGGTCGCGGCCCCGCCGGGCGACGCCGGTGACCGTGGCCCGGTACCGGACCCGGTCGCCGAGGGCGTCGGCGAGCGGCTGGAGGTAGGAGTCGGCCCACTCCGCGCCGGTCGGGTAGCCGTCGGGGTCGGGCGCGACCCATCCGGCCTGCTCGAGGAGGCGACGCGCGGCTGGGTCGACGAGCTCGGACCAGGGCGAGAACAGCCGCACGTGCCCCCACTGCCGGACGGCGGCGCCCGCGCGAGGACCGCGTTCGAGGACGAGGACGTCGAGCCCACGCTCGACGAGGTTGGCGGCGGCGGCCAGGCCGGTCGGTCCGGCGCCGATGACGACGACCGGGTGCGTCGTCTCCACGATGGCGGCGGTCATGGGGTGCTCCTTGGTTCGATGAACGTCGATGTGTGGACATCTTGCTCGTGGATATCGACAGATGTCAAGATAGACCCATGTCGAACTCCTTGACCCTCGAGCGGGCCTCCGCGCCGGTCCCGGACGTGGGCTGCTGCCCGCCGCTGACGCGGAAGGCCCTCAGCGCCGACCAGGCCGAGACCGCGGCGGTGGTGTTCAAGGCGCTCGGCGACCCCGTGCGGCTGCGGATCTTCTCGATGATCGCCTCCTCCCCCGGCGGCGAGCTGTGCGTGTGCGACGTCCTCGACGTCGGTGTCTCGCAGCCCACGGTGAGCCACCACCTGCGCAAGCTGCGCGAGGCCGGTCTCGTCACGAGCCGCAAGGACGGCACGTGGGTGCACTACCGCGTGGCCCCGGAGGTCCTCGCGGCGACGGCCGCCCTCCTCGAGTCCCCGGCCTGAGAACCGCCGTCGTGGCCACCCCATCGACCCGGGAGTCGGTCCACGACGAGCTCGAGCGCGTTCGCCGCCGCTTCCACGACCTCGTGGACGGCGCCACACCCGCCGACCTGCGCCGGGGCTCGGACGGCACCCGCTGGACCAACGGGCAGCTGCTGTTCCACATGCTGCTCGGCTTCTTCGTCGTACGGAGCCTGCTGCCCCTCGTCCGCTTCCTCGGCCGTCGCCCCGCCGGCGCCGGGCGCGCCTTCGCCGCGGTCCTGGACGCGGGAACCCGACCGTTCCACGCCGTCAACCACCTCGGCGCCTGCGGTGGGGCACTCGTGCTGCGGGGTCCGCGCCTCCTGCGACAGGCCGACCGCACCATCGCCGGGCTGCACCGCGCCCTCGACCGCGAGACCGAGGCCACCCTGGCGCTGCACATGCCGTTCCCCCAGGGGTGGGACCCCTACTTCACGGACCACATGAGCGTGCTCGACGTCTACCACTACGGGACGGTGCACTTCGAGCACCACGAGCGCCAGCTGACGCTCGGGGCGCCCACCTGAGGGCGCCGCCGCGGGTCAGGCGCGCACCGGCTCGACGCCGAGCTCGTCGAGGAGGAGCAGGACGCGCGCCTTGATGTCGTCGCGGATGGGGCGGACGGAGTCGACGCCCTTCCCGGCCGGGTCCTCGAGCTCCCAGTCCTCGTACCGCTTGCCCGGGAAGATCGGGCAGGTGTCGCCGCACCCCATGGTGATGACGACGTCGCTGGCCTGCACGGCGTCCGTGGTGAGGACCTTCGGGGTCTCGGCGGTGATGTCGATGCCCTCCTCGGCCATCGCCTCGACGGCGGACGGGTTGACCTGGTCGGCCGGCGCGGACCCGGCGGACCGCACCTCGACGGCGCCGCCGGAGAGGTGGTGGGTGTACGCCGCGGCCATCTGCGAGCGCCCGGCGTTGTGGACGCAGACGTAGAGGACGGACGGCTTCGTGGCGGTGGTCATGGAGGGCTCCTCGAGCGGGTGGTGGCGGACGGGTGGGTGGGTCAGAGGTCGCGCAGCAGCGCGGTGACGGGGTCGATCTCTGGGGGGAGAAGACACCGTCGTGGGAGTAGGCGAGATCCTCGGTGATCCCGACGTAGGATCCGCGGCGCGGGTGGCGGCGCTCATGGCCGGGTCCTTCCTCAGACCGGGGTCGAGCGGGAGGGGTGCGGGAGGACGACGTCGTCGGCGCGGGTGGCGGCGTCGGGGTAGAGCGCCAGCGTCATCGCCACGCCCACGACGAGGCCGACGAGCTGGGCCCCCACGAAGGCCGGAGCGGACGCGGGGGCGATGCCGGCGAAGGTGTCGGAGAAGACGCGGCCGACCGTGACGGCCGGGTTGGCGAACGACGTCGAGCTCGTGAACCAGTAGGCGGCTCCGATGTAGGCGCCGACGGCAGGGGCGGCGAGCGCCCCGCGACCACTGCGCACGAGCGCGAAGACCAGCGCCACGAGCACGCTCGTGGCGACGACCTCGGCCAGCAGGTGCGGCCCCGTGGCACGCTCGGTGCTCGACAGCGTGGTCGGGGCGCCGAACATGAGGTTGGCGAGCACGGCGCCGCCGACCGCGCCGACGACCTGGGCCGCGGCGTAGGCACCGACCTCGGTCAGGGCCAGCCCGGTCCCCGCGCGGCGCCCGATGAACCAGTCGGCGAGCGACACGACGGGGTTGAGGTGGGCTCCGGAGACGGGCCCGACCATGAGGATGATGACGGTGAGCCCGAGGACCGTGGCGGTGCTGTTCTCGAGCAGCTGCAGCCCGACGTCACCCGGCGAGAGCCGCTGGGCGGCGATGCCGGACCCCACGACGACGGCGACGAGGAGGGCGGTGCCGAGCAGCTCGGCGAGCAGGCGGCGCGGCAGGGGCGGCACGTCCGGGTGGGTCACGCGACCATGTTGACGCCAGCGCCATCGCTCAGTCAAACTTGAGTCAATGAACGTTGAGGAAACTGACGGACTGCGCCGCCGCGCCACGCTCCACAGCGCGCTGGGCGACGTGACGCGGCTGCGGATCGTCGACCTCCTGGCGCTCAGCGACCGCTCCGCCTCCGAGCTCGGCGCCTCCCTGTCGATCCCCTCCAACCTCCTGGCGCACCACCTCAGGACGCTCGAGGCCGTGGGCCTGGTCACCCGCCGCCCCTCGGAGGGCGACGCCCGACGCTCGTACCTGACCCTCAGCGCCCACGACGAGTGGGTGCTGCGCGACGCCGGCACCGACAGGCAGCCGGTGCGCGCGTCCCGGGTCGTGTTCGTCTGCACCGCGAACACCGCGCGCTCGCACCTCGCCGCCGCTGCCTGGCGGCGCGTCAGCGCCGTGCCCGCGGCCTCCGCCGGGACCCACCCGGGGGAACGGATCCACCCCGGCGCCCTGGCCGCGGCGCAGCGTCACGACCTGGAGGTGCCCGACGTGGCGCCACGCGTCCTCGACGAGGAGGCGGGCGACGTCATCGTGACGGTCTGCGACCGCGCCCACGAGGAGCTCGACGGGCGCGACTGGGCGCACTGGTCGGTGCCCGACCCGGTCGTCGTCGACACCCGGCGGGCCTTCGACGAGGCCTACGAGGAGCTCACCGCACGAACGACCCGACTGGCCGGCCTGGTGGGAGCGCCGCGCCGCGGCTGAGCCTTCGGAGCCGTCAGCCGTGGCGGCTGCGCGACACCTGGGGCAGCACCGACGCACGCAGTGCGGCGGGCACGTCGCCGGCGGGGACGGGCCGGCTGAACAGGTAGCCCTGGAGCTCGTCGCAACGGTGCTCCGCCAGGAACACGGCCTGCCTCTCGGTCTCGACGCCCTCGGCGACGACCTTGAGGCCGACGCTGTGGGCGAGGGAGACGATCGAGGCGAGCATCGGCGCCTCCGGCGGGTCGCACTCGCCGATCTCCGCGACGAAGGAGCGGTCGATCTTGAGCCGGTGCACCGTCAGCGCGCGCAGCCTGCTGAGCGAGGAGTACCCCGTGCCGAAGTCGTCGATGGAGAGCCGCACACCGAGCCGGTCCAGGGGCTCGAGCGCGCGCCTGACGCTCTCCTCGTCGGCGAGGACCGTCTCGGTGATCTCCAGGTGCAGCGCCGCCGGCGGAAGCGCGTGCTCGGCCAGCACGCCGACGATGTGCTCGGCGAAGCCGGGGATGAGCAGCTCCTGGTGCGAGACGTTCACGGAGAGGCCCACGTGCGGCCACTCCTCACGCCACCGGGCTGCGTCGCGGCACGCCGTCCGGAGGACGAGGCGCCCCAGGTCGACGATCATCCCGGTGCGCTCTGCCGCGGCGAGGAACTCCGCCGGCGGGAGGAGACCGCGCTCCGGGTGCTCCCACCGCACGAGCGCCTCGACCGCGACCGGGGCACCGGTGGTCGTCTCGACGATGGGCTGGTAGTGCACGGTGAGCTCGCCGTCGGCGAGCGCGCGACGGACCTGCGCATCCAGGTCGAGGCGCCGGATCGCCTCCAGGTACATCGACGGGTCGAACTCCCGGACCCGATCGCGTCCCTCGTCCTTGGCGGCGTACATCGCGAGGTCGGCGTTGCGGATCATCTCGTCGAGACCTGCCGCGGTCGCGCCGGGAGCCACCCCGATGCTGCACCGGACCTCGACCGTCGTGCCCTCCAGGCGGATGGGTGCCCGCACCTCCCGGAGGACGCGCTCCGCGATCCGCATCGCCGTCGTGCGGCCCGCGCCGCGCAGCAGCACGGCGAACTCGTCACCCCCGAGCCGCACCACCGTGTCGACGGTCCGGACGCACCGACCGAGCCGGTCACCCACCTCGAGGAGGACGGCGTCCCCCGCCGCGTGCCCGAGGCTGTCGTTGACCTGCTTGAACCCGTCCAGGTCCAGCAACAGCAGCGTCGCGTCCGCGGTGGAGCCGTCGGAGTCCTCGGCGCGCCGGAGCAGCGCGCGGTTGCCGAGCCCGGTCACGGAGTCGTGGAAGGCGAGCCGCTCGAGGTCGGCGGCCTGCTGCTCGAGGAGCTCGCGCTGGGTGTGGAGGTGTGCCACGGCGCCCTCCAGCTGGACCGCGAGCGCCCTCTCGCGGTCGAGGTCGCCCGCGAGGAGCGAGGTCCGGTAGATGACCAACGACACCGTCACGACGGTCGCCACCAGGAGGACCGTGCTCCGCTCGGGCGAGACGTGGGACAGCACCACGGTGAGCAGGGCCGCGCACAGCAGCAGCACCTGGCGTGCGGCGCCGTTGCGGCGGGGCGTCCTCGTGGCCGCCGACCCCGGCTCGGCCGCGAACAGCCGGACAACCTCCGGGTGGGCGGCCATCGCCGCGAGGCAGCCCGCGGACACCATCCAGGTCACGAACAGCGGAGCGCCCATGACGAACGTGCCCGACGCGCCCTGCAGTCCGTAGATCGTGTCGCCCGTGATCTCCACGGCGATCCACGCCAGCAACAGCAGCCCCGGGCCGGAGGCGCGCAGCTGGCTGCCGACGGCCAGGCGAGCCGCCAGGACGAAGAGCAGCAGGGTGGCCGCCGGATAGGCGACCGCGACCAAGGTCGCGAGCGATGCCGTGCCCCCACGCAGCGTGGGGTGGACCACGGCGAGCCACAGCAGTGCCGACATCGAGGTGCTGAGGATGAGGGCGTCCGTCAGCGCGATGCGGCTCTCCTCCGCCCGGTCCCGGGCCCGTCCTCGCAGGACCATGACGAGAAACACCGCATAGGCGGCGTAGACGGTGAGGTAGGACGCGTCGACGAGCGACGGGAAGGGCAGCACGACCCCGGTGACGAGGGGGACGGGGTACCAGAAGAGCGACGTCACGAAGTACCCGGCCTGCGCGGCCAGGAGGATCGACAACGGTCCCCGACCTGCCGGCGTCCCCACCGTCCGCGCCGCGATGCATCCCACGGCCAGGGCCAGCGGGACGAAGTAGGCGACGACCTGCCACGCGCTGTTCCTCGGAGCGGACAGGAACCCGACCACCGCCCCGGCGGTCGTCGCGAGCACCACGTGCCAGGCACGGATCCCCGCCCAGGGCGTGGTCGGATCCGGCACCTCGCCGCTGTCCGCGACCGTGTCCGGCCTCGGCCCGCCACGGGTCGAGGTCCGACCGGACGGTGTCACGACGCCCGCAGGGTCTCCGGGCCCCGCCCAGGGATGTAGTCCACACCCGGGACGGGCACCCTGATCCCACCGTTCTGCACCCGGCCCCGGGCCTCGGCGCAGATGACCTCGAGGTCGGCGTTGAACAGGTCGGCACCCTCGGAGTGGGCCAGGAGCAGCCGGTCCAGGCTGGTGACCCGGTGGGTCCACTTGAGCAGCTTGTCCGGCCCGAGCGCCTGCCGGATCGGCCGGATCGAGGCCAGTCTGGCTCGGTCACCCCCCGACCACAGGCCGACGGAGACGATGAGGGCGCCTGCGGCCGAGGCGGTCGCGGCCGCGCGCTGGAGGTCCGCGACGGGGACGGATCCCCCCGGGAGGCCGACCTTGAGCTCGGCCGGCGCAGCGACGGCCGCGACCGCCCGCACCAGCCCGGCCAGGGACTCGATGCCGCCGCGCCCGAGGTCGGCCCCCGAGACCGGGAGGGCCACCTGCCGGGCACCGGCGTCACAGGCCCGCGCCGCCTCGGCGAGAAGCTCGTCGTGACCGGCCTCCTCCGCCCCCACGGTGGTTCCCACGACGACCCCGCTACCGCCCAGCGCACACACCGCGGTCGGAACGTCCTCCGGTCGGCACAGGAGGGTCGCGGCCCCGAGCTCGGTGGCGACCCGACACCGGCGCAGCAGCTCCGCCCGGTCGGCATCCAGGGCCGCGACCTCGACGAGGGCTGCGACGTCACGGACCGACAGGTACGTCCGCGCCACCGAGCTCGCCATCCTGGGGTGCAGCGTCCTCATGGCGCGCCGGCCGCGCCGCAGGGTTCCGGCACGACCTCGCCGGTCCGGGGCTCTCGTGTCGTCATCCGTTGCGCACCTCCGGTCGAGCAGGACGTGCCTGCCGGTGGTTCCCCTGCGCCAATGGGAACGGGTCGGAGCCGTTCCACCCCCGTTTATACCCCTCATCAGGGACCGGGCACCCCCGACGAACCGCCCGAGTTGGTGAAAAAGTACCGGGCGAGGGCCCTCTCCGGGACCCGGTCCGCCGCCCGCGTCGCGGTCAGGCCAGGTCGCGGAGCCGGGCGGCGACGGCCTCTGGCCGGGTGTCGGTCACCCAGCCGCCGACGCCGCTCTCGGAGCCCGCGAGGTACTTCAGCTTCCCCGGTCCGCGCAGCACCGACATCACCTGGAGGAGCAGGCGCGACACGTCGCGCCCGGCCCGCACCGGGGCCTGGTGCCACCCGGCGATGTAGGGGAGCCGGATCCTGCCGCCGTCGGCCGCGACGTGCACGCGGTCCAGCCGCCGCAGCAGGTCGAGGTAGAGCACCGCCAGCTCGTCACGCTCGGCGTCGTCGAGGGCGACGAGGTCGGGGACGTCGCGATGGGGTGCCACGTGCACCTCGAGCGGCCAGCGCGCCGCGTACGGGACGTACGCCGTCCAGTGCTCGCCCGTGAGGACGACCCGCGAGCCGTCGGCGCGCTCGGCGGCGAGGAGGTCGGCGCCGAGGAGCCGGCCGGTGCGCTCGTGGTGCTCGCGAGCCCGCGCGAGGACGACGGCGGTGCGCGCGGGGAGGTACGGGTAGCCGTAGACCTGCCCGTGCGGGTGGTGCAGGGTCACCCCGATCTCCTCGCCCCGGTTCTCGAAGCAGAAGACGTGGGCGACGTCGGGGTCGCGGCCGAGCTCGGCGGTGCGGTCGGCCCACACGTCGACGACGGTGCGGACCCGCCGCGGGGTGAGGTCGGCGAAGGTCGAGTCGTGGTCGCTCGTGAAGCAGACGACCTCGGTGCGGCCGAGGGCCGGGCGGTGGAGGTACCCCTCGGGTGCGACGACGTCGTCGTCCGCCACCGGGGCGTAGGAGGGGAAGCGGTTCTCGAACACGACGACGTCGTAGTCGGCCTCGGGGATCTCCGAGGCGCCACCGCTGCGCCCGGCCGGGCAGAGGGGGCACTCGTCGCGCGGCGGCAGGAGGGTGCGGTTCATCCGGTGCCCGGCGACGGCGACCCAGTCGCCGAGGAGGGCGTCGTAGCGCAGGTGTCCCGCGAGCTCGCGCGGCCCGAGGTCGCGGGTGTCGACGGCGCGCCGCTCGGGTGCGCCCTCCGTGTCGTCGTAGTAGATGATCCGGCGGCCGTCGGCGAGGGTGCCGACGGTGCGCCGGACCTCGTGGGCGAGCCTCATCCCGCGCCCGAGGACGTCACCGGACCCGTCCGCACGGAGGCGCCGGAGGCCGCACCCGAGGCGGGCGCGGCGAGCACGAGCTGCTCGACGCTGTCCTCGAGCACGGCCCGGGCCCGCGCGGTGATGCCCGAGTCGGTGATGAGCGTGTCGACCTCGCGCAGGGGCAGGAACGTCGACAGCCCGACGATCCCGAACTTCGAGTGGTCGGCGAGGACGCACACCGCACGGCTGGCGCGCACCAGCGCTCGGTTCGTCTCGGCCTCGACGAGGTTCGGCGTCGTGAGGCCGGCACTCTCGTCGATGCCGTGGGCACCGAGGAAGAGCCGGTCGACGTGAAGCCCCTGGAGGGCGTTGACCGCGACCGGTCCGACGAGCGCGTCCGAGGGCGTGCGCACCCCGCCGGTGAGGACGACGACGTGCCCCGCCGACTGGGTCTCGTGCAGCAGCTGCGCGACGGGGACCGAGTTCGTCACGACGGTGAGCTGGGGCAGGTGCCGGATGGCGCGGGCCAGCTCGTAGGTCGTCGTCCCGGCCGAGATGCCGATCGTCGCCCCGGGCTGCACGAGGCGTGCGGCCGCCGCGGCGATGGCCTGCTTCTCGGCGGTCATCAGCGAGGACTTCGCGCTGAAGCCGGGCTCGTCGGTGGCCCGCGGCTGGACGGCGATCGCGCCGCCGTGGACCCGCTCGACGCGGCCCTCGGAGTCCAGGCGCTCGATGTCGCGGCGCACCGTCATGTCCGAGACGCCGAGCTGCTCGACGAGGTCGGAGATCCGGGCGGCACCGGTGCTCTCGACGATGGAGACGATGGCGGCGCGACGCTGGGTGGCAAGCACGGTCAACCCTCCCGCACCACGGCCGCACCGCGTGCCGGAACGGGCACGACGGGGCCGACCTCGCGGCCGCTGACGAGGTCGTGACCGGCCGCGGCGACCTCGCACGCCGTGCCCGTGTGGTTGAGGACGAAGAGCCAGGAGCCCTCCTGCGACCGGCGGCGGACGACCTCGACACCCGCGGGCGCCCGCGCGGCGGGGGCCACCCCGGCCTCGGTGAGCAGGCGCTCGAGGACGCCGCCGAGGAGGTCGTCGTCGGGAAGGGTGCCGAGGTACCAGGCGACACCGTCCTCGACGGGCCGGCGGGTCAGCGCGGGGCGGCCGGCCAGCGGTCCCTCGGCGTACGCGAGCAGGGCCTCGGCGTCCTCGGCGGTCGTGCGGGCGTCCTCGCTCCAGGTGCGGCCGCGTCCTCCGGCCGTCGACGCGGGTCCGGCGAGGGCGACCTCCTCCTCGACCCGGAGGGGGAAGAACTCCTCGACCCGGACGCCGAGCAGGTCGCGGAAGGCCCCCGGGTAGCCGCCGAGCCGGACGTGGTCGTCGGGGGTCGCGACGCCGGACAGGTAGGTGACGAGGACGTGGGCGCCGGCCCGCGCGGCTGCCTCGACCGCCGCCGCGTGCTCGTCGGAGACGAGGTAGAGCGTCGGGACGACGACGACGCGGTAGCGCGAGAGGTCGGTGCCGGGGTGGACCACGTCGCACGTGACGCCCCGGTCGCGCAGGAGGCGGTGCACCGTGTGGGCCGCCGTCACGTAGTCGACCGCCGCGGAGGGCATGCACGGGCCGGCCAGCGCCCACTGCGCCTCGTAGTCCCACAGGAGGGCGACCTCGGCGTCGACCGTCGAACCGACGACCTCGCCGAGCCGCCCGGCCAGGGCCCCGAGCTCGCACACCTCACGGAAACGGTCGCTGTCCTCGCCGGCGTGCGGCACGAGCGCCGAGTGGAACTTCTCCGAGCCGGCCCTCGACTGCCGCCACTGGAAGAACCCGAGCGCGTCGGCCCCGCGGGCGACGTGGGCGAGGGAGTCCAGGACGGTGCCGCGCGGCGGCTTCGCGGGGTTGACCGGCTGCCAGTTGACCGCGCTCGTCGAGTGCTCCATGAGCATCCAGGGGCGGCCACCGGCGAGGCCTCGGGTCAGGTCGCCGTGGAAGGACAGCTCGGCCTGCGGGTGCGCGAGGCTGTCGACGACGTAGTGGTCGGTGCTGACGACGTCCTGCTCCGGGGCCCAGTCGTGGTAGTCGAGGAGCCGGAACTGGCTGAGCGTCATGAAGTTCGTCGTCACCGGCACGTCGGAGGAGTGGCGGCGGATGACCTCCTTCTCGGCGCGGTAGAAGTCGAGGAGGGTGTCGGACCCGAAGCGGGAGTAGTCCAGGACGTGGGTCGGGTTGCTGAAGGTCGTCGTGATCCGCGGCGGGAGGACCTCGTCCCAGGCGGAGTACCGCTGGCTCCAGAACGCCGTCCCCCACGCCTCGTTGAGGGCGTCGAGGCTGCCGTACCGGCGCTCGAGCCAGCGTCGGAACGCGACGGCGCAGGTGTCGCAGTAGCAGGGCAGGTTGTGGCAGGCGTACTCGTTCGACACGTGCCACATCGCCAGGGCCGGGTGGTCGTGGTAGCGCGCCGCGATGCGGTCGGTGAGGGCGAGGGCGAGGTCGCGGTAGAGCGGCGACGAGGGGCACCAGGCCTGCCGGCTGCCCGGCCAGAGGGTGCGTCCCTCGCGGTCGACGGGGAGGATCTCGGGGTACGCGGCGGACAGCCACGGCGGCGGGGTCGCGGTGGCGGTGGCGAGGTCGACGGCGATCCCGTGCTCGGCGAGCAGGTCCATGACCTCGTCGAGCCAGGCGAAGTCGTACTCCCCCTTCGACGGCTCGAGCCACGACCACGAGAAGACGCCCAGCGTCACGAAGCTGACCCCGGCGGCGCGCATGAGGCGTAGGTCCTCGTCCCACGTCGCGCGCGGCCACTGCTCGGGGTTGTAGTCGCCACCGAAGGCGACGCGGTCGGACGGCCACGGACGCATGACGGACAGTCTGATGAGTGGTCCGAACAGTTGTCAACAGATTCCAACACGTTCTGTCCGGGCGTGACGATCTCCCGACGCCATCACGGCCGGCGCGAGTCACGACCGGCACCCGGCCGCATCGCCCCGTCCCAGCACGTTTGACAGCCGAAATGTGACAGTAGAACGTCTTGACAGGCCGCCCGCGGCTCAGCACACTCGGGTGATCGCCGATGTTTGATTCTGATGCAAAGTGTCGGAATCTGGCCCGTCAAAGGAGACAACCATGGCTTTTCCGGCACCGCGATCGAGCCGCCTCACCGGCTCCGTCCCCGCATCCGTCGCCGCCCTGAACCGCCGCACCCTGCTGGGGGGCGCCCTCGGAGTCGGAGCCCTCGCCGGGCTCGGCGCCTGCGGCAGCGACTCGCCCTCCACCGGTGGCACGGGTGGTGGCGGCGCCGCCGGCCCGGTGAAGTTCGGCATGAACGAGGCCAAGGGTTCGGGCCCGGCCTACGAGCGCCTCGCGGCGATGGCGGACGCGTACACGAAGAAGACCGGCGCCCAGGTCTCCCAGAACGCCGTCGACCACAACACGTTCCAGGAGAGCATCACCACCTACCTGCAGGGCACCCCCGACGACGTCTTCACCTGGTTCGCCGGCTACCGCATGGCACAGTTCGCCGAGGGCGGCCAGATCGCCGACATCAGCGACGTCTGGCCGATCGACGGCCTGGGTGACGCGTTCAAGAAGGCGTCGACCGCGGCCGACGGCAAGCAGTACTTCGTCCCCGTCAGCTACTACCCGTGGGCCGTCTTCCACCGGAAGTCGGTCTTCGAGAAGAACGGCTGGACCCAGCCGAAGACCCTCGACGAGCTCAACGCCCTCATGGAGGACATGCAGGGGAAGAAGGTCACGCCCTTCGCCTTCGCGGCCAAGGACGCCTGGGCACCGATGGGCACCTTCGACATCCTCAACATGCGGATCAACGGCTACGACTTCCACATGGCCCTCACCAAGGGCGAGAAGACGTGGGACAGCCCCGAGGTCAAGAAGGTCTTCGAGACCTGGAAGACCCTCCTCCCGTACCACCAGGAGAACTCGCTCGGCCGCACCTGGCAGGAGGCCGCGACCTCGATGGCCAACGGCGAGTGCGGCATGTACCTGCTCGGAACCTTCGTCGTCGACGGCGTGCCCACCGAGGCCCAGGAGGACCTCGACTTCTTCACCTTCCCCGAGCTCGACGCCTCGATCGGCTCCGACGCGCTCGACGCCCCCATCGACGGCTTCTGCGTCTCCTCCAACGCGCAGGACGAGGACGCGGCCAAGGCGTTCATCAAGTGGCTCGGCACGGCCGAGGCCGCCGACGCCGCCAACAACGCCGCCTCCGCGCCGATGATCGCGGCGAACTCCGGTGCGAGCACCGCGAAGTACGGCGAGCTGCAGAAGAAGTCCGTGGAGGTCGTGCAGAACGCCAAGTCGATCGCCCAGTTCCTCGACCGCGACACCAACGCCGACCTCGCCAACACGGTGATCACGGCGTCGCTCCAGGAGTTCATCAAGGCGCCGAACGACATCGACAAGATCACGGCCTCCATCCAGCAGCAGGCGCAGTCGATCCTCGGCTGAGGCCGCGGACCGGGAGCACCCCATGGCCACAGCAACACGACGCCGGCAGCCACGGCGGGTCGAGAAGAAGAGGGGGACGCGTGACCGGCTGGTCATCGCGGCCATGGTCGGCGTGCCGACCGTCCTCGTCATCTGGCTCGTCTGGCTGCCGGCGCTGGCGTCCGTCGCGCTGTCGTTCACGAAGTGGAACGGCTTCAAGCTCAGCACCCTCGAGTGGGTCGGCACGAAGAACTACGTCGACATCGCCACGATCTACCCGCCGTTCTGGCCGGCCATCCGGCACAACGTCATCTGGCTCCTCTTCCTCTTCGTGCTCCCGACGATCCTCGGCATCCTCCTCGCCGTCGTCCTCGACCGCGAGATGCGCGGGAGCCGCTTCTACCAGACGGCGTTCTACCTGCCGGTCGTGCTCTCGATGGCGCTCGTCGGCTTCATCTGGCAGCTGTTCTACTCGACCGACCAGGGCCTCATCAACGAGCTCACCGGGGCGAACGTCGACTGGTACGGCGACCCCGACATCAACCTGTGGTCGGTGCTCGTCGCGACGGCGTGGCGGCACACCGGGTACATCATGCTGCTCTACCTCGCCGGGCTGAAGGGCGTCGACGCGTCCCTGCGCGAGGCGGCGGCGGTCGACGGCGCCAGCGAGGTCAAGACGTTCTTCAACGTCATCTTCCCCGTGATGCGGCCGATCAACCTCATCGTCATCGTCATCGTCGTCATCGAGTCCCTCCGGGCGTTCGACATCGTCTGGATCATCAACAAGGGCCGCAACGGCCTCGAGCTGATCTCGGCGCTGGTGTCGCAGAACGTGATCGGTGAGGCGACCCGCTACGGGTTCGGCTCCGCACTCGCCGTGATCATGATGGTCATCTCCTCGGTGTTCATCACGATCTACCTCCGCATCGTCTTCAAGGAGGAGCGCCGATGAGCGCCACCGCCACGGCCCCCGCCCCGACGTCGACGAAGGCCCCCACCGAGCGCAGTGGCGGCGTCATCAACCGACCGCGCGGCCGCGTCGCCACGGTGATCATGATCGTGCTCGCGCTGCTCTGGCTCTTCCCGATGATCTGGGCGGTGCTCAACTCGTTCCGCGAGTACTCGTACACCCAGACCAACGGCTACCTGTCCTTCGGCGGCTGGACCCTCGACAACTACAAGGACGCCTGGAACCGGGGCAACTTCGGTCTCCACTTCAAGAACTCGCTGCTCATCACCGTCCCGGCGGTGCTGCTGACGCTGTTCCTGTCCTCGCTCGTGGCGTTCGTCCTGGCCCGGTTCTCGTACCGGTTCAACCTCACGCTGCTCGGCGTGTTCCTCGCGGCCAACCTCCTGCCCCCGCAGGCGCTGCTCATCCCCGTGTTCAAGATGTTCCGCGAGATCCCGCTGCCCACCTTCATGAGCGAGAGCGGCACGATGCTCAACAGCTACTGGGCGCTCATCCTCGTCAACACGGCGTTCCAGCTGGGCTTCTGCACCTTCGTCCTCAGCAACTACATGAAGACCCTCCCCTACGAGATCTACGAGTCCGCCGAGCTCGACGGCGCGAGCGTGTGGCGCCAGTACTGGCAGTTGACGATGCCGCTCGTGCGCCCCGCGCTCGCGGCGCTGGCGACGCTGCAGGTCACGTGGATCTACAACGAGTTCTTCTGGGCCACCGTGCTCCTCTCGCGCGGCGACAAGTACCCGGTGACCAGTGCGCTCAACAACCTGCGCGGCCAGTTCTTCTCCGACACCAACCTCGTCGCGGCCGGGTCGGTCATCGTCGCGCTGCCGGTGCTCATCGTCTTCTTCGTCCTGCAGAAGCAGTTCGTCTCCGGGCTCACCCTGGGGTCGACGAAGGGATGACGGTCACGACGTCCGTCCTGCGCGGTGGTGGCGCCCTCCTCGTCCTCGGACAGGAGGGCGACCGCCTGCCGGCCGTCCTCCACTGGGGCGCCGACCTGCCCGACGGGGCCGTCGCCGACCTCCGGCTGCTGCGGGACGCGCCGGTGCCCCACAACGCGCTCGACGAGCCGTGGGACCTCACCGTGCTGCCGACCTCCGGCGACGGCTGGCTCGGCACACCCGGCGTCTCGCTCCACCGGGCCGGCGGTGCCGCTGCTCCGCGATGGGTCGCCACGGTCACACCGGAGGACGGGCGCGTCGTCATCGGAGCCGAGTCCGCGGCGGCGCGGGCGCGGGTGGACCTCGCCTACGCGCTCGACGAGCACGGGGTCCTCACGGTGTCCTCGGCCATCACGTCGACCGCGGCGGAGGACGAGGCGCCCCTCGACGTCGCGGCCCTGCGGACGCTGCTGCCGCTGCCGACCCGCGCGGACGAGCTGCTCGACCTCACCGGCCGGTGGACCCGGGAGCGGGCGCCGCAGCGCCATCCCCTGACCGACGGCAGCTTCGTGCGCTCCGGGGCCCGCGGTCGCACCGGCCACGACGCGACCCTGCTGCTCGTCGCCGGCACCGCGGGCTTCGGCTTCCGGCACGGCGAGGTGTGGGCGGCGCACGTCGCGTGGAGCGGCAACCACCACCACCTGGCCGAGCGGCTCCCCGAACCGGCCGGCGCCCACGCCGCCGTGCTCGGTGGCGGCGAGTCGCTCGCGCCGGGCGAGGTGCGCCTCGGGGCCGGAGAGACGTACACCGCGCCCGACGTCGTCGCCGTGTGGTCGGACGGCGGGCTCGACGGGCTCACGAACCGGCTTCTGCGGCACCAGCGTTCCGCCACCGACTACCGTGCCGGGCGACCCCGCCCGCTCGTCCTCAACACGTGGGAGGCCGTGTACTTCCAGACCGACCTCGACCACCTCAAGCGCCTGGCCGACACCGCGGCCTCGATCGGCGTCGAGCGGTTCGTCCTCGACGACGGGTGGTTCGGGGGGCGGCGCGACGACACCCGGGGCCTGGGCGACTGGCAGGTCTCCCGCGACGTCTGGCCCGACGGGCTGGGACCGCTCGTGGACCACGTCCGCGCCCTCGGCATGGAGTTCGGCCTCTGGTTCGAGCCCGAGATGGTCAACCTCGACTCCGACCTCGTCCGCGCGCACCCGCACTGGGTCCTCGGGCCGGCCGACGGGCCGCCCCGGGCCTCGCGCCACCAGCAGGTCCTCGACCTCGCGAACCCCGACGCCTTCTCGACCGTGCTCGAGGCGATGAGCGCCCTCGTCGGCGAGTACGGGATCGACTTCGTCAAGTGGGACCACAACCGCGACCTGCACGAGGCGGTGCGCTCCGACGCCCGCGGCACCGACCGGCCTGCCGTCGGCGAGCAGACCCGGGCGGCGTACCGGCTGCTCGACGAGCTGCGGCGCCGCCACCGCGACCTCGAGATCGAGTCCTGCTCCAGCGGCGGCGCCCGCGTCGACCTCGGCGTGCTCGCGCGCACCGACCGGGTGTGGACGTCCGACTGCAACGACGCCCTCGAGCGGGTCGGCATCCAGCGCTGGACCGGGCTGCTCGTCCCGCCGGAGCGGATGGGGACCCATGTCGGTCCGCCGCGCGCGCACACGACGCACCGCCACCTCGACCTCTCGTTCCGGATGCTCGTCGCGCTCGGGGGCCATGCCGGCCTCGAGTGGGACATCTCCACCTGCGGCGACGACGAGCTCGAGGCCCTGCGGGCCTGGGCCGGGCTCTACCGCGAGCTGCGCCCCCTCCTCCACGGCGGCGACGTGGTGCGGTCCGACCACCCCGACCCGACGCTCGTCGCCGGCGGCGTGGTCGCTGCCGACCGGTCGGCCGCGGTGTTCACCGTGGTGCAGGTGGAGACCGGCCGGGGTGTCACGCCGGGGGTGCTACCGCTCCCGGGCCTGGACCCCGACCGCCGGTACCTCGTGCGGGTCCGGGAGGAGGCCGGCCTGCCGGAGACCCTCCAGGTACGGTCCCCCCGGTGGTTCGAGGACGCCCGCTCGTCGGGGGTCGAGGTGTCGGGTGCGGTGCTCGGTACCGCCGGTCTGCCCCTGCCCGCCCTCAGCCCCGCCCAGGGCTTCCTGCTCCACCTCGTCGCGCGCTGAGGGCCAGGACGCTGGCCGCGCCCGGCCCGACGACCAGCCAGACCGCCAGGCCGAGGCCGACCTGGGGGATCCAGGACCGCAACGCCGAGGAGTCGCCGGAGTCGCCGACGACGCGGATGGCGACGAGCAGGACCCCCACGGCGACGGCTCCGGCCAGGACCGCGCGCGCGAACGTGCGCCACTCCGCGACCATCCGGCTCCTCGTGCCCCAGCTCGGCGAGGCCGCAGGTGCCGGACCGGCGGCGAGGCGGTGGGCGACCCGCGCGTCGGCCCACCGGACCATCCGGTGACCGAAGGCGACGGAGAAGCCCAGGTAGAGCGCAGCCAACCCGTGGGCCACGGCCGGGGTTCCCCCGGCGCGCAGGTCGACCACGGTGAACCCCAGCAGGGCGAGGTCGACGACGGGCACCCCGGCCAAGAGCCACGCCCCGAGACGCGGCCGCTGCAGGGCATAGCGAGCCAGGAGGCCGGCCGCCAGCACGACCCAGAACCCCACCTCGCACGCGATGATGGCCGCATAGATCACTGGCGCTCCTCAGGTTTCGACACAGTCGTATCAGAACCTTTATAGCACGCTCGTGCTACAACAGTCCTGTGCCGAGGACCGTCGACCACGTCGCCCGGCGTCGCGAGATCACCGAGGCCGTGTGGCGGCTCGTCCGGCGCGAGGGCATCGTCGGGGTGTCCGTGCGGAACGTGGCCGCCGAGGCAGGGACCTCGGCCGGCGCCCTGCGCCACTACTTCGCCACCCAGGACGAGCTGCTCGCCGCCGCCCTGACGTCGGTCGTGCAGCGCGCCACCGAGCGCGTCGGCGACCTCGACGGCCTCCGCGGACGGGAGGGCGCTGCGCGCGTCCTCGAGCAGCTCCTCCCCCTGGACGACGAGCGCCGCGACGAGGTGGCCGTCTACCTCGCCTTCCTCGGCCGCCCGCTGACCGACCCCGCCCTCGTGGCCGTTCGGGACGAGATGGAGGCGCTGAGCAGGGAGGCGGTCACGGTCGCCGTGACCCTGCTGGACCGCGACGGCCTCCTCGGTCCGGGGACGACACCGGAGGAGGCCGTCGCCCTCCTCTACCCGCTGCTCGACGGGCTGGCCCTGCACGGGGTCCAGTGGCCGGCTCGCTACCCGCCGCGGCGCCTGCGGGCGGCCCTCGACCGCTTCCTCGACACCCTCGCGGGCTCGCGGGCATGACCGCGCGACCGCTCCTCGGGTTCGGGCTGCCGGTGTCGGGCTCGTGGGCGACGCCCGCGATGACCGTCCACGTCGCCCGTCGGGCCGAGGAGCTCGGGTACGCCTCGCTGTGGACCTTCCAGCGGGTCCTGCGGCCGGTCGACGCCTCCTTGTCCCCGGGGCACCGTTCGGTCCTCGACCCGGTGGTCGCCCTCGCCCTCGTCGCCGGGCACACCTCCTCCATCGGCCTGGGGACGGCGACGCTCTGCGCCCCCTTCACCCCGCCGGCCCTCCTCGCGAAGACCCTCGCGTCCCTCGACGTCGTCTCCGGCGGGCGGCTCACGGCCGGCCTCGGCATCGGCTGGCTGCCCGAGGAGTACGCGGCCGCCGGCATCCCGATGACGCGGCGCGGCGCACGCATGGAGGAGTACCTGCGCTGCCTGCACGCCCTGTGGACCGAGGACCCGGTCGAGTTCCACGGGGACTTCTACTCCGTACCCCGCTCGCACGTGGCTCCCCGCCCCGTCCAGCGGCCGCACCCGCCCGTGCTGCTCGGCGGGACGGCGGGCTCGGCGCTGCGCCGGGCCGGTCGCCTGGCCGAGGGCTGGATCGCCGGCAGCATGCACGACCTCGAGACGGTGGCGGGGTCGGTCGCGGTCGTCCGCGCGGGCGCCGTCGAGGCCGGTCGCGACCCGGGTGCGCTGCGCGTCGTCGTCCGAGCGGTCGTCGACCTCCTGGACACCGACCCCGGCCCCGCACGGACCCCGTTGCAGGGGACGCGCGAGCAGGTCCTCGAGGACGTCGCTGCCCTCGCGGCCGTGGGTGTCACAGAGGTGTTCCTCGACCTCAACCTCTCGCCCCGCGTGGGCGACCCTGACGCCGACCCGGCCGCGGCGCTCGACCACGCCGAGCAGGTGCTCGAGGCCTTCGCACCCCGTTGACCCACGTCACCGACGACACGTCGTGCCGATGACGGCGCGCCCCGGCCGCATTCGCACGAAACCGGTTCCGCAGCCTTCTCGTGGAGGTGATGCACCGAGGGTGGCATCGGAACACGCTCATCGGCGGCACACACCGCCGGCTCGGCGAGTACCTTCCATGGCGATGGACATCGAACTGCTCGTCATACCGGACTGCCCCAACGACGCCGCCGCCTGTGAACTGATCGCGACCGCCGTCGCAGACACCCGAGTGGAGGCCACCGTCACCCGCACCATCGTCGCCAGCCCAGACCAGGCGCGGCAACGGCGGTTCGCCGGCTCCCCAACCATTCTGCTCAACGGCCTCGACCCATTCGCTCGGCCCGACGCACCCGTAGCACTGTCCTGCCGGCTCTACGCCACCCCCGACGGACTGCGAGGCATCCCAGCACTGCGCGATCTGAGAGAAGCTCTCAAGCGGGTCGCCGCAGGCTAGACCGCCCGAGCGATCGACCGCTCGTGCCGCGCGCAGGCGACCGCGGCCTTGCACCCATCTATGGGGAGGACTGGACTGCGCCACGGCCTGGTGCCTCTGGGTCGCCCCGACGGGTCGCGGCGAGGACAAGCGCGGCGAGGGCGAAGCCGAGCCCGGGGCCTGACGGAACGTGTCCGACGAGAGCGGTGCCGCCAGTGACGGAGCCCGCGCCGAGGGCTGCCACCATCCACGCACTCGGGAGGCCCACGGCGGCGTCGCGTCGAAGGACGATGCCAAGGACCACCAAGGCGACAGAGGTGGCGACGAACCCGAGGCCGGTGAGCATGAACCCGATTCCTCCGACCATGTCGTTGGGAATCGCGTAGTCGCCGAAGATGCCGATGGCCACGAGCCCCAACCCGACGAGGACCGCGCTCCAGCTGCGGCGAAGGCGGACGGTGAACGATGACCGGCGCAGTGCGAGCCCGCGGGCGAACCCGGTCAGCCCCAGCACCCAGGCGCCCAGATAGACGAGCCCGTAGAGGTCATGGACGGTCGTCGAGCCGGGAGCGATCACCGCGACCCTGCTCAGCGGGGCCTCCATCGCGGCCAGCCATCTCGGAGGCATCTCGTCCGGGGAGCCGTACGCGCTGAAGAACGAGAGCGCACATGCCTGCGTCAGGATGAGCGCAGTCAGTCCGCCCAGCGCCAGGCCCCACCGGACACGCGTCGTCGATGCCCACACCCGGTCATCGTGGCCTCGGACGGCGCAGGTGTTGCAGCCCTCCAGGCCGCAGGAAGGTCAGAGCTCCACCTCGGTGCGTGTCGACGTCCGACCATGCTGCTTTGACGGTGGACGCGGCCCGGCATCGCTCGGTGCGGCTCAGAAGCCTCCGGGCCCGGCCACTCCTGTCGCGGGCGGCTTGCCGTATGCCTTCTTCTCCACGCCGCATCTTGTGCAGGTGTCGTAGCCGGCGTTCGGTCCGCCCATCTCCCGGTTGACGTGGTGCTGCCACCTGTGACGCCCGAGCAAGCACCGCAGATCCTTCATGGGGGCCACCTCCACAGCGCGACGTTGCTCAACTTTCGCGCCGTCGCGACAAGGCGTCAATGTCGGGCAACTCGCGACGACCCGACGCGGCGGGCGTCAACCTGCGGCGAACGGCTCGTCGGACGCGGCCCAGCCGGTGAGGCCGACGACGCGCAGGACGACGACCTCCTCGAACGGCTCGTCGACGTACTGCGGGTAGCGGCCCGCGAGCAGTCGCGACAGGCGGCCCGCGGCTCCCTCGGGGGGGACGGGTTCGTGCCGCAGCGTGGCCCGCACCCACCACAGGCGCGTCCAGTCGTCGCGGTCCCAGCATTCGACGAGGAGCGCTGCCCGGGGATCACCCTCGAGGTTGCGGTTGCGGCGCAGCCGGCCCGAATCCTTCGGCTTGACCCGGTCGACGCCGAAGCCGAGCAGGTCGCCGTCGACGGCGAAGGCGCACGGCACCGCGTCGACCCCGCGCTCGGGATGGAGCGTGGACAGCACACCGTGGTCGGCGGCCAGCAGCCGCGCGCGCGCCTCCTGGGGGGTGAGTCTCACGGCGCCCCCCCGGCGGGGTCGCTGTCGCAGGCCGGCAGGCGCAGCGAGACCCGGGCGCCCCCCTCGGGTGAGGGACGCACGGCCAGCTCGCCGTCCATCGCCTCGGCGAGGCGGCGCGCGAGGCCCAGGCCGAGCCCGAACCCGTCGGCCCCCTCCGGGTGGTGGACCCACGGCGTGAAGACCGTGGCCATCATGGCCTCGGGGATCCCGGGTCCGTCGTCGCTGACCTCGACGGTGACCCACTGCCCGCCGTCGGAGGCGGGGGCCTCGGCGCCGAGGACACGGACCGACACCTGCCCACCGTGCGAGCCGTGCTGCACGGCGTTGCGCAGCAGGTTCAGCACGACCTGGACGACACGCCGCGCGTCGGCCCGGGCGTGCACCTGCGCCGGGGGCCCCAGCACCAGGCGCACCTCTCGGGATCGTGCGAGGGGGGTCACGAGGTCGATGGCCTCCTCGGCGGCTCGGCGCAGGTCGACCTGCTCAAGGCGCAGCGGGAGGGCCGCCGCCTCGACCTTCGTCAGGTCCAGGACGTCGGTGACGATGTCGAGCAGGTGGTGGGCCGCGACGTCGATCTGGCGCAGCGCCTCGCCGCGTCGACGCTCGTCGAGGTCGAGGGTCGAGAGCAGCTCGGTGAACCCGGTGATGGCCTGCAGCGGGCTGCGGATCTCGTGGCTGACGGTCGTGAGCAGCTGGGACTTGGCCTGGCTGTGCCGTTCGGCGGTGGTCCGGGCGACCTCGGCCTCGCGGCGGGCCTGCTCGGCGTGCCGGACGGCCTCGCGCTCGGTCAGGTCGAGCACCGTCACCACGACCGCCGTGGGAACGCCGGCGGCATCGTGGATCGCCGAGGCCGTCGCCTCGGCGCTTCGTTCCTGCCCGTCGTGCGTGGTCACCCGCACCTCCTGGGTGACGGTGCCGGACCCGACCGTCAGCCAGCTCTCGAAGAGCGCCTGCTGGCCCGGCGGGGCACCGAGCAACGAGGTGACCGGTTCGCCGGCGAGGCCCGAGGCGGGGACGCCGATGAGCCGCTCGGCCGCGGTGTTGGCCCGGGCCACCCGCAGGTCGAGGTCGAGCAGCAGCATGCCGGCGGCGTTGTCCTCGAAGGAGCGCCGGAACAGCTGCTCGTTGGCGATGAGCTCGTCGAGGACCCGGGTGTGCTCGATGACCACCGAGGCGAGGTAGCAGAAGCGGTCCACGAGCCGCTGCTCACGGGCCGAGGGCTCGTGCGGCTCGCGATGGTAGAGGGCGAAGGTCCCGACCGGCCGGCCGTCACGACCCCCGATGGGCGTCGACCAGCACGCGACGACGCCGGCCTCCCGGGCCGCCTCGCGGAAGTCCCGCCACCGGTCGTCGGTCCTCACGTCCTGGACGACGACCCGCCGGTTCAGGTACGCCGCCGTGCCGCAGGACCCCGCGGACGGTCCGGGCTCGATGCCGTCGATCGTCGCCATGTAGGAGGCCGGCAGGCGGGTGTCCGAGCCGTGACGGAGGCGTCGCCGGGCCCGGTCGTAGAGCAGGATCGAGGCGAAGGAGTCCGGGATGAGCTCCTCGATCGCCACCACGACCCGGTCGAGCATGAGCCGGCGGGAGGCGCCACGGGCCACGAGGTCGAGGATCTCGGTGTGCCGGCGGAGCAGGGCGGCGGCGTCCTCGGGTGAGAAGCCCACGTCATCCGCGGCGTCGGCGTCGAGCGAGGCCGCCCAGGGGCGGGTCACGACGACACGTCCAGCTGGTACCCGACACCACGTACGGTACGCAGCAGGTTCCCGTGACCTGCCGCGTCGAACTTCCGCCGGACCCGGTGCACGTGCTCGGTCACGGTGGCCTCGCCGAGCCAGTCGGGCGACTGCCAGACGCGCTCGAGGAGCTGGTGGCGACTGAACACCTGGCGCGGGTGGCCGGCGAAGAAGGTCACGAGGTCGAACTCCCGCGCCGTGAGGGCGACGGCCACGCCGTCGAGCCAGACCTCCCGGGTGCCGAGGTCGATCCGCAGCGGCCCCACGGTCCGGCGCTCGCCGAGGTCTGTCGTGGCGCGGCGCAGGACCGAACGCACCCGGGCCACGAGCTCCCCCGGCGAGAAGGGCTTGACGAGGTAGTCGTCGGCACCGAGGTCGAGGCCGACGATGCGGTCCGTCTCACCGCTGCGCCCCGACAGGATGATGACGGGCAGGCTCCGCGGCGCACTCGTGGCTCCGGTCCGCACGGCCTTGAGGACGTCGAGACCACCCGGCGGGGGAAGGGTCAGGTCGAGGACGACGAGGGCGGGAGGGTTGGTGGCGATGGTGTCGAGGGCGGCGCGGCCGTCGGCGGCCTCGACGGTGCGGTACCCCTCCTCGTGCAGCTGCCACCGCACGACCGTCCTGATGCCCTCGTCGTCGTCGACGATGAGCACCAGGGGCTGGTGCAGGTGCTCGCGGGACCTCGCGAGGCTGGTGGGCTCGGCCACGCCACCAGCGAACCACACTCTCACGGCGCCGGCCGAGACGTTGATGGGGCATTGATCCGGCGTTGGGCGGAGGGTGACATCGGGCCGCGACGGTCTGAGGGTGCCCACCACGAGCGCAGTCCCTGACGACGTCGGCGCCCAGTTGCTCGACCGGACGACGGCGCGGCTCGTGGCGGACGCCGGCCGCGTCCGCGACGCCCTCCACGGGTCGCGGGTCACCTACTCCCCGAAGGTCTTCATCCCTCTCACGCGGCTGTGCCGCGACCGCTGCGGGTACTGCACCTTCGCGGCCGCGCCACGCTCGGTCTCCTCGCCCTACCTCAGCGTGCAGCAGGTCCTCGACATCGCCGGCCGCGGTGCGGAGACGGGGTGCCACGAGGCGCTGTTCACCCTGGGCGAGGCACCCGAGGACCGCTACCCCGAGGCGAGGGCGTGGCTCGACGAGCGCGGCCACGCGTCGACCGTCTCGTACCTGGCCGAGGTGGCCGGCGCGGTGGTCGGCGAGACCGGGCTGCTGCCCCACGCCAACGCGGGCGCCCTCGACCCGGCGGAGCTGGCGCTCCTTCGGACGGTGTCGGTCTCCCAGGGGATGATGCTCGAGACGCTGCGCGAGGACCTCGCGGCCCACCGGGGCGCGCCCGACAAGGTGCCCTCCCGGCGCCTGGCCACCCTCGAGGCCGCCGGCCGGCTGCGGATCCCGTTCACCACGGGGATCCTCGTCGGCATCGGCGAGACCGAGGCCGACCGCCTCCTCGCGCTCCTGGCCGTCCGTGAGGCGCACGAACGGCACGGTCACGTGCAGGAGGTCATCGTCCAGAACTTCCTGCCCAAGCCGGGGACCGCGATGCGAGGGCACCCCGCGTGCCCGCACGAGGACCACGTGCGCGCGGTGGCGTTGGCCCGCCTGGTCCTGCCCCCCGACGTCCACGTGCAGGCACCCCCCAACCTCTCGGCCCCGGGCGAGCTCGCGGACCTGCTCGCCGCGGGGATCGACGACTGGGGTGGGGTCTCACCGGTCACGCCCGACCACGTCAACCCCGAACGGCCGTGGCCGGCGCTCGACCTGCTGCGGGCGGTGACCGAGGACGCGGGGCACACCCTGGCCCCCCGGCTGACGATCTACCCCGAGTTCGCCGGCGACCCGGCGCGCTGGACCGACGACGACCTGCACTTCGCGGTCCTCGACCGGGCGGACGCCCAGCTGCTCGCCCGCGACGACCCGGGCGCCGTCTGGCCCGAGCGCCACGAGGCCGCGGCCAACGTCGGCACCGGCGCCGAGGTCGTCCAGGTCGGCCGGCGTTCCTCGGCCTGGTACTCCGGGGCGAACGCGCACCCGCCCAGGCTCGTCCCGGGGCGCCCGGCGGCGCGGGGCGCGGTCCGGGAGGTGCTCGACGGCGCGGCCCTGGGCCAGGAGCTGGGTGAGGAGGAGCTGCTGACCCTGTTCGGGGCGCGCGGTCCCGAGGTGGCCGCGGTCGCGGAGGCCGCGGACCGGCTCCGGCGCGACCTCGTCGGGGACGACGTGACCTTCGTCGTCAACCGCAACATCAACTACACGAACGTGTGCACCTTCCGGTGCACCTTCTGCGGGTTCTCCAAGGGACCGCTCTCGCTCAACCTGCGCGGGCACCCCTACCTCCTCTCCGTCGACGAGATCGTGGCCCGCACCGTCGAGGCGAGGGCCCTGGGGGCGACGGAGGTGTGCCTCCAGGGCGGCATCCACCCGAGCTTCGACGGCGACTTCTACGTCGACGTGACCCGGGCCGTGCACGAGGCCGTCCCCGACATCCACCTCCACGGGTTCACCGCCCTCGAGGTCGTCGAGGGCGCCCGGCGGCTCGGTGAGCCGCTTCCCTCCTACCTCTCCCGGCTCAGGGAGGCCGGCCTGCGCTCGCTGCCGGGAACCGCGGCCGAGATCCTCGACGACGAGGTCCGACGAGTGATCTGCCCCGACAAGGTCACCACCGACGAGTGGCTCGACGCCCACCGGGCCGCGCACGGTGTCGGGCTGCGCAGCAACGTGACGATGATGTTCGGCTCCGTGGAGCAGCCGGTGCACTGGGTGCGGCACCTGCTGCGGACCCGGGCGCTGCAGCGGGAGACGGGCGGCTTCACCGAGTTCGTCCCGCTGCCGTTCGTGCACATGGCCGCTCCCGTCTACCTCAAGCGCCGCGCCCGGCGTGGCCCCACCTGGCGCGAGACGGTGCTCGTGCACGCGGTGGCTCGCCTCGCCTACGGCGCCGACATCGCGCACGTCCAGGCCTCCTGGGTCAAGCTCGGCCGGGACGGCGCGCTCCAGCTCCTGCGGGCAGGCGTCGACGACCTCGGCGGCACCCTCCTCGACGAGAACATCAGCCGGGCTGCCGGCGCCTCGCACGGGCAGGCGATGGCCGTTGCCGACTTCGAGGAGCTCGCAGCGGCCGCCGGCCGGCGTGCACGACAGCGCACCACCCTGTACGAGTCCGTCTCCGGCGCCGCGGTCGCGCCGGTCGCATGAAGGAGGAGGGACCCGGGTCGTGGCGATCGAGCACCTGCGCCGTCGGACGCGGCGCGTCAGCGTCGCGCGGCTGCCCCTGGCCGTGGGCGAGTTCACTGCGGTGGGCTACCGCGACCGCCTGCGTCGCGAGCACGTCGCCCTCACCCACGGGAGGGTGTCCGGCGGCACCCCGCTCGTCCGCGTCCACTCCGAGTGCCTCACCGGTGACGCCTTCGGCTCACTGCGGTGCGACTGCGGGGAGCAGCTCGCGGCCGCGCTGGACCGCATCGCGGCCGCAGGGAGCGGGGCGCTGGTCTACCTGCGCGGCCACGAGGGCCGCGGCATCGGCCTGGTCAACAAGCTGCGCGCCTACGAGTGGCAGGACCGGGGCCTGGACACCGTCGATGCCAACCTCGCCCTCGGCCTCCCTGTCGACGCCAGGGACTACCGGCCTGCGGCCGCCATCCTGCGCGACCTCGGCATCGAGCGCCTCCGCCTCCTCACGAACAACCCGGACAAGGTGCGGGCGCTGGGACGGGCCGGGGTCGACGTCGTCGAGCGGGTGCCCCTCGTCGTCACACACCGGTCGGACAACGTGCGCTACCTGAGGACGAAGGCGACCCGGATGGGACATCTGTGGCCGGCCACGCCCGAGGCGTGAGCGGCGGCCTGCCGTTCCCGGCACTCCCGGCCACCCGGCGGTGGGCGGTCGTGGTACCGGTCAAGGGTGGGCCCACCGCGAAGAGCCGTCTCGACCTCCCCGCGGGAGCGCGGATGGCGCTGGCCGAGGCCTTCGCCCGCGACACCCTCGCCGCCCTGCTGGCCGCACCGTCGGTCGCCTCCGTCCTCGTCGTCACCGGTGACGACGGCACCGTCGGCTGGGCGCGGTCCCTGCACGCCGGGACGGTCGCGGACCCCGGCGGAGGCCTCGACGCCGCCGTCGCCGCAGGGGTCGAGACTGCCCGTCGAGCCGCCGTGGACCGGGTCGCCGTCGTCCTCGGCGACCACCCCGCCCTCCGGGCCGTCGAGGTCGAGACCGCCCTGCTCGCGGCCTCCCGGCACGAGCGCGTCGTGCTCGCCGACGCCCAGGGCAGCGGGACCGCGCTGCTCACCGCCCCCGTCGGGGCGCCGCTGCCCACGGCCTTCGGCGCCGGCAGCGCCGGGGCGCACAGGGCCCTGGGACACCACGTCCTTCGGCTCGACGTCCCGGGCCTACGGCTCGACGTCGACGACGCGGCCTCGCTGGCCACGGCGGTGCTCCTGGGTGTCGGCGCCGCCACCCGGGCGGCGCTTCAGCGCTTGGACCTTCCGGCGACCGGGTCCGCCCCCGGTGACTCGAGCCGCAGTCAGGCGTCGTCCGCGCCTGCCGCCAGCGCCTGCCGGAGCTCGCGCTTGAGCACCTTGCCGTAGTTGTTCGTCGGGAGCCCCTCCACGACCCGGTACTCCTTTGGTCGCTTGTACCGGGCGATGCGCTCGAGACAGGTGCGGTCCAGCTCGTCGGCGGTGGGAGGTGCGGCGTGGTCCATCGGCACGACGAACGCCACGACGGACTCGCCCCACGTCGGGTCGGGCCGGCCCACGACGGCGACCGCCCTCACCCCGCGATGGTGCAGGAGGGCCTCCTCGACCTCGCGCGGGTAGATGTTCATGCCACCACTGATGATGAGGTCCTTCGAACGGTCGCGCAGGGTCAGGTACCCGTCGTCGTCGAAGGCCCCCATGTCCCCCGTGTGCAGCCAGCCGCCCCGCAGCGTCTGCGCGCTCTCTTCCGGCTGGTTCCAGTACCCGGCCATCACGACGTCGCCGCGCACGACGACCTCCCCGACCTCGCCGGGGGGCAGGGCGCGGTCGTCGGCGTCGACCACGCGGACCTCGACGTCGGTGCGGGGGAACCCCACGCTCTGCAGTCGCTCACGCCACCGAGGGTGGTCGCGATCGGCGTGGTCGGCCCTGGTCAACGCGGTGATGGTCATCGGCGTCTCCCCCTGGCCGTAGATCTGGGCCAACCGGGGCCCGAAGACGTCGAGGGCGTCCTCGAGGTCGGCGAGGTACATCGGCGCACCGCCGTAGATGATCGTCTTGAGATGGTCCGGCGCAGCGGCGGCCACCGCGGGGTCCCGGGCCAGCCGGGTCACCATCGTCGGGGCCGCGAAGAACGAGGTCCCCGGCCACCGACGCAGCAGCGCAGCGACCTCGTCGCCGTCGACCCCTCCGGACTCCGGCACCACGCTGGTCGCGCCCCGCGCGACGTGCGGCAGACCGTAGAGCCCGGACCCGTGGGACAGGGGGGCGGCGTGGAGGATGCAGTCCTGCGGCGCGACCGGGTCGATGTCGGCGAAGTAGCTGAGGGACGCGAGCAGCAGGTTGCGTGCGGTCAGGGTCGCGCCCTTGGGCCGGCCCGTCGTCCCGCTCGTGTAGAACAACCACGCCGGGTCCTCCGGGGCGAGGTCGACCAGCGGGATGCCGGCTGCGCCGGCCAGCCGCTCCCAGCGCTCGCCCGGGGCGACCACGACGTCGCGGAGCGAACCCACCCGCCCGAGGAGCGACGCGACGTCTTCGGCGTGCTCCTCGTCCGTGACGGCGACGGAGGTCCCGCTGTGCTCGAGGACGTAGGCGACCTCCTCGCGGTGCAGTCGTGCGTTGACGGGGACGGCCACGAGGCCGGCGTGCCACACGGCGTACAGGGCCTCGAGGTACTCGGGGCGGTTGCGCATGACGATCGCGACCCGGTCGCCGGGCGCCAGGCCCAGCTGCGCGTGCAGCCCACCGGCCAGCGCGCCCGTCCGCGAGGCCCATGCGCCCCACGTGGCGTGCACCCGAGCCCCCTCGGCGATGGCCGGGTCGGCGCCGCGCCTGCGCCCTTGGCGCTCGACCCACACGGCGGGGTTCATCGCCCGGCTCCTGCCCGCGCGGGCGGGCAGGCCACCGAGCCGGGCTCGACGAGCCCCAGCGGGACGGACTGTTCCGCCGACGCCCTGGACCCGACCTGCAGCCTCACGATCGGAGCCTACGAGCGCCACCGGGACCGGGACAGACCTCGGCGCCGGTGTTGAGGGCCCGTTGATCGAGCGTTGTGACCTCTGCCAACAGCCGTGGATAGCGTCCGGACGGAGATCGGCTCCAACCATCCGTGACAACGACGTCCAGGAGGCGCATCCGCCATGAAACTCGCTCTCTACCTGCCCAACTTCCGCGACAAGGTCACGGTGAAGGAGCTCGAGGACCTGACCGCGCTCGCGGAGGAGCTCGACTTCGACTCGGTGTGGACCCTTGACCGGGTCGTCGTCCCTGAGGCGTCCGACCGCGAGGAGCTCCAGTACTCCTTCGGGATGATCGAGGGCTTCCCGACCCAGCTCCCGGTGATCGCGCGCGGCGAGTGGTTCCAGGGGTGGCCGCTCATCCCGTGGCTCGCGGCGAAGACGTCCAAGGTCCGCATCGGGATGAGCATCATGAACACGCCGTTCCGCGCACCCGGTGTGATCGCCGCCGAGCTCGCGACCGTCGACCACCTCTCGGGGGGCCGCCTCAACGTCGGCTTCGGATCGGGCTGGATGCCGGAGGAGTTCGCCGCGGCGAGCGCGGCCGACATCTTCCCGAAGCGACACTCCCACGTGCGCGAGACGATCGAGGTCTGCCAGGGCATCTGGAGCAACGACCTCTTCGAGTACCACGGCGAGTTCGCCGACTTCGACCGGTGCGGGTTCGGCGTCAAGCCGCTCCAGCAGCCGCGCCCGCCGATCTACTTCAGCGGGCTGCGCGACCCGAAGCGCTCAGCGAACCGCATCGCCAAGTACGACCTCGACGGCTGGATCGGCATCAACGACACCCCGGAGGAGCTCGCGACGTGGCGCGGCCCCATCCGCGAGGAGCTCGACAAGCTCGGTGCGGCCGACAAGCTCGACACCCTCGAGATGTGCTCGATGTACTGGTTCGTCATCACCGACACCGAGAGCGACCAGACCCCGATGGGCAAGGGCAGCAACATCCTCGTCGGGACCAAGGGGCAGATCACCGACAACCTCAAGCGGCTGCGCGACGTCGGCCTGACGATGCCCCTCATCTGGCCGCCGTTCCGCGACGTGCCGACCGAGAAGACCATGGCGGACCTGCGCGTGCTCAAGGAGGAGATCCTCCCCGCGGTCGAGGCGGGCTGACGCTCAGGCGCCTGCGGGCGGGCCGGCGGCGCCCTCGTCGCCGGCCCGCTCGGCCCGCTCGGCGCGCAGCGCGGCCTTGACCTCGGTCTTGAGGATCTTGCCGACCTTGGAGCGCGGCAGGTCCGGCCACACGTGGACCACCTTGGGGGTCTTGACGCCGCCGAGCCGCTCACGGACGAACGCGATGACCTCCGCCGGCTCGACGGTGCGCCCGGGACGGGCCTGGACCACGGCCTCGACCCTCTCGCCCCACGTGTCGTCGGACCGCCCGACGACGGCGACGTCCTGGAGGTCCGGGTGCTGCATGAGGGCCTGCTCGACCTCCGCCGAGTACACGTTGAACCCGCCGGTGATGATCATGTCCTTCGCGCGGTCGACGATGAAGAGGAAGCCGTCGTCGTCGAGGTAGCCGATGTCGCCGGTGTGGTGCCACCCGAACCGGCTCGCCTCGGCCGTGGCCTCGGGGTTCCTGTAGTAGCCCGGCATGACGAGCGAGGAGCGCAGGACGATCTCGCCCCGCTCGCCGCGGTCGAGGACGCGCCCGCCCTCGTCCATGATCGCGACGGTCACGAGCGGGGCCGGGCGGCCCGCGGAGGAGAGCCGCTCCTCGGCGACCGACCCGTCGGGCCGGAAGTGGTCGGCCGGCGGCATCATCGACACCATCATCGGCGCCTCGGTCTGGCCGAACAGCTGCGCCATGACCGGCCCGATCCGGTGCAGCGCCTCCTCGAGCCGCGCCTTCGACATCGGCGCCGCGCCGTACCAGAAGCACTGCAGCGAGGACAGGTCCGTGGTGTCGAGGGCCTCGTGCCCGAGGACCATGTAGATGAGCGTGGGCGGCAGGAAGGTGTGGGTGACCCGGTGCCGCTCGATGCGCGCGAGGAACCCACCGACGTCGGGTGCCCGCATGATGACGACCTCGCCACCCAGGCACATCACCGGGAAGCACAGCACCCCGGCGGCGTGCGTGAGGGGCGCGAGGGCGAGGTAGACCGGTCGGCCCTCGAACGGGTAGCCGAGGAGGGTCAGGGCGGTCATCGTCTCGAGGTTGGTGCCGGTGAGCATCACGCCCTTGGGCCGCCCCGTCGTGCCGCCCGTGCCGACGATCATCTGGAGGTCGTCGACGGCAGGTCGGTCGACGGGCTCGGGCGACCCGTCGCCCCGGGTGAGGAACTCCTCCCAGCCGAGGGTGTCCTCGACGTCGCCGTCGAGGCAGACCCACGTGTGGACGTCCGGCAGGTCGGCCCTGATCCGCTCCACGAGCGGCGCGAAGGCGTTCTGGAACACCAGGACCCGGCAGTCGAAGAGGTCGAGAAGCTCGCGGTTCTCGGCGGCCTCGTTGCGCGGGTTGACCGGGCACCAGACGGCGCCGGCGCGGCTGATGCCGAAGACGGTCGAGAACGCGACGGGGTCGTTGGCCGACAGGATCGCCACGCTGTCGCCGGGCTCGACCCCGCAGGCGGCGAGAGCCGCCGCGACCCGGTGCGAGAGCGCCTGGACGTCGGCGTACGACAACGACCCGTCGTCGGTCGTGAGGCAGGGCGCCGACGGGTCGAGGGAGACGCCCTTGTCGAGGTGGTCGACGATCCGCACGAGGTCAGGACCCGGTCAGCGAACGGTCACATGCCCATGCCGCCGTCGACCGGGAGGCCGACGCCGGTGATGAACTTCGCCGCGTCCGAGGAGAGGAAGACGACGGCGTCGGCCATGTCGTCGACCTGGCCGAGCCGGCCGGCGGGGGTGAGCTCGACGACCGCACCGACCGCGGCCTCCGGGGAGGGGAACAGCCCGAGCTCGGCGACGTCGTTGGCCAGCCCCGCACCCATCGGGGTGGGGACGAGGCCGGGGTAGATGCAGTTGACGCGCACGCCGTAGCCGAGCTTGCCCGACTCCATCGCCGCGACGCGGGTCAGCCGGTCGACGGCCGACTTCGTCGCCGAGTACACCGAGATGCCCGGGAAGGCGATCGTCGCGGCGACCGAGGCGACGTTGGTGATGCTCCCGCCCTTTCCGGCGGCGCCGCCGGGGCGCATCGCGCGCAGCCCGTGCTTGAGGCCGAGGGTGGTGCCGAGGACGTTGACGGCGAGCATCTTCTGCACGTCGGCCGCGGACACCTCGGTGACGAGGCTCGTGATCTCGATGCCCGCGTTGTTGACGAGGATGTCGAGGCCGCCGAGCCGCTCGACCGTCTCGGCCACGGCCGACTCCCAGCCGGCCTCGTCGGTGACGTCGAGCCGGACGAACCCGTGTCCCTCACCGAGGCCGTCGGCGACCTGCTGCCCGCCGTCCTGGATGTCGGCGACCATGACCTTCGCGCCGGCGGCGGCGAGCGCCTGCGCCATCCCCTCCCCGAGGCCCTGGGCCGCGCCGGTGACGAGGGCCGTGCGCCCGGTGAGGTCGATCGAGGTCATGGCGGGCTCCTTTGCCGGCGGGGCGGCGCGGACGGCCGCCTGGGGGACGCCGGTCGGCTGGGCGGTGGTGCCTGCGGCCGACCGGCGTTGCCCCAGCGTCGCGCGCCTCCTTGACACCTGTCAAGGGATTCCTTGACACTCGTCAAGGCGGTGCGGGTCCGGGGTCCGCCCCACGAGGAGGAGGCGTCAGCGTGTCGCAGGCCGTGGTCCACGAGCTCGACCGGTTCGAGCGGGTCGACAAGTTCGAGGCGCGTCGCGCCGAGCTCGCCGACGCCACCCTCGAGACCCTCGGCGAGCTCGGCTTCGCCCGCACCAGCCTGCGTGAGATCGCCCGGAAGACCGCCTACTCGCACGGCCTCCTCCACTACTACTTCCGCGACAAGGTCGAGCTGATCACCTACTGCGTGCGCCGGTACAAGGAGCACTGCGTCACCCGCTACGACGAGATCGTGGCCACCGCAGGCGGCCCCGACGAGCTGGCTGCCCTCTTCGCCGACGCCCTCGTCGCCACCCTGCTCGAGGACACCGCGATGCACCGCCTCTGGTACGACGTGCGCTCCCAGGCGATGTTCGAGGGTGACCTGCGCGCCACGGTCGGCGACCTCGACCGCCAGCTCGAGGCGATGGTGTGGCGGGTGGTCTCCCGGTACGCCGAGCTCGCGGGGCGCCTGGCCGCGGTTCCGTCGCCCACCGCCTACGCGGTCTTCGACGGCCTCTTCGAGAACAGCCTCGTGCGGCACATCGCCGGCGACACCGGCGCCGCCGAACGCCTGCGCGGCGACGCGGTCTGGCTCATCGGCACCCTCGTCCGCGACTGACCGTCACCCCGCCCCCTCCGCCGCCCTCCGCCACCCCCGCTGCCCCTGCCCCCTCCGCCCCCCTCCGCCCCCGGTCACGTCCTCCAGCCGCGTGCTACCGCCCAGTACGCGTCGTGATCACGACACTTACCGGGCGGTAGCACGCAGCGGAGGGCGGGCGACAGGCTGGCGGGGGGTCGGGCGCGTCGGGCATGGTCGGGCGGGCGGGTGCTGGTCAGCTGCGGCGGGGCCTGGCGTACGCCCGGCGGGCCCAGGCCCAGCCCACCACCGTGAGGACGGCGACCCAGCCGGCGGCGACCACCCCGGTGCCCGCGTCCAGCGGCGTCCCGAGCAGCAGCCCGCGCAGGGTGTCCATGATCGGGGTGAACGGCTGGTACTCGGCGAACCACCGCAGCACGGTCGGCATCGACCCGGTCGGCACGAACCCGCTGCCGAGGAACGGGAGCAGGACGAAGGGGAGCGGGTAGTTGCTCGCGTTCTCGACGGTGCGCGAGACGAGGCCGAGCGCCACCGACACCCACGAGACGGCGAACGCGACCCCGGTGAGGAGGACGAGGGCCAGCAGCCACTCGACGGGACCGGCGGTGGGGCGCGCCCCGACGGCGAGCCCTGCGAGGACGAGGACGACGACGGAGGCGACCGACTGGAGGGTCGCGGCGAGGGCGTGCCCGGACAGGACCGCTCCCGGCGAGATCGACAGGGTGCGGAACCGGTCGACGATGCCCTGCTGGATGTCCATCGCGACCGATGTCGACGTCCCCTGCGCGATCGACCCGATGGTCAGCAGGAGGATGCCCGGGAGGACGTAGGCGGCGTAGTCGCCCCGGTCGCCCACCGCACCGGGCGGGGCCGCGGGGCCGAGGCCGGCACCGAGGGCGCCGCCGAAGACGAAGACGAAGAGCAGGAGGAAGATCACGGGGATCATCAGGACGATGACCGTGAGCTCGGGGTAGCGCAGCACGTGGCGCAGCTGTCGGCCGAGCATCGTCATCGAGTCGGCGAGGACGTGGGACCTGGCGCCCGCTGCGCGGGGCGGGGTCGCGGTGACGGCGGTCATCGGAGGGCCTCCTCGGTGGTGGGGTCGGGACGGCGGCTGCGCCCGGTGAGGGCGAGGAAGACGTCGTCGAGGTCCGGTGTGCGCACGGTGAGCCCCTCGAGCGGGACCCCCGCGCCGTCGAGCCGCACGAGCAGCTCGCGCAGGGTGGTGACGTCACCGTCACCGGGGACGTCGAGGGCCAGCGCCTCGGCGTCGGGCTCGCCGTGGCCGAGGGTGCTCGCCGCGAGGGCGAGCGCGTCGGCGTCGGGGAAGGTGAGCCGGACGTGCCCACCGGGGACGAGCCGCTTGAGCTCGGCCGGGGTTCCGTCGGCGACGACCGTGCCGCCGTCGAGGAGCGAGACGTGGTCGGCGAGCTGGTCGGCCTCCTCGAGGTACTGCGTCGTGAGGAGGACGGTCACCCCCTCCGTGACGAGCTCGCGGACGATGGCCCAGGTCGCGCGGCGGCTGCGGGGGTCGAGGCCGGTCGTCGGCTCGTCCAGGAACAGCACGCGCGGCCGGCCGACGAGGCCCATGGCGAGGTCGAGCCTGCGGCGCATCCCTCCCGAGAAGGTCGACGGCCGCTGGTCGGCGACGTCGGACAGGTCGAACCGCTCGAGCAGCTCGGTTGCCCGAGAACGGATCTCGTCAGCCGGCAGGTGGTGCAGCCGGCCCATGAGGACGAGGTTCTCGCGGGCGGTGAGAAGGTCGTCGACGGCGGCGAACTGCCCGGTGAGGCCGATGGACGCCCGGACGGCGCGGCCGTCGGTGGCGACGTCGTGGCCGCAGACCCGGACGGTGCCGCCACCGGGAGCGAGCAGGGTCGAGAGGATGTTGACCATCGTCGTCTTGCCGGCCCCGTTCGGCCCGAGCAGGGCGTGGACGGTCCCGGCCTCGACGGTGAGGTCGACGCCGTCGAGGACGACGTGCTCGCCGTACGCGAGGTGGAGGTCGCGGACCTCGACGGCCGCGGTCGTGGTGGTGGCCATGGTGGGTTCCCTTCTCGCTCAGGCTCGGTGGAGGACGACGTCGCCGTAGCCGGCGCGCACGCGGAGCTCGACGGTGGGGTCGCCTTCGGCCGGGGCGCCGAGCTCCGTGAGCTCGCTGCGGACGGCTCCGTGTCGGGCCTCGACGTCGAGCCAGGCGGCGACCCCCTCGGCGACGCCGATGTCGACGCGGCCGTACGTGCTGTCGACGGTGACCAGACCGCCCTCCACGCGCCGGATCCGGACGTCACCGGCCGAGGTCTTCGCCACGACGTCGGTACCGGGGTGCTCGACCCTGACGTCTCCCATCGAGGTCGAGGCCCGGACCGAGCCCTGCACGCGTCCGACCGAGACGTCACCCGCCGAGGTGCGGGCGACGACGTGACCGCCGGCGTCCCCGACCCCGACGGCGCCCATAGACGTCCGCAGGTCGGCGTCGCCGGCCACGCGCTCGACGCGGACGTCACCCATCTCCGTGCGGGCCGCGACCTTCTCGACCCGCTCGAGGCTGATGTCGCCCATCTGGCTGTCGACGTCGACGACGCCGAGGGCGCCGGTCGCGACGACCTCGCCCCAGCCGCGGACGTCCAGCGCGGAACCCTCCGGGAGGGCCACCTCGACGTCGACCCGGTCGCCACCGCCGAAGAGGCTCCGCAGGCGGCCCAGGCCCGTGCGTGGGGAGCGCACGATGACGCGGCCCGGGGTGTGGTCGACCGTGACCCGGGCGGCAGCGTCGACGTCGCCCTGCCGGGCGGGGTTGTGGGGCCGGACCTCGACGACGGTCTCGTCGGTCGCGGTCGCCCGGAGGCGGAGGGTGGCCCCGGAGACGTCGACGTGGAGGGCGACGGGCTCGGGCGTGGCGAATCTGGGCATGACGGCATCTCCCGGTGTCGGGTCGTGACGGTGTGGGGTCGTGGTGGTCCGGCCGTGGCCGGCGGAGGGCCGGTGCTAGCGCACCCAGCCGGTGACGCGCTGCCCGGTGGTGACCGTGGGCGCGGGGACGGGGGCGGGCCGCTCGGAGAGGGCGGCACCGACCGTGCGGACGAGCCAGGCGTTGACGGACATCCCGGCGGCGTCGGCGGCCTCCTCGATGCGCGGCTTGAGCCGCTCGGGCAGGCGCAGGCTCAGGCGCGCCGTGCCGCCCTCGTCACCGTCGTCCGCCGCCGGGGCGAGCGGCTCGGTGACCGCCGCCGGGGCGACCGCCTCCGGCGGGGTGACGACGAGGTCGGCGTCCCGCCCGCGCAGGCGGACCTCCACCGACCCGGGCGCGAGCCGTTCGGTGATCTCGGCCGATGCCTCGACGAGGGCGTCGAGGACGACGAGCCGCGCGGAGGACTCCAGCGCCTCGGCGAGCTGCTCCGCCAGCGCGACGGCCTCGTCACCACCGGCCCGGGCGGAGGCGAGGAGGTCACGCTGGAGGCGAGCGGCGTAGGGCAGGAGGTCCATGACGCCATCATGACACCATCTTGACGTCATCCGCAAGCAATATGGCGTCATGATGACGCCACGTGGTCGATGCCCGCCGCGGGGCGCGTGTGCCCGGGTGGCCGCCCGGGCGACCACCCGGGCACACGACCCGGGTCAGGGCAGGCTGAGGCGGTCCGCGATGGACCGTCCGACGGCGGCGAGGAGCCTTGCCGTCAGTGCGCTGTCGCGCGAGGGATCACGGTCGGTGAGGTCGCCGAGGACGTGGACCGCCCGGATCCCGGCCGCGCGCCACACCTCCTCGGCGAGGTCACACCGGCCGACGACGAGCTCGACCGGCACGCCGCGTGCTCGTGCCCGCCCCGCCACCGCCCACGGCAGCTTCCCACCGGGTGTCTGCTCGTCGAGCCGACCCTCGCCCGTGACGACGAGGTCGCACCCGTCGAGGACGCCGCCGAGGTCGAGGAGATCGAGGAACCAGCCCGCGCCGGGCACGACCCGCCCGCCGAGGAGCAGCCCCGCCCACGCCGTCCCGCCGGCTGCGCCGGCGCCCGGGGCGGCGGCCAGCACCCGGGCCCCGGTCACCGCGCTCTCTGCCCGGGAGACCAGCGCGTCGAGCCGCCGGGCGAGGAGGTCCACCGTGGCGCCGTCGGCCCCCTTCTGCGGTGCGAACACCGGCGCGGCTCCGCGCGGTCCGAGGAGCGGGTTGTCCACGTCGGTCGCGAGGACGAGGTCGACGCCCCCCAGGGACGCGACGGCGGGACCGACGTCCAGCCGGCCCCCGTCGTCGACGGCGCCCAGCGCCTCGAGCATCCCGAGGCCGCCGTCGGTGCTCGCACTTCCGCCGAGCGCGAGGACGACCCGCCGCGGCCGCCGGGTGAGGACCTGCCGCAGTGCCAGCCCCACCCCCTGCGACGAGGCGCCCAGCGGGTCGGGGCGGCCACCCGGCAGCAGGGTGGGACCGCAGGTGTTGGCGACCTCGACGACGACGGTGTCCCCACGCCACGCGACGGCGGCGCGCACGGGCGCCCCCGTCGGACCCGGCACCTCGACCTCCTCGGGCGAGAACCCGGCGGCGACCGCCGCGTCGACGCTGCCCTCACCACCGTCCGCGAGCGGGCGGGACCGCACCTCCGGGGGAGCCGGGTGGGACCGCAGACCCTCGGCGAGGGCGGCCGCGACCTCCGCGCTCGTCAGCGACCTCTTGAACGAGTCGGGCGCGAGGAGCACGCGCGTCCGGGCCACCCGGGTCAGTCCTGCTGGTCCGGGTCCACCGCCGCGAGGACGGCGGCGGCGCCGAGAGCGAGGAGGGCGGCATCCGTGGTGACCGCCAGGCAGCCGATGCCGTGCGCCCGCAGCCGCGCGACGTTGCCCGGCGTCCCGGCGAAGGCCCCGACGAGGACGCCGTGCCGCCGACCGGCCTCGACGACCCTCGACAAGGGGTTGCCCGGGGTGGTGTCGTCGAGCAGGGCGTCGACCGGCACCCCGAGGGAGAGGGCGAGGTCGAGTGGTCCGACGAACAGGCCGTCGACCCCCGCGAGGGCGGCGATGTCGTCGACGTCGGTCAGTGCTCCGGCCGTCTCGACCATGACCCAGCACTGCTGGGCCGCGTCGGCGGTCGCCGGCTCGGGGGCCAGCGACCCCCACATCGGAGGAAAGGGCCCCCAGCTGCGTTCGCCTGCAGGCGCGTACCGAGCCGCGCGGGCCACGACCTCCGCCTGGGCCGTCCCAGTGACGGACGGGACGACGGCGGCCAGCGCCCCCGCGTCGAGGGCCGCACCGATCCACGCCGGATCGACCCCCGGCACGCGCACGAGGAACGGGACGGGCGCTCCGTGCAGCGCGCGCGCGAGGGCGTGCAGGGCCGCGCGGTCGACGGGTCCGTGCTGGGCGTCGAGCGCCACCCAGTCGAAGCCCGACGCCGCGAGCCGCAGGACGAGGTCGACGTCGGCGGTGGCGGTCCACACACCGCGGGAGGGGTCCATGCGGCCATCGTGCCAGCGGACCCGGTCTCCGACCCGTCGGTCAGCCGTCCGGCCCGAGGGCCCGCACCGTGTCGATGGTGTCGGCCTCCTCGGCGCCCTTGTCGTCGCGGTACCGGATGACGCGGGCGAACCGCAGCGCCACCCCGCCCGGGTAGCGCGAGGACCGCTGGAGCCCGTCGAGGGCGATCTCGACGACCTGCTCGGGGCGCACCTGGACGACGTAGCCGTCGGTCTCCCCCACGGCGAGCTCGGTGAAGCGTTCGGTCTGCCAGCGCAGCATCTCGTCGGTCATGCCCTTGAAGGTCTTGCCGATCATGACGAAGCCACCGGTGTCGGGGTCGCGGGCGCCGAGGTGGATGTTCGACAGCCAGCCCCGCCGGCGACCTGATCCACGTTCGACCGCGAGGACCACGAGGTCGAGGGTGTGTGTGGGCTTGACCTTGACCCAGCCGCTCCCCCGGCGTCCGGCCGCGTAGGGCGCGGCGCCGTCCTTGATGACGACACCCTCGTGCCCCGCCGCGACGAGGTCGTCGAAGAACCGTTGTGCCGCGGCGGGGTCGGTGGTGAGGAGCCGCGGCACGAGGAGGTGTGGTGCCAGCGCCGTGAGGACCTCGTGGCGCTCGAGCGCGGTGGCGTCGACGAGGTCGTGGCCGTCGGCGTGGAGGACGTCGAAGAGGTACGTGGTGAGGGGCACCTCGGCCCTCAGCCGCTGGACGTCGGTGGAGCTCGCCGTGCGCGAGCCGGTGACCTGGAACGGTGCCGGCCGCCCGTCCTCCTCGATGACGATGGCCTCGCCGTCGAGGACGAGGTCGCCGCCGGGCAACGCGGCCACGGCCTCGACGACCTCCGGGAGACGCTCGGTGACCTCGTCGAGGCTGCGCGTGAAGACCGTGACGTCGCCGTCGCGGCGGTGGACCTGGACCCTGATGCCGTCGAGCTTGCCGTCGACGAGGAGCGGCCCGTCGCCCACCGAGGCCAGCGCCTCGTCGGTGGTCTTCGCCGAGCCCGCGAGCATGGGCCGCAGCGGACGGCCGACGACGAGCCCGACCTCCTCGAGGGCGGCCCGCCCGCCGCGTGCGGCGACCTCGGCCACGACGTGGGTGAAGCCCGCGAGCATGACGGCCCGGCGCACCACGGCGTCCGGGACGTCGAAGGCCTTGGCGACCGCGGCGAGGACGACGCCGTCGAGCGCCCCCTGCCGCAGGTTGCCGGTGACGAGCTGGGTGAGGAAGGCCTGCTCGTCGGCGGTCGCGAGCCCCATGAGCCGGGCCAGCTCGGCGCGACGTGCGGCCGCCGAGCCCGAGCCGGTCGTCGTGGCGAGCGCGGTGAAGGAGGCGTCGACGTCGGCGACGGTGAGGGAGGACGCGGCCGCGGGCTCGGGCAGGGAGCCGAGGGAGCGCCATCCCACCCCGAGCCGGCGCTGCGGCAGCCACCCGGACAGGAAGGCCACGACGGTGCCCACCTCGTCCGCGGCCGCCGAGGCGACGAGCGCGGCGATGGCGTCGGTCTTCGCCGTGCGCGAGCGCGTTGCGGCGACGGCCCGGGACACGGCCACGAGATCGGCGAGCGCGACGGTCATCCCGCCATCCTGCCGCCCCCACCGACAGCGCGGGGCCACGCGGCAGACGGCAGTGCGGGGCACCGGGTGGTGGTCCCGGTGCCCCGCACTGCCGCGCCCGACGCGCGAGCCGGCCCCCTGATCGGCCGACCCGCCCCGGCGTCAGGAGCGGGCGATGCCCGCGGCCTCGCTGGGCGTGGTGTCACCCTCGGCGAGCAGGGGCTCGTCGGCCGCCTCGACGGTGAGGGCGAACTCGTCGCCGTGGAGCGTAGCGCCCGTGACGACCGCCTTCTCGACCGCCGCCTCCGCGTAGCGACGACGGACCACGAGGGGGTCGTCACGCAGGTCGCGGACGAGGGCCCAGGCCAGGCCGACCATGACGAGCGCGAACGGCAGGGCGGCCACGATGGTGACGTTCTGGAGCCCGGTCAGCGCGGAGTCGCCGCCGACGAGCAGCATCACCGCGGCGACGGCCCCGGTCGCGACACCCCAGAACACGACGTTCCAGCGACTCGGCTCGAGGGTGCCGCGCTGCGACAGGGTGCCCATGACGATCGACGCGGCGTCGGCGCCCGACACGAAGAAGATCGCGACGAGCACCACGACGACGACGGTGGTGACACCGGCGAACGGCAGGGTCTCGAGGAGGCCGAAGAGCTGGCCGTCGGCGGTGGCCGCACCGGCGAGGTCGACGCCGTGTGCTGCGCGCTGATGCCGGCGCCGCCGAAGATCGCGAACCACACGAGGCTCACGAGGCTGGGGACGAGCAGCACGCCGGTGACGAACTGGCGGATGGTGCGCCCCCGCGAGATCCGCGCGATGAACATGCCGACGAACGGCGTCCACGACAGCCACCAGGCCCAGTAGAAGACGGTCCAGCCGGACAGCCACTCGGCCATGCCGTCACCGCCCGCGGCCTCGGTGCGCGCGGACATCATCGCGAGGTCCTGGAGGTAGGAGCCGACCGCGGTCGGGACGAGGTCGAGGATGAAGACGGTCGGGCCGACGAGGAAGACGAACCCCGCAAGTCCCACGGCGAGAACCATGTTGGTGTTCGACAGCCACTGGATTCCCTTGGCCACACCTGACACCGCGGAGACGATGAAGGCCACGGTGAGCAGCGCGATGACGCCGACCAGGACACCGTTGCCGACCGCGCCGAGCCCGGCGACGACCTCGAGGCCGGAACCGATCTGGAGGGCGCCGAGACCGAGCGAGGCGGCCGAGCCGAACAGGGTCGCGAAGATCGCGAGCATGTCGATGACGCGACCGGCGGTGCCGGTGGCGCGCTCCTCACCGATGAGCGGGATGAACGCCGACGAGACGAGCTGGCTGCGGCCCTTCCGGAAGACCCCGTAGGCGATGGCGATGCCGACGACGGCGTAGATGGCCCACGGGTGGAGGGTCCAGTGGAACAGGGTGGTCGCCATCGCGGTCTGGACGGCGTCGGCGTTGCCGGCCTCGCCCGTCCCGGGCGGCGGGGTGACGAAGTGCGAGAGCGGCTCGCTCACGCCGTAGAACATCAGGCCGATGCCCATGCCGGCGGAGAACATCATCGCGATCCACGACACGGTGCGGAACTCCGGCTCCTCGTCGTCGGCACCGAGCGGGATCTGGCCGAAGCGGCCGAGCGCGAGCCAGATGACGAAGGCGACGAACGCGGAGGCGAGGACGACGAACAGCCAGCCGGTGTTCGTCACCGTCCAGTCGAGGGCGGCGCCGGACGCCGACCCGAGGGTCTCGGTCGAGAGGAACCCCCACGCGACGAACGCGACGGCGATGGCCGCGACGACGCCGAAGACGACGGTGTCGACGCGCGACCCGCGGGCGGGCTGCTCGACGACGTCGATGCCGATGACGGGGTGCTGCGGCTGCTCGGGCGTGCCGGTGTCGTCCGGCGACGGGGTCGTGGGGTCGGGCGCGCTGGCGTCCCGGGGCGCGGAGGTGCGGTCGGATGTTGTCTGGGTGCTCACTCGGGGGGTCGCCGCCGGTCGTGCCGGTGGCTCGTCCTTCCGTTCTCGGAGGGTGCCACGCAGCAGTGCGTGACGCGTCAACCGGTCCACCGAACCAGAGCCGCCACGGGCCCGGCCAATCGGCGCGCCGCGCGCGACAGGTCTCGGCTTGACGCGCTCCCACGCCACTGACCTGCGGCGATGCAGGCTCTCGACGCCGCGCGGGGTGCGCCGGCCGCGAGAGCCTTGTCACACACGGATCCGGAACCGGGCCGGAGGGGCGGCTTCGGCGAGGCACCGCAACCTTCGGTGAGGCACCCCGAAGTTCCCGGTGCCTCACCGAAGGTTCCGGCATCAGGCGGGAAAGTCGGGACGACGTCAGTCGACGACCAGTCGGTATCCGATGCCGGGTTCGGTGATGACGTGTCGCGGGCGCGAGGGGTCGGTCTCGAGCTTGCGACGCAGCTGGTTGCCGTAGACGCGAAGGTAGTTCGACTCGCGGCCGTATCCCGGCCCCCACACGGCGCGGAGCAGGTCGACCTGGGTCACGACGGTTCCGCGGTGGCGGGCGAGCTCGGCGAGGAGACGCCACTCGGTCGGGGTCAGGTGCACGGGCTCGTTGCCGCGCGACGCCTCCAGCGTCGCGAAGTCGACGCTGAACGAGGTGGTCACGACGGGCGCGATGCCGGCCAGGGACTCGCCGCCGCCGCGGCGCAACGCCGACCGGACCCGCGCCATCAGCTCGTCCATGCCGAAGGGCTTGGTGACGTAGTCGTCGGCGCCCTCGTCGAGCGCCTCGACCTTGTCGTCGGACTGGTGCCGCGCGGAGAGGACGACGACGGGCACCGAGGAGCGCAGACGGATGCGCCGCAGCACCTCCACGCCCTCGAGGTCGGGCAGGCCGAGGTCGAGGACGACGAGGTCCGGGGGCGCGTCCTCCACGGTGGACAGCGCGTCGGCGCCGGTGCCGACCTCCTCGACGTCGTACCCGCGCGCCCGCAGGTTGATCCGCAGCGTCCGGCGGATCGTCGGGTCGTCGTCGACGACGAGGACGCGCTGGCTCACGGGGCTCCCTCCGGACGGGCGCTGGGCAGGTCGACGACGACGGTGAGGCCACCGCCCGGTGTGTCCTCGGCCCCCACGGTGCCACCCATGGCCTCCGCGAGGCCACGGGCCACGGCGAGCCCCAACCCCACCCCGTCCCCGCTCGGAGCGTCCCCGTGACGCTGGAACGGGAGGAAGATCCGGTCGCGATCCGCCTCCGGCACACCGGGTCCGGTGTCCACGACCCGGATCTCGGTGCGGTCCCCGATCCCCGACGTCGCGACCCGCACCCGCCCCGGACGGGGCTGGTGCCGCAGCCCGTTCTCGACGACGTTGCCGAGGACGCGGTCGAGAAGCCCGGGGTCGGCCTCGACGACCCGTGCGTCGTCGTCGAGGCACCACTCGACGCGCTCCGGCTCGGCCACCGCCCGGACGACGCCGGGGACGACCTCCCCGAGGTCGACCGGCCTGGGGTGGGCCACGAGCGCCCCGGCCTGGAGCCGGGACATGTCGAGCAGGTTGCCGATGAGGGCGTCGAGGCGGTCGGCGGAGTCCTCGATGGCGGCCTCGAGCTCGGCCTCGTCCTCGGGGCTGAAGGTCACCTCGTCCGAGCGGAGCGAGCCGATCGCGGCCTTGATGCCGGCGAGCGGGGTGCGCAGGTCGTGGGAGACGGCCGAGAGCAGGGCCGTGCGCGCGCTGCTGTCACGGGCCAGGGCGGCCGCCTCCGCCGCCGACGTCTGGAGGGTCCGTCGCTGGAGGATGGCGCCGGCGTGCGCGGCGAACGCGGCGAGCAGCCGCTGCCGTCCGGCGGGGACCGTGGCGCCGACGAGGACGAGGTCGTGCTCGCCGTCCGCCTCCTCGCGCGGGAGCCCCGGACGGCGCAGGTCGTCCGGGCCCAGTGTCGGGTCCGTCACGGCGACGACGCGCGCCGGCTCGTCGCCGGACGGTCGCCGCACCACGGCCGCGGCCTCGGCCCCGAACATGTCGAGCGCCTGGCGGAGGAGGAGCGACATCTGGTCGGTGGAGCCGAGCAGGGTGTGGCTCAGGTCGGCGAGGGCCGACGCCTCCGCCTGCGCCCGGACCGCCCGGTCCGCGCGGCGGGCACTGCGGTCGACGACCCAGGCGACCGCCGCGGCGACGAGCCCGAACACCACGAGGGCCACGGCGTTCTCCGGCTCCGCGATCGTCAGCCCACCGGTCGGCGGGGTGAAGAACCAGTTGAGGAGCAGCGAGGACGCCACCGCTCCGACCAACGCCGGACCCATCCCCCCGAGCAACGCGATGAGGACGCTGAGGAGGAGGAAGAGGGGGACGGTGAGCGGGAGGTCGGGGTCCTCCGGGAGCCCGACGAGGGCCTCCGTGAGGACGACGGGGCCGATGACGGCGAGGAGGTAGCCGAGCCGGACCCGGCGCCGCGGCAGGCCCCCGCGCGGCGCCCGCCAGCCACGCCCGGCCGCGAACCGGTGGGTGACGACGTGGACGTCGATGTCGCCCGACTCGGTGATGACCTCCTCGGTCGTGCTGGGGGACACCAGGGTTCGCCACCGAGGCCGCCGTGAGCTGCCGATGACGACCTGGCTCGCGTTCACGCCACGGGCGAAGTCGAGGACTGCCTCGGCGAGGTCGTCCCCCGTGACGGTGTGGAAGGTCCCGCCGAGCTCGGTCGTGAGGCGGCGCTGTCCCGCGAGGTCCGGAAGGGCCGGCGCCGCGAGCCCGTCGGCGCGAGCGACGTGCACGGCGAGCAGCTCGCCACCCGCCCCCCGCGCGGCGATGCGGGCGCCGCGCCGCAGGAGCGCCTCCCCCTCCGGGCCACCGGAGACGGCGACGACGACCCGTTCGCGCGTGGGCCACGTGGCGTCGATCCCGTGGTCGGCGCGGTACCGGCCCAGGCCCTCGTCGACCCGGTCCGCGAGCCAGAGCAGGGCGAGCTCCCTCAGTGCCGACAGGTTGCCGACACGGAAGTAGTTGGCGAGGGCGGCATCGACCTTCTCGGGGCGGTAGACGTTCCCGTGCGCCATCCGACGGCGCAACGCCTCCGGCGACATGTCGACGAGCTCGATCTGGTCGGCCCGCCGCACGACCTCGTCGGGGACCGTCTCCCGCTGCACGACACCGGTGATCGACGTGACGGCGTCGTTGAGTGACTCGAGGTGCTGGATGTTCACCGTGCTGATGACGTCGATGCCGGCGTCGAGGAGCTCGTCGATGTCCTGCCAGCGCTTCTCGTTGCGCGACCCCGGGGCGTTCGTGTGCGCGAGCTCGTCGACGAGGGCCACCTGCGGCCGGCGGGCGAGGACGCGGTCGAGGTCCATCTCCTCGAGGACGGCCCCGCGGTGTGTGAGCCGGGCGCGGGGCACGACCTCCAGCCCCTCGAGCTCGGCCCGGGTGTTCGGCCGGTCGTGGGTCTCGACCAGCCCGACGACGACGTCGGTGCCGCGGTCGAGGCGGCGGCGCCCCTCGTCGAGCATGGCGACGGTCTTGCCCACCCCGGGAGCCGCCCCGAGGTAGATGCGCAGCCGTCCGCGTCCCATGGCGCCATTCTCACCCGTCGCCGAGTGCGGCCAGGGCCACGTTGAGCTCGAGGACGTTGACCCGGTCCTCGCCGACGACACCGAGCGGCGCCTCCCGGATGTGCTCGCGGACGAGGGCCAGGACCTGCGCCTCGTCCAGGTCGCGCGCCTTGGCCACGCGCGGCGCCTGGAAGCGGGCGTACTCCGGGGAGATGTCGGGGTCCAGCCCGCTCGCCGAGGCGGTCAGTGCGTCGGCGGGGATCCGCTGCGGCGCAGCGGGGTTCGCCTCGCGCAGGGCATCCTCTCGTTCCGCCACGGCGGCGGCGAGGTCGGGATGGGACGCGCCCAGGTTCGACCCGCCGCTGGTCTCGCCGGAGGCGTCGGACGCCGACGGCCGTCCCTGGAACCACTCGGGCCCCGAGGGCGGCTGGCCGAGGAGGGCGGACCCCACCTCCCGCCCGCCGACGACGACCGGCTGGCCGGCCGCGCGGTCGGGGACGAGTTGGCCGACGCCCAGGATCGCGGCGGGGTACAGGACACCGCACACGACGGTGAGGACGAGGAGCGCCTTGGCGGCGGCGGCGAGCTGGCGGGTCATGTGGTCACCTCAGAGACCGGGGATCTGGGACACGAGGAGGTCGATGGCCTTGATGCCGACGAAGGGCACGACGATTCCCCCGAGGCCGTAGACGAGCAGGTTGCGCCGCAGCATCGCGTGGGCGGACAGCGGGCGATAGCGAACGCCCCTGAGCGCCAGCGGGATCAGCGCCACGATGATGAGCGCGTTGAAGACGACCGCGGAGAGCATCGCGGACTCGGGGCTGGACAGGCGCATGACGTTCAGCGCCTGCAGTCCGGGGACGATGCCGACGAACATGGCCGGGATGATCGCGAAGTACTTCGCGAGGTCGTTCGCGATGGAGAACGTCGTCAGGGCGCCCCGGGTGATGAGCAGCTGCTTGCCGATGGCGACGACGTCGATGAGCTTGGTCGGGTCGGAGTCGAGGTCGACCATGTTGCCGGCCTCCTTCGCCGCCGACGTGCCCGTGTTCATCGCCACACCGACGTCGGCCTGGGCGAGCGCCGGGGCGTCGTTGGTGCCGTCACCGGTCATCGCGACGAGGCGCCCGCCCTCCTGCTCCTGCCGGATGAGCGCCATCTTGTCCTCGGGCGTCGCCTCGGCGAGGAAGTCGTCGACCCCGGCCTCCTCGGCGATCGCCTTGGCCGTGAGGGGGTTGTCGCCCGTGATCATCACCGTGCGGATGCCCATGGCGCGCAGCTGCTCGAACCTCTCGCGCATCCCGGGCTTGACGACGTCCTTGAGGTGCACGACCCCGAGGACCCGCGGCGCCTCGCCCGGGGCGGCCTCGGCCACGACGAGCGGCGTCCCGCCGGACGCGCTGATGCCGTCGACGTGGACCTCGAGGTCGCCGGAGACCGTCCCGCCGTTCTCGCGGACCCAGGCGGACACCGCGCTCCCGGCGCCCTTGCGAACCCGCGTGCCGTCGGGGAGGTCGACGCCCGACATCCGGGTCGTCGCACTGAACGGCACCACCTCGGCGCCGGTCCGGCGGAGGGAGACGACGTCGCCGAGCACCGCGGCCACGACGCCGTCGGTTTCGTCGGCCACGACGAGCTCGACGATCGAGCGTCCCTCGGGCGTCTCGTCCGCGAGCGAGGCGAGGTGGGCCGCGCGGGCGAGGTCCGCGCGCTCCACCGAGTGCACCGGCACGAGCTCGCTCGCCCGCCGGTTGCCGAAGGTGATCGTGCCCGTCTTGTCCAGGAGGAGGGTGCTGACATCGCCGGCGGCCTCGACGGCCCGCCCCGACATGGCGAGGACGTTGCGCTGCACGAGCCGGTCCATGCCGGCGATGCCGATCGCCGAGAGCAGGGCGCCGATCGTCGTGGGGATGAGGCAGACGAGGAGCGCGACGAGGACGACGAGCGAGAGGCGCCCGCCCGAGTACACCGCCATCGGCTGGATCGCCCCGACCGCGAGGACGAACATGATCGTCAGCGTCGTGAGCAGGATCGACAGCGCGATCTCGTTCGGGGTCTTCTGCCGCGACGCGCCCTCGACGAGCGCGATCATCCGGTCGACGAACGTCTCGCCCGGCTTGCTCGTGATCCGGACGACGATCCGGTCGGAGAGCACCGTGGTCCCGCCGGTGACGGCGCACCGGTCCCCGCCGGACTCCCGGATGACGGGGGCCGACTCCCCGGTGATCGCCGACTCGTCGACGGTCGCGACCCCCTCGACGACGTCACCGTCGCCGGGGATGACTTCCCCGGCCTCGACGACGACGTGGTCGCCGAGCACGAGGGCGGTGCCCGCGACCTCCTCCTCCGAGCCGTCGGCGCGCAGCCGCCGGGCGGTCGTCTCGGTGCGCGTGCGGCGCAGCGTCTCGGCCTGGGCCTTGCCACGCCCCTCGGCGACGGCCTCGGCGAGGTTGGCGAACAGGACGGTGGCCCACAGCCAGAGGGTGACCGCGACCGCGAACACCGAGGGCTCGAGGACGGACAGCGCCGTCGTCAGCACCGACCCGACCCACACGACGAGGATCACCGGGCTGCGCCAGAGGTGGCGCGGGTCGAGCTTGGCGAACGCCGCGGGCAGGTTCTGCCAGGCGGTGCGCGCGAGGGTCGAGGTCATGACAGCGCCTCCGCGACCGGTCCCAGGGCGAGGGAGGGGAAGAACGTCAGGCCGGCGACGACGACGACGGTGCCGATGACGAGGGTGGTGAAGAGCGGGGTGTGGGTGGGCATCGTCCCGGGCGTGACCGGTCGGCGCCGCTGCGCCGCGAGCGATCCCGCGAGACGCAGGACGAGGACGATCGGCAGGAAGCGGCCCACGGCCATGCATCCCGCGAGCAGCAGGTTGAGGAAGGGCTGGTCCGCCGAGAGGCCCGCGAACGCCGAGCCGTTGTTGTTCGCCGCCGAGGCGACGGCGTACATCAGCTCGCTGAGACCGTGCGTGCCCTCGTTGAGCCGGGCGTCGAGCGAGACGGGGAGGACGACGGCGAGACCGGTGCCCAGGAGCACCAGCGCGGGCATCGTCAGGGTCACGAGCGCCGCGCTGGTGACCTCCGAGCGACCGATCGTCTTGCCGAGCAGCTCGGGCGTGCGGCCGACCATCAGGCCGGCGATGAACACCGCGAGCACGACGACGACGAGGTAGGAGCAGAGCCCCGTCCCGACCCCGCCCGGCGACACCTCGCCGAGGAGCATGCTGAGCAGCGGGACACCGCCGCCGAGGGCGCTGTACGAGTCGTGCATCGAGTTGACGGCACCGGTCGAGGTGCCTGTCGTGGCGGCCGCGAAGAGCGTCGACCACGGGAGGCCGAAGCGCACCTCCTTGCCCTCCATCGAGCCGAGCGGGCCCGAGGACGCCGCAACCTCCGCCCAGGTGGTGAGGACGACTCCGGCGAGGAGCAGGGTGCCCATGACCGCGGCGGCGACGGCCCCCTGGCGGCGGTCGCGGACCAGGAGGCCGAACGTGTACGGGAGGGAGAACGGGATGAGGAGGAGCAGGACGATCTCGAGGACGTTGGTCCACGGGCCGGGGTTCTCGAACGGGTGGGAGGAGTTGGCGTTGAAGAACCCCCCGCCGTTGGTGCCGAGCTCCTTGATGGCCTCCTGCGAGGCGACCGGGCCGCCCTGGACCACCTGCGACACCCCCGTGAGGGTCTCGATGGTGTGCGGCGCGGCGAGGTTCTGGATGACGCCGCCGAGCAGCAGCAGCACCGCGGCGACGGCCGCGAGCGGCAGGAGGACGCGCACGGTCCCGCGGACGAGGTCCACCCAGAAGTTGCCGACCCGGTCCGTCTCCGCGCGGGCCAGGCCGCGCACGACGGCGATCGCCACGGCGAGGCCGGTGGCCGCCGAGACGAAGTTCTGCACGGTGAGCCCGAGCATCTGGACCGTGTGACCCGTGCCCGCCTCGCCGGCGTAGGACTGCCAGTTCGTGTTCGTCGTGAACGAGACGGCCGTGTTGAGCGCGGTGTCCCAGTCCATCGACCGGTCGAGCGACCACGGCAGCCGACCCTGGACGAGGACGAGCACGAACAGCAGCGCGACGGAGGCCGCCGCGAGGGCGAGCACCGAGCCGGCATACCCGCTCCAGCGCTGCTCGGTGCGCGGGTCGACGCCCACGACCCGGTAGATGACACGTTCGACGCGCCAGTCGGACTCGTCGATGAAGACGCGGTGCAGCCACGACCCCAGCGGCACGTGGGCGGCCGCCAGCACGGCGGCCACGAGGAGGACGGCGGCGCCGGTCTGGACGGCGGTGCTCATCGTCGTCCCTCAGAACCGGTCTGGGTGGACGAGGGCGTGGGTCAGGTACGCGAGGAGGAGCAGGGCGATCGTGCCCGCGAGGAGGTCGTGCCACATGCCGTCCACGCAAGCAGCGGCGGCGCGGTCGCCCGGGGTCGCTGATGCCCCCCGACGGTGTCTTGACGCGATCCTGACGCCACGCCCTCCCCGCACCGGAATCGACCAATAGGTCGATCTCAGCACGCCCTCCCCGTAACGGAATCGACCAATAGGTCGATCTCAGCACGCCCGCCCGCGTACGCATCCAGCGGTCAGCGGGCGTGGAACTCCGGGTCGCGCTTGCCGAGGAAGGCCCGCACGCCCTCGCGGTGGTCCTCGGTGGCGGCGAGGCGGCGCTGCCCGGCGTCCTCGCGGGCCAGGGCGGCCTCGACGTCGAGCGAGGCGGCGTTGACCGCAGCCGCCGTCTCGCCGAGGGCCCCCGTGGCGCCCCGGGCGAACGAGGCGAGGAGCAGCTCCGCCCGGGCCGCGAACTCCTCGGCGGGCACCGACTCGGCGACGAGCCCCCAGTCGGCGGCGGTGCGGCCGTCGAGCCGCTCCCCCGTCATCGCGAGGCGGAGGGCGCGTGCCCTCCCGACCGCTGCCGTCACCAGGGCGGTCGCGCCGCCGTCCGGCATGAGCCCGATCCGCGCGAACGCCAGCACGAAGGGCGCCTCGTCGGCGGCCAGCACGTAGTCGCAGGCCAGGGCCATCGGCACCCCGATGCCCGCCGCGACCCCGTGGACGAGGGCCACGGTCGGAGTCCGGGCAGCGAGCAGCGTGCGCACGACCTCGGCACCTGCATCGAGCACGCCCATGTCCGCACCCGACTCCGACAGCGGTGCGCCGGAGCAGAACCCGCGCCCCTCCCCACTGAGTGCGATGACGCGCACGGCCGGGTCGTCATCGAGGCGCCGCACGGCCGCGACGACCTCGGCGCACATCGCCGGGTCCACCGCGTTCAGCCGGTGCGGAGCGTCGAGGACGACGAGCCCGGCACCGCCCTCGACCTCGACCCGGACGCGGGCGGCGGGCTGTTCGGGGTTCTCGCTCATGGCCCCCATCGAACACCCTCAGGCCTGGTGGACGGCGCCGCATCCGACGAGCGCCGAGACCTCCTCCTCGGAGAACCCGTGGCTCGTCAGCCACGCGACGGTGTCGGCCCCCGGTGCAGGCTCCGGTCCGGGGTCGAGCGACGGCGTGCCGGACAGCCGGGGCGGCGTGCGGGGTACCGGGTGCCCGGACGGCCCCGGAGCGAAGGTCCCCCGCGCGGCGAGCTGGGGGTGCGACGCGGCCTCGGCGAGCGACAGCACCGGCGCGACGCAGGCGTCCGACCCGGCGAAGTGCTCGGCCCACGCGTCCCTCGTCCGCAGCCGGAAGGCGGCCGCGAACGCCGCACGCTGCGCCGGCCACCCCTCCGTGTCGTACTGGTCGACCCCGACGTCGACCCCGAGACCGTCGACGAGGGCCCGCCAGAACTCCGGCTCGAGGGCCCCCACGGCGACGAACTCCCCATCGGCGCAGGCGTACACGTCGTAGAACGGCGCCCCGCCGTCGAGGAGGTTGGCCGCTCGCTCGTCGCGCCAGCCTCCCGCGCCGAGGAGGCCGTGGACGAGGCTCGCGAGGTGCGCCGCGCCCTCCACCATCGCCGCGTCGACGACCTGGCCGCGTCCGGTGCTCGACCGCGAGACGAGGGCCGCGAGGATGCCGGTCACGAGGTACATCGACCCGCCCGCGAAGTCGGCGACGGGTGGGACCGGGACGACGGGGCGCTCCTCCGGCCCGAGGGCGTGGAGCGACCCGGACACGGCCGCGTAGGTGAGGTCGTGGCCCGCACTGCGTGCCCACGGACCCGTCTGGCCCCACCCCGTCATCCGGCCGTGGACGAGCCGCGGGTTGCGCGCCAGGCACTCCGACGGCCCGAGCCCCAGCCGCTCGGCGACGCCGGGCCGCCACCCCTCGACGAGGACGTCGGCCTCGTCGACGAGGCGCTGCACGAGCGCCCGACCGTCCGGGTGCTTGAGGTCGACGGCGATGCTCGGCCTCGACCGCCGCAGCCCGCCGGCGAGCGCCAGCGGGTTCGTCTCGTGCGGGCGGTCGACCCGGACGACATCGGCCCCCAGCTCGGCGAGGACCATCCCGGCGAAGGGCACCGGGCCGATGCCGCCGAGCTCGACGACCCGGATGCCCGCGAGCGCCCCGCCACCCGCGTCCGACCCCGGACCCACCCCCGGCGGGACGATCACGACGGCACCCCGCGCACCGAGACCGCCGGGGCCCGGTCGCCGCGGATCGACGCGACCATGTCGACGACCCGCCGGGTGGCCCGGACGTCGTGCGCCCGGAACACCGTGGCGCCGAGCCACGCCGCGACCGCCGTGGCGGCCAGCGTGCCCTCGAGCCGGTCGTCGGCCTCGAGCGCCAGCGTCTCGCCGACGAAGTCCTTGCGCGAAAGCGCCTGCAGCACAGGGAACCCCAACGCGACGACGGCCTCGGTGTGCCGCAACAGCGTCAACGAGTGCGCCGTGGTCTTGCCGAAGTCGAGGGTCGGGTCGACGAGCACCCGGTCGGCCGCGACCCCGGCCTCCACGGCCCGCGCGGCCCCCTCACCCAGCACGCGCAACGCGTCGTCGACGACCCCGAGCGGCTCGGGCGGGTAGGTCACGCCCACGGGGTCGGTCCGCGGCGGCAGCCCGCCGGTGTGCGAGACGACGTACCCCGCTCCCACCGACGCCGCCACGTGGACGAGGTCGGGGTCGGCCCCCTGCCACGTGTCGTTGACGAGGTCCAGGCCCGCCTCGGCCGCCGCCGTCGAGGCCACCGACGCCCGCCAGGTGTCGAGGCTGAGGACGAGGTCCGGATGTGCGTCCCGGGCGAGGGCGAGGAAGGGCACGACCCGCTCGACCTCCTCCTCGGCCGACACGACCGGCCCCTCCTGCCCGGCCCGGACCCCACCGACGTCGACGACGTCGGCGCCGGACTCGACCGCCTCGTCGAGGGCGCGCCGGGCGGAGTCGAGGTCGCTGTGCCGGTTGCCGGACCAGAAGGAGTCGGGCGTGCGGTTGACGATGGCCATGACCGCCGGCCGCGCGGCGGAGAACTCTCGGCCGCGCAGGCGGAGGACGGCCGGGGGCGCGGGAACCCGCGCCGGCACCGTCACCGGGCCGCCGGGACCAGCTCGCGCAGCCCCGGGAGCACCTGCTCGGTGAAGGTCGTGAGGAAGCGCTCCTGGTCGTGCCCGGGTCCGTGGACGACGAGGTGGTCGAACCCGAGGTCGGTGTAGACGCGCATGGCCTCGACCACCTCCTCCGGCTCGGACGCGACGATCCAGCGCTTGGCGACCTGCTCGATCGGCAGCTCGTCGGCCGCCTTCTCCATCTCGGCCGGGCTGTGGATCGAGTGCTTCTGCTCGGCGGTGAGCGACAGCGGCGCCCAGAACCGCGTGTTCTCCAGGGCCTGTCCGGGATCGGGGTCGTAGGACACCTTGACCTCGATCATCCGGTCGACCGCGTCGGCCGCACGCCCGGCCTTCGACAGCCCCTCGTCGACCGCCGGCACGAGCTGGTCGGCGTAGAGCTCACGCCCCTTGCCCGAGGTGCAGATGAACCCGTCCGCCACGCGCCCGGCGTACCGGGCGACCATCGGGCCACCCGCGGCGACGTACACGGGCACCGGCTCCTCCGGGCGGTCGTAGATCGCGGCGTCCTCGGTTCGGTAGTACTCCCCCTCGAAGCTCACCCGGTCCTCGGTCCACAACCGGCGCATCAGCTGCACCGACTCACGCAGCCGGGCGAACCGCTCCTTGAACTCGGGCCACTCCCCCTCGCCGACCGACCCGACGGCGACCTCGTTGAGGGCCTCGCCCGTGCCGACCCCGAGGAGCACCCGCCCCGGTGCCAGACAGGCCATCGTCGCGAAGGTCTGTGCCACCACCGCCGGGTTGTAGCGGAAGGTCGGCGTCATCACGGACGTCCCGAGGACGACCCGCTCGGTGCGGGCGAGGACCCACGCCATCCACGCCATCGAGTTCGGCGCGTGACCACCCTCGAGCCGCCACGGCTGGAAGTGGTCCGAGACGGTCACCGAGTCCAGCCCCAGCTCCTCGGCGCGCACGGCGTAGCCCGCGAGCTCCTCGGGCGAGAACTGCTCCGCCGACGCCTTGTAGCCGACTCTCAGCACGACACGCTCCTCGATCGGTGGGTGGGACCTGGCCCAGTCTCACATCCCTCCGACCGTCGGACCCCTCCTGTCGAGGTCTAGCGTTGTGGCATGGCCACGGACCTCATCGACCTCACCGGCCACGAGCAGGTCGCCTTCTGCCGCGACCCGGAGACCGGGCTGCGCGCCGTCATCGCCCTCCACGACACCGCCCTCGGGCCGGGTCTGGGCGGCACCCGGTTCCACCCCTACGCGTCGATGGACCACGCCCTCGCCGACGTCCTGCGCCTGTCGCGCGCGATGACGAGCAAGAACGCCGTCGCCGGGCTCGACCACGGCGGCGGCAAGGCCGTCATCGTCGGCGACCCCACCCGGGACAAGACACCCGAGCTGCTCCGCGCGTACGGGCGCTTCGTGGAGTCCCTGGGGGGCCGCTACGTCACCGCGTGCGACGTCGGCACCTACGTCGCCGACATGGACGTCGTCGGCGAGTCGACCCGCTGGGCCACCGGCCGCTCCCCCGAGCGCGGCGGCGCCGGCGACTCCTCCGTGCTCACCGCGTGGGGCGTCTTCCAGGGGATGCGGGCCGCTGCCCAGCACGTGTGGGGGGAGCCGACGCTCGCCGGGCGCCGGGTCGGGATCGCCGGGGTCGGCAAGGTGGGGCGCCGGCTCACCGAGCACCTCCTCGAGGACGGCGCCCACGTGGTCGTCACCGACGTCTCCGACGACGCGGTCCGGTCGCTGCTCGCGGATCACCCGCAGGTCACGGCCGTGGCCGACGCCTACGACCTGGTCCGGACCGACCTCGACGTCTACAGCCCCAACGCGCTCGGTGGCGCCCTCGACGACCACACCGTCGACGTCCTGCGCGTGCAGGTCGTGTGCGGCGGCGCCAACAACCAGCTCACGAGCGAGGGCGGGGGCGGCACCGCCGACCGGCTCCGGGCGCGCGGGATCACCTACGCACCGGACTTCCTCGTCAACGCGGGCGGCGTCATCCAGGTGAGCGACGAGCTGAACGGCTTCGACATGGACCGCGCCCGGGCCCGGACCACCGGGATCTTCGACCAGACCCTCACGGTCCTGCGCGAGGCCGACGAGCACGACGTCAGCCCCGCGGTGGCCGCCGACCGCCTCGCCGAGCGGCGGATCGCGGCCGGCGGACGGCGACCCTGGCTGCCCGGCGACCCGGTCGGGACCCGGGGCTCCTGAGCCCCCGGCCTCCTCCGGCCGGGCGTGGCCGGGAACACGGCGCGCCGGTGCGCCGTTGTCCGGGACGGCGTCGCCGGACCGCCCGCTGTCATGTACCGTTGGCGCCACGACACACACACGATTCCCGGGACCGCTCCGCGACGTGGGATGACCCCAGAAACGGGGCCGTCCGACTCGCGATGCCGCCCCGGCAGACGCACGAGGGGGTCACGCCATGGGGCGCGGCCGAGCCAAGGCCAAGCAGACGAAGGTCGCTCGCGAGCTGAAGTACTACAGCCCGGACACCGACCTCTCCGCGCTTGAGCGAGAACTACACGGAACCAGCCAGGGCGGTGGCCGCGCGACCAGCGAGGACCGCGACCTGGAGGACGAGGACGACTACGGTCAGTGGTCCTCGGGTCGGCGTTGACGCCGACCTGACCCGTCACCTCGTGCGACCCGCGCCGACGGCGCGGGCTCACGGGGTGCCAGTTCCCTGACCGGCCCCCGGTCGCGCATTCCCACAGGTGGGCCGCCCTCACGCGGTCCCCGGGCGGTCCTATGCTCGCCCCATGAGTGAGACGACGGTTGCCGCGACGCAGCGGCTCGGGGTCGAGACCACCGGCATCGAGATCATCGACGAGGCCGAGCGCACCGCCCGCCCCCGTGACCTGTTCTGGCCGTGGTTCGCGGCCAACGTGTCCGTCTTCGGCATCTCGTACGCGGCGTTCGTCCTCGGCTTCGGCATCTCGGTCTGGCAGGGCGTCCTCGTCACGGTGCTCGGGATCGTCGTCTCCTTCCTCCTCTGCGGGCTCGTGGCCATCGCGGGCAAGCGGGGCTCGGCCCCGACGATGATCCTGTCGCGGGCCTCGTTCGGCGTGACCGGGCAGAAGGTCCCCGGCGTCCTGTCCTGGCTCGTCTCCATCGGCTGGGAGACCTTCCTCGCCATCCTCGCGGTCCTCGCCACGGCGACGATCTTCGAGCGGCTCGGCTGGGGCGGGGGCACCGGCACGAAGGTCGCGGCGGCCGTCGTCGTCGCGCTGCTCATCGTCAGCGCCTCGGTCGCGGGCTACCACGTCATCATGCGAATGCAGTCGGTGCTCACGTGGGTCACCGGCGTCGTCACGGTCGTGTTCGTCGTCGTCGCGGCGGGGGAGATCGACTGGTCCGCGGTCGCCGCCGTGCCGTCGGGCTCCTTCCAGTCCGTCATCGGCGCCTTCGTCATGCTGATGACGGGCTTCGGTCTGGGCTGGATCAACATCGCCGCCGACTGGTCGCGCTACCAGCACCGGTCGTCGCCCGGTGCGGCCATCGTCTTCTGGAACACCTTCGGCGGCGCGATCGCCCCGGTCCTGCTCGTCACCTTCGGGCTGTTCCTCGCGGCGTCCGACCCGGCGATCCTCGAGGGCATCCCCGCCGACCCCATCGGCACCCTCGCCTCGGTCCTGCCCACGTGGTTCCTCGTGCCCTTCCTCGTCGCGGTGATCCTCTCCCTCGTCTCCGGGGCGGTCCTCGGCATCTACTCGTCCGGCCTGACCCTGCTCTCGCTCGGTGTGCGGATCCCGCGGCCGGCCGCCGCGCTCATCGACGGCGTCATCCTCACCCTCGGCACGTTCTTCGTCGTCTTCGTCGCCGAGGACTTCCTCGGCCCGTTCCAGAGCTTCCTCATCACCCTCGGGGTTCCGCTCGCCGCGTGGGCCGGCATCTTCATCGCCGACCTCGCGCTGCGCCGCAAGGACTACGACTGGGGCCGGGACGGGGCCGACGCGCTGTTCGACGTGCGGGGCCGGTACGGCGCCTGGGACTGGACCTCGATCGCGACGATGGTCGTGGCCTCCCTCGTCGGCTGGGGCCTGGTCGTCAACAACTTCGCCGCGGACGCCGCCTGGAACAACTGGCAGGGCTACCTCCTCGAGCCGCTCGGCCTCGGCACCTACGTCGACGACCCCGCCGGGCCCTACTGGGACGGCGCCTGGCCCTACTCGAACATCGGCGTCCTGCTCGCCCTCGTCATCGGGTTCGCCGTCACCTACGTCGCCCGCCGTCGCGCGGTCGCCCGCCAGGAGTCCGAGGCCCGCGCGGCGGCGCCCGCGGCCGAGCGGGCCCGGTGACCGCACCCGCCACCCCCGTGCCCGAGGTCGTCGACGGCGGCTGGCTCGTCGTCGTCGACCCGCAGGCGATCTTCGCCGACCCGACGACCTCGGCCTGGGGCTCGCCGATGTGGACGGAGGTCGCGCCGCGCATCGCCGCCCTCGCCGAGGCATACGGCCCCGAGCGCACCGTCGTCACGCGGTTCGTGGCAGACCCCTCGCTCGGCGGGTCGTGGGGGCCGTACTACGACGCGTGGCCGTTCGCCCTCGTCCCCGACGAGGACCCGCTCTACGCCGTCGTCCCCGAGCTCGCCAACGTCGCGGTGCACGTCGTGACGATGGGGACCTTCGGCAAGTGGCCGGGGCTGCGCGAGGTCGTCGGCGACGACGCGCACCTCACCGTCACCGGGGTGTCCACCGACTGCTGCGTGCTCTCGACCGTGCTGCCCGCCGCCGATGCGGGCGCGACCCTGCGCGTGTACGCCGCCGGGTGCGCGGGCTCGACCACCGAGAACCACGAGCGCGCGCTCGGCGCGATGGCCCTCTACGGACCGCAGGTCGCCGTCGTCTGACCCGGAGTCAGAGGACGCCGGTGAGGCGGAGGACGAGCGCCCCGGCGACGACCCCGAGCAGGGCCCCCGTCACCCCGTTCGCCCGCGCACCGAGGGCGTCACCACGCGCGAGGGTCGCCGTCGCGGCGAGGCCGGTGCACCAACCGAGGAACACGCCCGGGAGCACATCGGCGGCGATCCCGACACCGTCGACGCCACCGGGTGGCGAACCGGGCCGGACGACCTCGACCGCCCGGACCACCAGCGATGCCGCGACGAGGACGAGCGCGAGCCATCCCGCGAGTGCCACGCTCGCCAGCGTGAGCACCCCCACGGCCCAGCGCCGGGCCGTGGCCCAGCGCCGGGCCTCGACCACGTCGCGTCGTGTCCCGGGCACCGGCGTGGCCCCTGCGCCACGCGGGTGAGGGGGAGGGACGGGCACGGCGGTCGACACGCCCTCGAGGATGACGCCGTGGCGCGACCGCCGTCATGGGCCCCCGTACTCATCTCCCCGGCGCCCGCGAGGTCACGCACACCAGGCCTCGTGCAGCAGAAGGCCTCCTTCCCGGGCGCTGGCCCGGCCCGGACGCCGGGCCTCATCGTCATGCGCATCGACGACACCGTCGGGCCGGCACGTTCACCGTCCCGGCTCGGACCGTGGCGGTGTTCGTCCAGCGCTGAGGTGACGGCTCGATGGACACCCGGCGCGCGTCATCCGCTCGACGCGCGCCGGGCTGGATTGTGCGGCAGGCTCACCGGCCATGACCGGACACCACCGGAGGAACCGCACCCGCACCCTGGGCGTCGCCCTCACCCTCGCCCTGATCTCCGTCCTCGGCCTGGCCGCCACCCCGTCGCAGGCCGCGGCCCCCCTCACGGTGGCCCAGGCCATCGGCCAGCAGGACGGCTCGACCCAGACCGTCCGCGGCTACGTCGTGGGCCAGCCGACGGCGACGAACACCGTCGTGACGTCGGGCTACCCGAACGACTACGCCCTCGCCATCGCCGACACCGCGTCGACGACGAACACCTCGCAGATGCTCTACGTCCAGATCCCCTCGGCGTTCCGCGCGCAGTGGGGGCTCAGGACCAACCCGACCCTCAAGGGCAGGCAGATCGACGTCACCGGCACGCTGGCCGCGTACTTCTCCCACCCCGGGATGACGGGCACGTCGGCCTTCGCGTTCGCCGGCGGCACCCAACCACCGCCCGGCGGGACCAGCCCGTGGGACAGCACCTACTACGCGCCGGCCGTGGGCAGGACGGGCAGCGCCCTCAAGACCTCGCTCCACGACATCATCGACGGCAACACCCGCCTGACGTACGACCAGGTGTGGGAGGCGCTCAAGGACACCGACCAGGACCCGAACAACTCGGCCAACGTGCGCACGCTGTACTCCGGTCTCTCCCTGTCGAAGACGTTGAACGGCGGGGACCCGGACGACTGGAACCGTGAGCACACGTGGGCCCAGTCGCACGGCGGCTTCGGCACCGTGGCAGGTCCCGGCACCGACGTGCACCACCTGCGCCCCGAGGACGTCACGGTCAACTCGACCCGCGGCAACAAGGACTTCGACCTCGGCGGCAGTGCCGTCAGCCAGTGCTCCGACTGCTGGACCGACAGCGACTCCTTCGAGCCGCGCGACGCCGTCAAGGGTGACGTCGCCCGGATGCTCTTCTACATGGCCGTCCGCTACAACGGCGACGACGGCTTCGCCGACCTCGAGCTGAACAACACGGTCAACGGCTCGACGGCCTTCCACGGCAAGCTGTCCGTCCTCCTGCAGTGGAACACCGAGGACCCCGTGGACGGTTTCGAGATGCGGCGCAACGACCGCATCCACGCGGCGTGGCAGGGCAACCGCAACCCGTTCATCGACCACCCCGAGTGGGCCACGTCGATCTGGGGCTAGGGGTCAGGCCGTCGGGTGCTCTCCGACGACCTGGACGGCTCCGCCCTCGACACCCTTGGCGCCCCGGACGACCTCGACGCCGTCCTCGACCGGTGCCGTGGCGGCCTCGTGGACCTCGCCGATGACCCACGTGCGGATGCCGCGGGCCTCGAGGTGGGCGACTGCGGCGCCGACCCCGGTGGGGGGCAGGACCGCGACGAAGCCGACGCCCTGGTTGAGGGTGCGCTCGAGGTCGGCTCGGGGGACGCCGCCGAGGGCCTGGACCGTGGAGAAGACGGCCGGCGGGGTCCACGTCGCGCGGTCGAGCCGGGCGTGCACGTGCCGGGGGAGGACGCGGGCCAGGTTGGCGGCGAGCCCGCCACCGGTGACGTGCGAGAGGGAGTGGACGTCGACGCCCTCGAGGCGGACGAGGTCGAGCAGGTCGGCGGCGTAGACGCGGGTGGGCTCGAGCAGCTCCTCACCCAGGGTGCGCCCGAACTCGTCGACGTGGCGGTCGAGCTCCCAGCCGGCGTGGGCGACGACGCGGCGCACGAGCGAGTACCCGTTGGAGTGCAGACCACTGCTCGCGAGGCCGAGGACGACGTCGCCCGGGACGACCCGCTGCGGACCGAGGACGTCGGCGTACTCGACGACCCCGGTGGCCGCGCCTGCGACGTCGTACTCGTCGGGGTCGAGGAGCCCGGGGTGCTCTGCGGTCTCGCCTCCGACGAGGGCGACCCGCGCCTGCTCGCAGGCGCGCGCGATCCCGGACACGATCGCGGCGATCCGCTCGGGGACCACCGTGCCCGTGGCGATGTAGTCGGTCATGAAGAGCGGCTCGGCGCCGCAGACGACGATGTCGTCGACGACCATCCCGACGAGGTCGAACCCGATGGTCTCGTGCCGGTCGAGGGCCTGGGCGATGGCGACCTTCGTGCCGACGCCGTCGGTGCTCGTCGCGAGGACGGGGCGCGCCATCCGGGCGATGGCTGAGGCGTCGAACATCCCCGCGAAGCCCCCGAGCCCGCCGAGCACCTCCGGTCGCGTCGCGCGCCGGACGCTCGCCTTCATCAGCTCGACGGCCTTGTCACCGGCCTCGACGTCGACGCCGGCCTCGGCGTAGGTGATGGAGGTCGGGGTCGGCTCGCTCACGCCGGGCAGCCTACCGGCGCCCCGACGCCGCCCTCCCCCGCGTCCGCCCGCTCCATCCTCGAGTCGTGTGCCCAGCTGGCTGCCGGGGCGGCCAGCTGGGCACACGAGGCGGGCGGGGGTGGGTCAGAGGGCGCGGATGATGTCCTCGACGCGGTCCTTGGCGTCGCCGAAGAGCATCTGGGTGTTCTCGCGGAAGAACAGGGGGTTCTGCACCCCGGCGTAGCCGGTGGCCATGGAGCGTTTGAACACGATGACGTGGGCGGCTTCCCACACCCGCAGGACGGGCATCCCGGCGATCGGGGAGGTGGGATCCTCCGCGGCGGCGGGGTTGACGGTGTCGTTGGCGCCGATGACGAGGACGACGTCGGTGTCGGCGAGGTCGTCGTTGACCTCGTCCATCTCCAGGACGATGTCGTAGGGGACGTGGGCCTCGGCGAGCAGGACGTTCATGTGCCCGGGCAGGCGCCCGGCGACGGGGTGGATCCCGAACCTGACGTCGACGCCGCGTTCACGCAGCTTCGCGGTGAGGTCGGCGACGGGGTACTGCGCCTGCGCCACGGCCATCCCGTACCCGGGGGTGATGAGGACCGAGCGGGCGCTGGTGAGGAGCTCGGCCGCGCCCTCGGCGGTGACCTCGCGGTGCTCGCCGTAGTCGACGTCGGCCGACACCGTGCCGCCCTCGACCCCGAAGCCGCCGGCGATGACCGAGAGGAACGAGCGGTTCATCGCGCGGCACATGATGTAGGACAGGTAGGCACCGGAGGAGCCGACGAGGGCGCCGGTGATGATGAGCAGGTCGTTGCCGAGGAGGAAGCCCGCGGCGGCGGCCGCCCAGCCGGAGTAGCTGTTGAGCATCGACACCACGACGGGCATGTCGCCGCCGCCGATCGAGGCCACGAGGTGCCACCCCAGTGCGAGGGCGACGAGGGTGACCACGCCCAGGACGGTGGCGCGCACCGCGACCGCGTCCGCAGGGAGCAGGACGTAGACGACGGTGAGGACGACGAACGCGACGATCGCGCCGAGGTTGAGCCAGTTGCGCCCGGGCAGCATGAGCGGGGCGGACCTGATCCGCGCCGACAGCTTCAGGAACGCCACGATCGAGCCGGTGAACGTGACCGCGCCGATGAAGACGCCGACCATGACCTCGACGTCGTGGATCGCCGGGTACGCGGTGGTCTCGTAGGAGGAGTTCCACCCGACGAGGACCGCGGCGAGCCCGACGAAGGAGTGCAGCATCGCGATGAGCTCGGGCATGCCGGTCATCTCGACCTTCTTGGCCCGGTCCAGGCCGATGACCGCGCCGATCGCCATCGCGACCACGACCAGAGCGAGCCCGGCCCAGCCCGAGCCCTCGCGGTCGACCCCGCCGGCGCCGGCGTCGACCCCGCCGGTCGCGGCCAGGACGGTGACCACGAGCGCGATCGCCATCCCGGCGATGCCGAAGCGGTTGCCGTTGCGTGCGGTCTCGTGCCGCGACAGCCCGGCGAGGGCGAGGATGAACAGCAGCCCCGCGACGATGTAGGCGCCCTGGACCAGGGTGAGGGAGAGCGTCATCGGGTGGCCCCCTCGCGGCGGAACATCTGCAGCATCCGCGCGGTGACCCGGAACCCGCCGAACACGTTGACGCTCGCGACGAGGATCGCCACGAACGCCAGCGCCGACACCGCGAGCGAGTCGTGCCCGACCTGCAGCAGCGCCCCGACGACGATGATCCCGCTGATCGCGTTGGTCACCGACATCAGCGGGGTGTGCAAAGCGTGGTGGACGTTGCCGATGACGTAGAACCCGACGACGACCGAGAGCATGAACACCATGAAGTGCCCGAGGAAGGGCGCCGGCGCGAACGCCGCGACGAGGAGGAAGACCGCGGCGCCCGCGACCGCGAGGCCGAGCCGGCGCTGCGGGGTCAGCCACGGCTGCCTCGGCTCCGGGGGTGGGGCGGGCTCCACGGCCGTCCCGGCCGCGGGTGCGGCGGACACCTGCACCGGCGGCGGCGGCCAGAGCACCTCGCCGTCGCGCACGACCGTCATCCCGCGCTGGACGACGTCGTCGAGGTCGAGGACGAGCTCGCCGTCCTTGCCGGGGGTGAGGAGCTTGAGCAGGTTCACCAGGTTCGTGCCGAACATCTGGCTCGCCTGGGTGGGCAGCCGCCCCGGGAGGTCGGTGTATCCCAGGATCGTCACCCCGTTCGCGGTCACGACCTTCTGCCCGGCCACGGTGCCGGCGACGTTGCCGCCGTTGGCTGCGGCCATGTCGACCACGACCGAGCCGGGCTTCATCGACGCCACCATCGACTCGGTGAACAGGCGCGGCGCGGGACGGCCCGGGATGAGGGCCGTGGTGATGACGATGTCGACGTCGGCCGCCTGCTCGGCGTACAGCGCGGCGGCCTTGGCGTCGAAGTCGGCGCTGGTCTCCCTGGCGTACCCGTCGGCCGAGGGGCCGGTGTCCTCGATGTCGATGCGCAGGAAGTCCGCGCCCATCGACTCCACCTGCTCGGCCACCTCCGCGCGGGCGTCGAAGGCCCGCACGATCGCGCCGAGCGAGCGCGCGGTGCCGATCGCGGCCAGGCCCGCGACGCCGGCCCCGACGACGAGCACCTTGGCCGGGGGGACCTTCCCGGCCGCGGTGACCTGGCCGGTGAAGAACGAGCCGAACTCGTGCGCGGCCTCCACGACCGCGCGGTAGCCGCCGATGTTCGCCATCGACGACAGCACGTCCAGGGACTGGGCGCGGCTGATCCGCGGGACGGCGTCCATGGCGAGCGCCGTGACCCCGCGCGCCGCGAGCGCCTCGACGAGGTCCGGGTTCAGCGCCGGCCCGATGAGCGAGACGACGACCTGGCCCGGTCGCAGCAGCGCCAGCTCGGCCCCGCCGGGCGCGTTGACCTTCAGCAGGACGTCGGCGTTCCAGACGGCCTCGTCGATGACGTCGGCGCCGGCGCGCGCGTAGGCCGTGTCGTCGAAGGAGGCCTTTGCCCCGGCTCCGGACTCCACGAACACCGCGTAGCCGAGGGCGCGCAGCTGCTCGACGGTCTTCGGGGTCGCGGCCACGCGGGTCTCACCCGGCAGCGACTCCCTGGGCACTCCGATGCGCACGGACGATCCTCTCGACGACGTGGGCGGTGGGTCGAACCTAGCGGCTCGACCCATCGCGGCGAGAGGTCACGACACGGTGCTCCCGTCCAGTGGGACGTGCAGGGCGGTCGGCATGGTGCGGAAGCGTTGCCGTCGGGGTCGGTGAGGACGACCCGGACACGGACGTGGGTGGGGACCGTCGCCCTGCCGACGATCCCCACCCACGTCCCGGGTGTGGCCCGGGGGTCAGCCCTCCGTGCGGCGGAACCCGCTGCGCTCGGCGGCTGCCTCGTCGTAGAACCACACGTCGGGCTCGCCGTCGTCGTAACCGGGGTCCCCCGGGGAGCGGAACGTCATCGAGTCGCGGAAGCCCTGGACGGCGTGGTCCAGCGGCTGGGCTCCGTCGTCGAGCACCGCGGCGGACCCGACGCCGAAGCCGCCGTCGCGCAGCTCGTGGAACTCCGAGATGCGCCGAGCGGCCCGCTCACCGGGTCCCTGGTCGGTGCCCGTCGGGAGGTCCTCGGTGCCGGAGGCCGACTGCTCGGCGACCCCGGCGCCGTCCGTCGTGTCGGCGCCGGTCGTGGTGTCGGTGGTGTCCGAGGTGCCGGCGGCGTCGGAGGTGCCCGCGGTGCCGGCCCACGACCCCTCGGTCGTGCTCGAGTCGCCGTCGAGGTCGGACCGCTCCTCCTCGAGGCGCTCGGCGCGGGCCTGGTTCTCCTCGAGGAGCTCGCCCTCGTCGGCCGCCCAGTCGCGCTCGGGCGTGGTGTCGAAGCGGTCCGCGCCCGTGACGGCCGGGGAGTCCTCGGCGGAGGCCGCGACCTCGCCACCCGCCTCGGCCTCGGCGTGCGCCTCGTCACCGAGGGTGTCGTCGTGGGACGCGGTGGACCCCGCCCCGGAGTCGGCACCGGCATCGGCGTCGGCACCGGCACCGGCACCGGCGTCGGCGCCGGCATCCGCACCGGAGTCGTCGGCGTCGGCACCTGCTCGGAGGTCCCCGGCACCCGTGGTGCTGTCGTCGCGCGCGAGCTCGACCGGCGGGCTCTGGTCCTCGGCGAGGACGGGCTCGGTGGAGGCGTAGGCGTCGATGTCACCGATGATCTGCGCACCGTCAGCGGCGTCGGCACCGGCATCCGCACCCGCATCGGCACCTGCGTCGGCGTCCGCACCCGCGTCGGCACCGGCATCCGCACCCGCATCGGCGTCCGCACCCGCGTCGGCACCGGCGACGGAGTCGGAACGAGAGTCGGCACCGGCATGCACACCCGCGTCGCCCCCGGTGTCCGCGGCGGAATCAGCACCGAGGGCCGCCGCGCCTGCGGCGCTGTCGTCGCGCGCGGGCTCGACCGGCGGGCTCTGGTCCTCGGCGAGGACGGGCTCGGTGGAGGCGTACGCGTCGATGTCGCCGATGATCTTCGCGCCGTCGCCGGCGTCGGTGTCGTGCGAGGTCGACGCGCCCCCCTCCGCTCCCCGGCCCTCGGCCACGGCCTCGTCGTCGGCAGACTCGTCAGAGGACCCGTCCTCAGCGGCGCTCGTCGCCGCGGCGGCTCCGGCGGCGCCGGTGCCGAGGGCGGCGGCCGCGGTCCCGCTCGTCCGGGCGGCCTGCGCGTCGCGCTCGGGCTCCGTGTCGGCGGTCGGCGGGCCCCCCCATTCCCCGGACGGTGACTCCGTGTCGCGCGAGAGGTCGGCGGCGGTCTGGTCCTGCACGCGGTTCTCGTCAGCCATACCGGTGCCCATACCCGAGGAGGGAGCCGGGGAAACCGCGGTGGAGCCCGCGCTCTCGGCGTCCACGTCGTCGCGGTAGTCGGCGGCGCTCGCGACCCGCTCGCTGTCCGTCACGTCGGAGGCGGTCCGGGACGGCACCTGCTGCCGGTCGGCGTCCTCGGTGCGCGACCCGCGCTCGTCGCCCCAGGTCGAGGCCCCGACGGCCGCGGCACCCGCAGCAGCGGCGACGGGAGCGGCCGGAGCGGCCCACGCGCCACTCGCCCGCGCCGCCTCGGCCGCCTCGGCCGCCTCGCGCCGCTCGGCCCGCGTGGCCGGCCGGGCGTCATCGGACCACGCGCGCGACGCCTCGGTGCCGGCACCCGCGGCCGGGCCGTCCGCACCGGGGCCGTCCGCCGACTCGTCCGCCACCCGCTCGCCCGCCACCGGCTCGGCCGCCACGGGGGCGAAGGCCGACTCCCCCACATCGGGGTCGATGTCGTCGGCCCGGCGCATCGTCGTCTCGTACTCGCGCCGGGTGGCTTCGGCGGCGGCGCGCTGCTCGGCGGCCTCCTGCTCGAGCCGGGCGGCCTCACGGGCGCGCTCCTCGGCCTCGGCGCGGGCGACCGCGGCACGCTCGTCGGCCTGCTCGGCGAACGCCTGCTGGCCGGTCATCGTCGCACCGATCTCCTCGGCGCGCCCACGCAGCTCGGCCGCCTCCACGCGGTGCTCGTCCCGTTCGGTCGAGCGCCGTCGGAGGAACCAGAGGACCACGAAGGCCACGACGAGCAGGACGAGGAGGAGCAGGAGGAGGCGGGTGGCGTTCATCAGGGATCCTGTTCGTCGGCGGTGCCCGGAGGCGCGTCGCGCCACAACCTACTCCGCGAGATCGCGCCCGGGCGGACCGCATACGGGCGCGGCTCAGAGGCCCAGCTCGGCGACCGTGGCCTCGCGCATCTCGACCTTGCGGACCTTGCCCGTGACCGTCATCGGGAACTCCTCGACGACGCGGACGTACCGCGGGATCTTGAAGTGCGCCAGCTTCCCCGTGGCGAACTCGCGCACCGCCTCGGCGCTCAGCGGCTCGCGCCCGTCCCTCATCCGGACCCAGGCACACAGCTCCTCGCCGTACCTGTCGTCCGGGACGCCGATCACCTGCGCGTCGAGGACGTCGGGGTGGGTGAGGAGGAACTCCTCGATCTCGCGGGGGTAGATGTTCTCGCCGCCGCGGATCACCATGTCCTTGATGCGGCCCGTGATCTGCAGGTAGCCGTCGTCGTCCATGACTGCGATGTCGCCCGTGTGCATCCACCCGTCGACGAGCACCTCGGCCGTCTTCTCGGGCTCCTCCCAGTACCCGAGCATCACCGAGTACCCCCTCGTGCAGAGCTCTCCCGGGGTGCCGCGCGGAACGGTCTCGCCGGTGACGGGGTCGACGACCTTGACCTCCAGGTGCGGGTGCACCGTCCCGACGGTGCCGACCTTGCGCTCGAAGGTGTCGTCGGTGCGGGTCTGCGTCGACACCGGCGAGGTCTCGGTCATGCCGTAGCAGATGGTCATCTCGTCGATGCCGGAGTCGATGAGCTGCGTCATCAGCGAGGCGGGGCACGGCGAGCCGGCCATGATGCCGGTGCGGACGCCGGACAGGTCGTACGAGCCGTGGTCGGGCAGCGCCCACTCAGCGATGAACATCGTGGGGACGCCGTACAGGCTCGTGCACCGCTCCTCCGAGGCCGTGGCGAGGGTCAGCGTCGGGTCGAACCCCGGAGCGGGGACCACCATGCAGGCGCCGTGGGTGAGCGCCGCGAGGTTGCCCATGACCATGCCGAAGCAGTGGTAGAACGGCACCGGGATGCAGATGCGGTCCTCCTCCGTGTAGCGGCACAGCTCACCCACGAGGAACCCGTTGTTGAGGATGTTGCGGTGCGAGAGCGTCGCACCCTTCGGGAATCCCGTTGTCCCCGAGGTGTACTGGATGTTGATGGCGTCATCCGGTGTGAGCTCGCGCTGCACCAGGTGCAGCCGTTCGAGGCTCACCGCGTCGGCGCCCGCGACGAGCTCGTCCCACGACGGCTGCCCGATGACGACCACGTGCTCGAGCGCCGGGGACTCGGCCCGCGACTGCTCGACCATCGCGACGTAGTCCGAGGTCTTGAACGACGCCGCAGTCACGAGGACCCGGATGCCGGCCTGACCGAGGACGTAGGTCAGCTCGTGCGTGCGGTAGGCCGGGTTGATGGTGACGAGGATCGCGCCGACCTTGGCCGTGGCGAGCTGGACGAGAACCCACTCGTGGCAGTTCGGCGCCCAGATCCCGACCCGGTCGCCCTTCTCGACACCCAGGGCGACGAACCCGCGCGCGAGCCGGTCGACCGCCGCCCCGAGCTCAGCCCACGTGAAGCGGACCCCTGCAGCGCGGTCGACGAGGGCGTCGCGGTCGCCGAAGCGTTCGACGGTGGCGTCGAGGCAGTCGCCGATCGTCTGCTCGAGCAGCGGGGGCTCGGTGGGCCCGGCGACGTGGGACGGGGCGGGGTCCGGGGCCGTGGTCATCGAGGGTCCTTCCGGCGACGGGGCGGGGTCCCGACCAGCCAACACGTCCGGCTGACGCGCGGCAACCGGTCCGCTGCCGGGGCCGACGCAACGGTGATGATGGGCGCGTGGGAGTGCGTCAGCGGTACCGAGGCCGGATCGCCGGGGTGGGGTCGTCCTCCGGGGTCCGGGTCGTCGTGGGGTGGTGGGACGAGAGCCCGTTCGGCGCCTTCGCCGACGCGATGGTCGAGACGGCCTCGGGGCACCGGGTGCTGCTCGCGCCGTCGGAGGAGGTCGCCGAGCTGGTCGCCAGCACCTACACCTTCGACGAGGTCCGCCTCGAGCCGGTCGCCGTCGTGCCCCGGCCTTCCGGCGGTGGATGGACGGTGGAGTCGCCCTCCCTGGCCGTGACGGTCGCCCTGGGAGGGCGGACCGCCCTTGGCCGGTGGCTGCGCCTCGTCCCGCCCGGGCTCGCCGGGTCCCCGGCGTTCGCGACCCTGGCCGACCCCGTGGCGCGGGTCGCCCTCCGGGGCGTGCGCACGCGCGGTGTGGCCCGCGCCGGGCGCCGGGAGTACTACGGGGCCACGGACGTCCGGGCCGTCACCGCGCTCGCCGGCACCTTCGACGGGGCCGACCTCGGTGCGCTGCGCCCGGTCGACCCCCCGTGCCGGTTCGGGTTCTCCTCCACCCCGCGGCGCCCCTCGGTCACCGAGGTGACCACGACCATCGTCACCGCCTGAGCCGGATGGACGAGTCGAGTGGCCACGACACGCTGACGGATCGCCCGGAGCATCAGCGCGTCGTGGCCACTCGACAGGCAGGCCGGGTCATCGGGGCTCGGGGGCGCCGTCGGTCCCGTCGGTCCCGTCGATCCGGAGGCCCGAGGGGTCGAGGTGCAGCTCCCGGGCGAAGCGTGTCAAGGTCAGCCGACGCCGGGGTGCCACGTGGACGTCCTCCGCGAAGATCTCGAGGAGCGTCCACCCCTCGGCGGCCGCAAGGGCGACCCGCTGCGCGTCGATGCTCCGGCGTCGACGGTCGGCGTGGTCCTCGCCCTGGTACTCCCCGACGACGCGCTGCGCCCTCCAGACGAGGTCCCCCTCGAGGAGCCATCCGCCCTGGCGGTCGTTCACCTGGCCGTTGACCTCCGGCTCGGGGAACCCGGCACGGTGGAACATCAGCCGTGCGCGGGTCTCCATCGGCGAGCGCACGCCGGCGCGGACGAGGTGCAGGGCGGCCGTGAGGCCCTCCAGGCCCCTCGGCCTCACCCGCGCTGCGAGCCCCCGGGCGAGCCCGGCCACGCCGCCCGGAACCCGGTTCGCCACGGCATCACCCACCACGACGAGGTCGTCCACCCCGAGCCCACGGACCAGAACCTCCCCGAGGTCGACCCAGGTGTCGAGGGGCCCGACGACCCGCACCCCCCGCAGGACGAGCACCTCCCGGCTCTCGAGGCCCCGGTGGCCGATGCACCCCCTCCGGCGGATCCGCGGGCGGTCGGTCGAGCGGATCACGTCGAGGGCCTGCTGGAGCTCGAGCACCCGGGGTAGTGGCAGGCCCAGCAGGGCTGCGGCCGTCACGTGCGAGAAGGCGCAGTCAGGCGGGAGCGCCTTCGCGAAGGCCGCGGCGCGGTTCACGGCTCCGGAGACCGCCGAGGTCGAGCGCACCGACCGGGTGGGGAGGACGAGGTTCCCGTGGCGGAGCCGGGACCGGGGCAGCCCGAGGGAGCGCAGCTCGGAGACCGAGAACGGACCCCGTCGCAGCGCCTCCGGCAGCTCGGGGCCCAGCATCGGGACACCGTGCCGCACGCGCGGGTCTGCCGTGCCGCGTCATCCACAGGGCCCGGGTCGAGTGGCGGCGTCAGGGGTGAGGCGCGGGGGCGGTCAGGGGCGGCGGTGTGCGGGGGCGTCAGGTGCGAGGGGTGATGCGCAGGAGCCTGTCGTCGGACCCGTTGGTCGTCGTGACGTAGAGGGCGCCGTCGGGCCCGAGGCGCGCGGCCCGCAGCCGCCCGTAGCGGTCGTTCGTCTCCTCGGGGACCGACACCTCCGCGAGGGTCCCGTCCTCCTTCAGCGTGAGGACGAGCAGCTTGGCCCCCTTGAGCGCGGTGACGACGAGCGCGCCGTCGAGGCCGCCCCACTGGTCGCCGGAGAGGAACTCGGCGGCACAGATGGCCTGGGTCGTCCGCCCCGACTGCCAGATCGCGGGCACGGCGTCCGGGAACCGCTCGGTGTCGGTCATCGCGACGGACTCGTCGTAGGAGTCGGAGCGGCCACCTCGCGACGGGTCCCATCCGTAGTTGGCGCCGGCCTCGATGCGGTTGACCTCGTCGTTGTTCGACGGGCCGTGCTCGGCGGTGTAGATCTCGCCCGTCCCGGGGCGCACGGTGACACCCTGGATGTTGCGGTGCCCGTAGCTGTACACGTACTTCTCGCGCGCATTCGAGGCCGAGGCGAACGGGTTGTCCGGCAACGGTTTCCCGGTCTCGAGGTGGAGCCGCAGCACCTTGCCGCCGAGGCTGGTGCGGTCCTGCGGATGACGCGCTCGCGCGACGTCGCCGGTGCCGACGAGCAGCGCCCCGTCGGCCGCGAGCGTCGGCCGGCACCCCGAGTGGCGGCCCGACGAGATCGGCAGCCCGGTGAGGAGGTCCCGCACCCGCTCCGCCGACCGTCCGTCGGCGGACAGCCGCCAGGTGACGAGCCGGACGTCCTCGGGCTCACCGCCCTCCTCGTGCGTCTGGCACGTCGTGAACAGCCGCGACGAGGCGAAGTCGGGGTGCACGACCATCCCCATGAGACCGCCCTCGCCAGAGACGTAGACGTCGTCGAGGTCGGCGTCGACCCGCGTGGTGCGCGACCCCGGACGCGTCCCCGAGACGAGCGAGATCCGGCCCGGGCGCTCGGTGACGAGGACCTTCCCGTCGGGGAGGAAGCCGATGTCCCACCCGTGCTCGAACCCCGAGGCCACCTCCTCGACGGCGAGGGCCGGGACCGCGGTGCTCTCCGGCGCCGGGGACGGTGTCGGGGTGGCGGAGGACGAGGTCGAGCCGGTGGACCGCGGCGGCGGCACCTCCCCGGTGTCGGCTTCCGACGAGCACCCGGCGAGGACGGCCGCCGCGACGAGCGCAGCCGTGGCGACGGGGGCGGCGAGGCGGGGTCCCATGCCCCAGTCTCACCCGAGGAGTGCAGGATCGGTTCCGGTGCGACCCTGATCGTGACTCCTTCGCCATCGTCCCCGGCCGACGGCCCCGCGACCACCGACGGGCGCGTGGGTCAGCCGGGATCCGGGGTGCCGAGGTCGGCGACGGCCCGCTCGTAGTCGCGACCGAGGACCTCGAGGTCGGCGCGGTACTCCGCGATCCGGCAGCCGCGGCCGTTCGGCTTGAGGAGGATGCCCTCGCGGGCCCACCGCTCGCGCACCTCGTCGAGCAGGCCCACCGGGAGGTCGCCGGAGGCGTTGGTGACCCGCCACCACGTGACGTTCGACCCGTACAGCCTCATGATCGAGCCGACCTGCCGCGGGCCGATGCCCACGAGCGCCGCGAGGTCGCCGTACGACACGACCGTCCCGCGCGGCACCTGCTCCACCGCCCTCAGCACGCGCTCCACGACGACGTCTTCCACGCGCTCGAGTGTGCCCGAGGTGCGAGGGCGGGTCGCCGGGGGTGGTCAGCCGTGCCCGCACGGACCTACATTCGGCGCAGGCCCGACGGTCGGGCCGGTGGAGGTGGTCGCGATGTCGGTGCCCAGGTCGCTCGCGGTCGTCGGGCTGCTCGTCCTCGGGGTCCTGGCGCTGCCGGTCCTCGCGTCCTTCCTCGACGGGCCCGGCACCGAGAACCTCATCATCCCGGCGGACCTGGTCCTCATGGCCGTCGTCGGGGCGCTCGTCTGGCGCCTCGTGCCCGCCCCCGCCGGTGCCGAGGTTCCCCCGGCCCGGACCGCCCTCGTCGGTGCCGGCATCGGGGTCGCCGCGGCCGCCGTCGGCCTCGTCCTGTTCTTCTTCCTGCTCAGCGGGTTCCGCGGCGCCTGAGCCGCACCTGCCCACGGGACCGCGCGTGGGGGACGCCACGCGAAACACGGCAGCGGTGGCGCGGACGGGCTGCGAGACTGGCGGGCATGCGCCGGATCGTCCAGAGCAAGAAGCTCCAGCACGTCCGTTACGACGTCCGGGGACCGATCCTCGTCGAGGCCCAGCGGCTCGAGGCCGAGGGGCACAAGATCCTCAAGCTCAACATCGGCAACACCGCCCCGTTCGGCTTCGAGGCGCCTGAGGCGATCGTCGCCGACATGGTGCACAACCTCCCCGACAGCCAGGGCTACGCCGACTCGCGCGGCATCTACTCGGCCCGCACGGCCGTCGCGCAGTACTACCAGTCGCACGGGCTGCAGGACACCGGCGTCGACGACGTCTACATCGGCAACGGCGTCTCCGAGCTCATCTCGATGGTGCTCCAGGCATTCGTCGACGACGGCAACGAGGTGCTCGTCCCCGCCCCCGACTACCCGCTGTGGACCGGCGCCGTGTCCCTGTCCGGCGGCACCCCGGTGCACTACCGGTGCGACGAGTCGAACGGGTGGAACCCCGACCTCGAGGACATCGAGTCCAAGATCACCGAGAACACCCACGCGCTCGTCGTCATCAACCCGAACAACCCCACGGGGGCCGTCTACTCGGAGGAGACGGTTCGCGCCCTCGTCGACATCGCGCGGCGGCACCGGCTCGTCCTCATGGCCGACGAGATCTACGAGAAGATCCTCTTCGACGACGCCGTCCACCACCACGTCGCGACCTTCGCCGGCGACGACGTCCTCTGCCTCACCTTCAGCGGGCTGTCGAAGGCGTACCGCGTCTGCGGGTACCGCGCCGGCTGGGTCATGGTCAGCGGGCCGAAGCACCTCGCCGAGGACTTCCTCGAAGGCCTGACCCTCCTGTCGAACATGCGGATGTGCGCGAACGTCCCTGCGCAGCACGGGATCCAGACCGCCCTCGGCGGCTACCAGTCCGTGCAGGAGCTCATCGGGCCCGGCGGCCGCTTCCGCGAGCAGAGCAAGCTCGCCTCGAGGTTGCTCAACGAGATCCCGGGCGTCTCGTGCGTCGAGCCGATGGGTGCGCTCTACTGCTTCCCGCGCCTCGACCCCGAGGTCTACCCGATCGAGAGCGACGAGGCGTTCGTCATCGACCTGCTGCGCGCGAAGAAGATCCTCGTCACCCACGGCACCGGCTTCAACTGGTTCGAGCCCGACCACTTTCGCCTCGTCACGCTGCCCGACACCGAGACGCTGACCGAGGCGATCGGTCGGATCGCCGACTACCTCGAGACGCTGCGGGACTGACGACCCGATGGCGTCCGGTCGCCCCACGCCGGTCGACCCGGCCGTCCTCGGCGCCGTGGCGGCGGGTGGCGTCGTCGGCTCGCTCGGCCGGTGGGCGGTGGGTCTGTCGCTCCCCCACGACGCCGGGGCCTTCCCGTGGGCGACCTTCGTCGTCAACGTCAGCGGTGCCCTGGCGATGGGGCTCCTCGTCGCGTTCCTCGTCGGGCGCCCGGGCACCCACCGGCTGGCACGGCCCTTCGTCGGCGTCGGCGTCCTCGGGGGGTGGACGACCTTCTCGGCCCTCGCCGTCGAGGCCGTCACGCTGGCGGAGGGCGAGCACGTCCAGACCGCGGTGGCCTACGTCGCGGCGACCTTCCTCGTCGGCACGCTCGCCGTCGGTGCCGGGCTGGCGGCCGGCCGGAGGGTGTGGGTCCCGTGACGGCCGTCGACGCCCTCCTCGTCGCCCTCGGTGCCGCCGTGGGCGCGCCCCTGCGCCTCCTGGCCAACCACCTCGCCCACGAGCGCCTCGGCACCACCCCGGTCGTCGGCACCCTCACCGTCAACGTCATCGGGTCCGCCGTCCTCGGCGCGCTGGCGGGTGCGGCGGTCGAGGGAGCGCCGCTCGCGCTCGTCGGGACGGGGTTCTGCGGTGCGCTCACGACGTTCTCGACCCTCGCCCTCGAGCTCTGGGACGCGTTCGAGGACGACCGTCCCGTCGAGGCGGCCGCGGTCACCGGGCTCTCCGTCGTCCTCGGCATCGGCGCCGCGGCCCTCGGCTGGTGGCTCGTGCCGGGATGACGCGGAGCCGTACCGACATCGTCCGATAGGTCGATCTCGGGACGCCGGCCCTCGGGTGGGCCCTTGCGGGTCGAGGCGCCCGGCTAGGCGCCGGGGAGCCACTCGAGGAGCTTGGCCCGCACGTCCGCCCGCCCGAAGAACGAGCTGTGGTCGACACCCTCGGACGCCGGGATGACGAACGGGTCGGCGACGGGGAAGCCCTTCGCCCCGGCGACCGTCCACCCGTCGGTCGGCACGACGAGGTCGTTCGCGACCGACCCGAAGACGACGTCGGTGCCCCTGTCGCGGGCGATCCGACCCAGGCCCGACCCGGGCGGTGGCTCGAAGTCCGCGGCGATGACGCGGTAGGTCGCCGACGAGCCCGGGGTGTCGTTGAAGGCCTTGAGGTCCTCCCCCGACGGGTTCATCGACATCAGCCCCGGCATGCCCTTGGTCGCACCGACGGCGAGCTGCTTGACGATGGTGAGGACGAGGCCGAGGGCGTCGCCGAACCCGCTGCTCGGGATGAACTGGGCGAGGTTGGTGATGCGGTCGAGGTAGGCGCCCAGGTGGTCCGGGTCGGCGAGCGCGGTCCCGGCGTTCGGCGGCGCGACCATGACGAGGTTGCGGACGGTGAGCCGCCCGTCGAGGCCCAGCTCGGGGCCGCGCTCGGCCAGGGCGCGACCCACGAGGCCGCCGCGCGAGTGGGTGACGACGTCCACGGTGAGGTGCACGCCGTCGGGGACGACCGAGGCGAACCACTCGACGTTGTCGTTGGGGCTCACGGACACGGTGTGGTGGTCGAACGCGAACACCCTTCCGCCGTACCGCCGGTCGAGCTCGGCCACGGTGTCGTCACCGAGGGCCGCGAAGGCGCTGTCGGCCATCGCGAAGGTGCCGTGCACGAAGAGGAGGGCGGGACCCGCCGCCAGCCGGGCCCAGGCGGCGTCGTCGACGCCGTCGACCGCGCGGGCGCGGTGGGTCGCCGGGTCGAAGGGCCGCACGAGCATCCGGCGGTGCTTGGACTCCCACGACGACGACAGCCGCTTGCCCACCACCCCGAGCACCGGGTCGACGAGAGGGAAGACGAGGACCTTGAGGACCTTGGTCCCGAGGGCGCCGAGCAGCCCGCGCTGCCCGCCCTCGGCCGCCTCGGGTGCGACGACCGCGCGCGGCACCCGGTAGGTGCGCCGCGCCCCGCCGCGCTGGGCGACCTCGTCGGTGGGGACGTCGTCGGGCAGGTGCCAGGTCAGCGAGCCGTCCTCGGCCTTGTAGAGCAGGACCTGCCCGTTGCCCTCGCCGGGTGCGGGGACCTCCACGACGATCTCGCTGCCGCCACCGGACGCGCGCGTCCCCCCGGCGTCGTCGAGCTCGCCGGGCCCGGTGATCTCGACCGTGAGCTGCTCGCTCATCCCGGCCTCCGCCACCGCCTCGAGGAAGTCGCCCGACGCGTCCTCGGCGGCCCGCATCCCGGGGCTCGCGGGCGGGTGGACCTCGGCGGTGCCGGTGAGGCCCGGCGTCGTGAGCGTCACCTCCCCGATCGTGACGGCGAGTCCCTCGGGGCTCAGCTGCTCGGCCATGGCGTCCTCCTGCGTGGCGGTCGTGCGGTGGGTGTGGGCGGGTCGGGTGGGGCGGGTCGGTTCCGTGGTCGGTCAGCCGGTGCCGGCGCGCGTCAGCCGCAGGCGGGGGTGGGCGAGGAGCTGGAAGGCGACGAGGGTGGCCGTGACGCCGGGCGTGCCGGCCGTGACGGCCTCCTCGGTGTAGCGGGCCCGGATCCGGCGGACGACCTCGGCGACGGGCAGCGGGTCGGCGGCGGTGAGGGCGTGCGCGTACACCTCGTCGGCGACGCTCGCGGCCACGTCGTCGTCGACGTTCCACAGGGGGGCGAGCACCGCCCCCGCACCGATCTTCAGCAAGGTGGCCGCGAACCCGCCGTAGGAGCCCAGGACCTCCTTGTTCGCCCCCACCTGGCAGGCGTTGAGGAAGACGAAGGGGCCGCGGTCGAGCCGGCCGTTCTCGACCTGCACCGGCGTGAGGAACAGCTTCGTCGGCGCGGCGCCGTCCTGGCGCTTCACGAGGACGATGCCCTCCTGGTTCCCCGTCGCGTCGAACATGCCGTGCAGCGCCACGTGGAGGACGTCCGCCGGCGGGGTGCCGCGCAGCAGCGCGACGACGGCCGCGAGGTCGGGCGCGACGCGGGAGGCCGCCGGGGTGAACAGCCCGGCGACGCGGTCGGCCTCGGCGGTGGCGGCCTCGAGGACGCTGACACCCGTGACCCCCGTGTAGTCGGCCGTCACGACCGCTCCGTGCTCGACGGTCACCTCCGCGCGCGGCACCGGCCTCGGCACGCGGTCGGTGAGCAGCCAGCGCGAGATCGCGACGTGGGCGCCGAGGAACGGGGAGGTCCCGCCCCAGGGGGTCTCGAGGTCCAGGTGGGCGATCTCCCACGGGACGATGAGCTCCTCGGTGAGGAGGAGGACGGTCGGCGCCGTGGTCCGTCCCGGCTCGGTCACGAGGGCCCGGATCGTCGCCGCGATGCCCGGCGGGACCGCCTCCCCGATCCGGTGCGCGCGCCCGGCGAGGTCGAGGTAGTCGGAGTAGCGGTCGGTGGAGAACTGGATGCCGCGCCGCGTGTCGAGCGCGAAGGCCGTGGTCTCCTCCCCGATCGTCGCGGCGTTGGGTGCGTCGGGCACGGGCAGGTCGCCCCCGCCGGCGTAGGCCGTCCACACCCAGGTGCCCGAGCCCCGCTCGGAGGCGACGACCCCGAGGACGAGGTCGGGGGCCGCCACGCCGAGGAGCGGTGAGAGGTCGAGGAGCTCGGCGTCGCGGGGACGGGGGACGACGGCGTCCTCGACCGCCCCCTCGTCGTCGACGGCGACGAACGAGCGCCATGCGACGCCGACGAGCTGGCCCTCCGCGAGGTAGTGGACCCCGATCCGGCGGGTCGCGGGCGCCTGCTCGAGCCACTGCGCGGTGAACGTCACGTCGACCGTCGGGTACGGCTCGTCCGCCGTGACCGTGAGCGTGTGCCGGGTCGCACCCTCCGGGACGAGCGAGGCGGGGTCGTAGACGAGGACGACGTCGACCGGGCCGCCCACCCTCATCGGCCCCGTCCTCACGAGCCCGGGCGAGGGCCGGGGAGCCAGCCCGACCGTGACGGTGAAGGGCCGCTCGACGACGACGACGTCCGTGCGTCCTGTGTCGGAGGCGATGTCGAGGCGCGGGTGGGCGGGTCGCCCCTCCCCGGCGTGGCCGCTGCGGGTCACGACCGGCTCGTCGTCGCCGGTGCCGGGCGCCGGTGCCGGCGGCGCCGGCGGTGCCGACGGCGCCGGTGGGGAGAGCGGCAACGGGGGCGGCGACATCCCCGGGGCGGGCGGGGGTGGCGGCGGGGGTTCGGCACCCGCCGTCGGCGGCGCGCCCTCGAGGTCGTCCGGCGGCGGCGCGGACGTCAGGTGCTCGCGGGGCTCGCGGACTCGGGCGACCAGCTCGAGCAGGTCGGCGACCGCGGCCGGGTCGGCCCCGGCACGCACCGCCTCGGTGAGCCCGCGGACCAGCCGGTCGGTCGGGGCGGTCGCCAGGACGACGGCGACGGGCTCGACGAGGTCCGCTGCGGTGGAGGCGATCCGCACCAGCCGGTCGACGGGGAGGCGAGCCGGGTCGAGCATCGGGGCGAGGCGCACCGCCGCGGCCGCCAGGGCGGCGCGCTCGTCGCCGGACGCCGCCTCCGCCTGCTCGAGGACGTGGCGGACGAGGTCGCCCGCGGCCACGGCGGGAAGGGGACCCAGGTCGTCCTCGGAGGCGTCCTCGAGGGCGACCGCGAGCCGGGCGCCGGTGAGGGCCCGCAACAGCTCGGCCCGCCGGATCGACCGCTCGGTCGCGCCGACGCCGGCGCTGCCGCGGAGGGACGGGCCAGCCGTGTCGCGGGCCTCCCGGGCCAGCCGCGCGAGGAGGACCCCGCCCACGTCGGTGCGGCGGTCGCCCGCGGCGGCGAGCGTGGCCCGCTGCTCCGGCGTCAGTCCCAAGCGCGCGAGCCCGGCCAGCAGTTGCTCACCCGTCGGCCCGCCGTCGGGCGCGACCGCCTCGACGAGCTCCGTCCACGCCTCACCGGCCATGTGCAGCCTCCTCGCCCCCGAGGAGCACGGCGCCCCGGGACTGATACGTGCCCCCTGCTCGATGTATCAGCGGGGCGGTTCGCGGCTCTGGGATGATGAGGAGAACGCGCGGACCCGAGAGGGGGTCGACGATGGCGGCACGAGACTACGAGGACTTCGACCTGCTCGTCGAGGGCCTGCCGGACGGTCGCTACCGAGCGCGTGTCCTCGCGGGTCCCACCGGGCCCACCCCCGCCGTGGAGTTCGCGCTGCCCTTCGAGCAGACCGTCCTCGAGAACCTGCTCCTCAAGCTCGACCCCGGGCGCTCGGGAACCCGCAGGGGTACGGCGAACCCCCAGGTCACGGCCGCTCGCGACTTCGGGTCGCCGCTGTTCGACGCCGTCTTCTCCGGGGTGGTCGGCCAGGCCTGGGCCACCGCGCGGACGGCCGTCGGCGGGCACGGTCGCGGACTGCGGCTGAGGCTGCACCTCGCGGAAGCACCGGCGATCGCGTCGCTCCCGTGGGAGCTGCTCCACGACAAGTCGACCAACTCCTACATCGCCCAGTCCGAGCGCACCCCGATCGTCCGTTACCTCGACGTCCCGGACACCCTCGACCCACTACCCCTCGACGGGCCGCTGTCGGTCCTCGTCGTCATCTCCTCGCCGTCGGACCTCCCCGAGCTGGACGTGGGGGCCGAGTGGGGCCGGGTCACCGAGGCGCTCGAGGAGAAGACCGCCGCCGGCCTCGTCCGGCTCCGCCAGCTCGAGGAGCCGACGGTCAGTGCGCTCGGGCGGCACCTGCGGCGTGAGGACGTGCACGTCCTCCACTTCGTCGGGCACGGCGACTACGACGCGTCGATCGAGGACGGGGTCCTGTACTTCTGCGACGGGTACGGCCGGTCGTCGCCGGTCACCGCGTCGGTGCTCGGGCCGTACGTCCACGACCACGACCCGTTGCGGCTCGTCGTCCTCAACGCGTGCCGGTCGGCCAGCGTCGACAGCGACGACCCGTTCGGCGGGATGGCGCAGGGTCTGGTCCAGCAGAACGCGAGCGCCGTCGTCGCGATGCAGTTCCCCATCACCGACCGCGCCGCGGTGACCTTCACGGGGGAGCTCTACGGGGCGCTCGCCGACGGGCTGCCGGTCGACCAGGCCGTGGCGAGCAGCCGCAAGGCCCTGGCGGCCGACTTCGGCGCCGAGTGGGCCACCCCGGTCCTCTTCCTCCGCTCCGACGACACCCAGCTGTTCACCGAGCTCGTCGCGGCGCCACCGGCCGAGGTCGCGCCACCGGCTCCCCCGCCCCCGGCAGCCGACCCGGCACCGACGCCTCCCCCGGTGCCGCCGGTCCTCCCCGTGCCCGTGATGACGCCCTCGCCGGGCCCTGCCGAGCCGGCAGCCCCGCCGGCCACGGACGTCGAGCGCACCGCGGCTGCGGAGCCCTCGGCCGAGCCCGTCGCGACCGTCGAGGCGGCAGCGACGGCCGAAGCGCCGTCCTCCGAGGAACGCTCGGCCGGTCCACCGACCGTGGTGCTCCCGCCCGTGCCCCCGACGCCACCGACACCCGACCCCGACCCCGTGCCCGGTCCGGACGACGACGACCACGAGCAGCCGCCGAACCGCCGCCTCCTCGCCGCCGTGGGTGGAGGGGTCGTCGCGGCCCTGCTCGCGGGCGGTGTCTGGCTCGCGACGTCGGGGGGCGAGGACCCTGATGACGGGCGGTCGGCCTCGTCGACCACCCCTGCCCCGACCGAGACGGCCACGACGCCGAGCCCGACGCCGACGGGGAGCGACACCCCGACGCCGACACCGACCCCGAAGGACCGTACGGGCCCAGCCCTCACCGCGGTGCGCTTCGCGACGCCGCCGCGCATCGACGGCTCCGCGGACGACTGGGACGGCGCGAAGGTCGTCGACGTCCGCACGAGGATCGCCGGCTCGAAGGCGGTGGCGGGGTTCGGCGCCAGGGTGCGCCTCGGCTGGGACGCCGAGAACTACTACGTCGTCGCCGAGGTCTCCGACGCGCAGGTCACGCAGACCCACGCCGCCAAGCCGTCGCAGCTGTTCAACGGCGACTCCATCGGCTTCGAGATCGGGTCGGACGTCGTCACGACCAAGCAGGCCGCCCTCTTCCCCGACGACTCACACGTCCTCGTCGGGCCGACCGAGGAGGGTGGCATCCTCGCCGCCCGGAACGTCGCACGAGGCAGCGCGTACGAGGCCGGCGGCGTTCTCCAGGGCATCTTCGGCCTGGCGTTCGTCGACGGTGGCTACGTCCTCGAGGCAGCCATCCCGTGGACCGAGCTGGGGCTTCCCTCACCGGATCCCGGCACCACCCTCGCGACCAACCTCACCGTCAGCGACGCGGTCGCGTCGGGCGACAGCCGCGGCAAGCTCGCGGCGATGCTCTCGAACAACCCGGCCCGCAAGAACAACGGTGCGCCGTTCCGCCACCTCTACGGGACGGTCACCCTGACGGACTGACCACGCGGACGGCGCCGCTCACCGGGGCGGGTGGGCGGCGCCGTCTCGCGGTCACGCCGCGCGCGTCATCCCGTGACGGCGCCGAGCGCGTCCACGATGCCCGCGCCGTAGAACCCGTTGAACGCGGCCGTCCCGGTGCACGTGGCGGTGAACTCGGCGTCCCGGCCGACGTCGGCGTACGACTGCACCCCGCCGACCGGGCAGGCGTGGTCGGTGGCCGAGTCCAGGAGGATCCCGCGGACCCGGGCGGGCGCGAGCCCGAAGCCGAGGCGGCCGATGCGCTGGCCGTGCGCGGAGACCGCGAGTGCGGCCACGCCCGCCGCGTGCGGTGCAGCCATCGAGGTGCCCTGGAGGTACTGGTAGTACCCGCACACCGAGACGCCGTCCACCGTCCCGCACTGCCTCGTCGTCCCGAACGACTGGCCGAGCGGGGTGACGTTGCCGCCGGCGTCGACCTGACCCTCGGACCGCAGGACGTGGAGCGGCGCGGTCGAGAGGATCTGGTTGCCGTTCGTGCGGTACGTGGGCGTGCCCAGGCCGTCACGGAACCAGCCGCCCGGGGCGGAGAGCTCGATCTCGTCCGACGCGAGGTCGGTCGTGTGGTTCGAGAAGTCCGACTTGCGGCCCGACGGGCCGAGCGAGGAGACGCCGATGACGTACGGACCCTCGACGGGCAGGTCCCAGCAGGTCGCGTTGTCGATCGTCCGCGGGTGCTCGGTGCCTCCCGGGTAGTCGGGGCTGGAGGTGTCGGTGCGCGGCGCGGCGAGGTCCTCGTGGTTGTTGCCGAGCGCCCCGACGAGGGTGACGCCCTTGCCGTGGGCGTACGCGAGGGCGCGCTGCATCGTCTCGATGACGAGGTCCTGCTCGGCCGCCTGCTCCGGACTGTCCTCGGGGGCGCCGCCCTCGCAGCTGTAGAGCCACGGGTCGACGTAGAAGGACATGTTGACGACGTCGAGGCCGGCGTCACCGGAGTAGGTGAGGGCGTTCGCCGTCGGGCCGAGGAAGAAGAAGCCGCTGTCCTGGCCCGCGCGGACGTTGACGAGGTCGACCCGCGGCGCGACGCCGGAGAGCCCGAAACCGTTGAGCGAGGCCCCGATCGTGCCGGCGACGTGGGTGCCGTGCCCGTTGTCGTCGCGGTCGACGGGGTCCTTGCAGGAGGTGGACTCGCACGGGCCGTCGACCGCCGGGATGTCGGTCGTGAAGTTCCGCGACAGGCGCCGGTCGAAGTTCTCGGCGAGGTCCGGGTGCCGGCCGTCGACCCCGGTGTCCATGACTCCCACGCGCACCCGCGGGTCACCGAGCTCGATGGCGTGGGCCGCCTCGGCGTGGATCATGTCCATGCCCCAGAGCTTGGCGTCGAGGGGGTCGGAGGAGGTCGAGCCGCCGCCGGGCGGGCGTGCCACCGTCGTGCGGTTCGTCGTCCGCGCGGCCACCGGCCGTGCGGCCGCCTGGTTCTCGCGGAGGACGTCGTCGCGGTTGGGTCGCACGTCACGGGTGGGTCCCGCGTCGCGGCCGACGCGCGCGTCGGGTGAGCGGCCGACGACCCCGTCGCGGGCGGCCCCTCGCACCCCGTCGAGGCCGCGGGCCGTGCGGGCGAAGTCGGCGCGCGCCGACCGGACGGTGACGAGGCCGATGGCGCGGTTGACCGTGAGCACGGTCGCCCCCTCGGCCCTCAGGCCGCGCACGACGCGGTCGACGTCGGCGGTGCGCTCGGCGAGGACGGCGAAGCTCCCGGGCGTCGTGCCCGCCGCCGTGCTGCGGGGCGCCGTGGCGGCTGTGGCCCTGGTGGCGGGGGTGGCTCCAAGGGTCATTGCAGCCAGCGCCACGGCTCCGGTCGCGGCCAGGATGCGGGGGCGGCGCATGTGGGTGTCTCCTCCGGTGGTTGAGCCGGTCCCCCGGCCCACCGGGTGACCCTAGACCGGCGGGTGCCTCGCCCGCCGCGGTTCCGGTCCAACTCGCCGCGGCGCCACGGACCGTATGCTCCTGTCCCATGCGTCGTCGCCCCACCGGTCCGGCACCGGACGTCTTCGAGACGTTCGCCCACCGGGTCGAGCCCGACGAGCAGGCCACCCCCGCCCGGCCGGTCGCCGCGACGGTCGTCCGGTCGGCCGGCATCACCGTCGGCCTCATGGTCCTCACGTCGCTCGCCTTCGTCGGCGGCGCGTGGGTCGCCGGTGCGCGGCGCCCCGACCTCGCCTACAGCAACCTGCTGTGGGAGGGCGTCGTCGTCGCGCTGTGGTCGGTCGCCTGGGGTGCGCTCGCGGCGATGGGCGTGCTCGCCGTGGGAGTCCTCGCGGTCGGGGTGCCCTGGGTGCGGCGTCAGCGGGGATCGCGGGACGCGTCGGGGTCGCGCTCGACCTCGACCTCCTCGCCGTAGGACCAGCCGGCGGTCAGCGGCAGGGTGTCGCCACTCCAGAAGCGCCCGGGGTCGTACCAGTTCGTCGGGACGTCGGCGCGCAGGACGCCCATCGCCTCCAGCGTCGCGGCGACGACCTCGGCGCAGTAGGCGTCCTCGGGCCGGATCCCCTTGCGGTCGAGGGCTTTGCGGGTCAGGTGGGCGTCACGGCCCTTGAGCCAGCGCCACGCGAGGTTGGCGTGCGAGGGGAACGAGACCCCGTCGAGGCGGGCGATCGTCCGCAGCAGGGCGTCCTCCTCCTCCCGCCCGACGTCGGGGGAGAGCTGGCGCAGCCAGGCCCGCTGGCCGTACCGGACCTGCCACGTCGTGACGGCTTCACGCAGGTCGTGGAGCTGGACGCCACGGTGGTGGTCGCCCGTCCAGTGGTCGCGCATCGAGCGGCCGAGCTCGGCGTGCCACATGAGGGGTGGGAGGTCGTCGAGGACGACGGCCATCCCGACGTGGTTGACCGGGGAGTTGCTCGCGGTCTGGATGACGCGGTCGGCGACCGTCCCCCCACGGAAGATCCAGAGGTCGCCGGTCCGCGTCTGCGACACCGCCTCCTCGAAGGGGACGGCGGCGGCTCCGGAGCGGGTCGGTCGCGGCATGGCCCCAAGTCTGCCCACACACCGGTCGCTAGGGTGGCGCCATGCCCACGGCCAACCGCGTCTGGAAGCTCGTCGGCCTCGCGAGCGTCGTCGGGGTCGTCGCGACGGGGGCGCTCGTCGCGCGCAACGAGCGCGAGCGCCGGGCGTACACCCCTGACGAGGTCCGCGACCGGCTGCGCCAGCGGCTCGAGGAGTCGGGCGGCGCATCGCCCTCCGGGTCCGACCCCGACTGACACCCCGCCCCGGGCCCTCGCTCGCCACCCCTCGCCACCCCTCGCCCCACCCTCGCGAACGTGGGTGAAGACCGTCGGTGGGCCGACGATTGTCACCCACGTTCGCGGTGGGCCAGGGGCGCCGCTCAGCAGCGGACGAGGTCGTCGAGGCGGTCGTAGCCCTCGGCCATCCCCTTCTCCATGCCCGACGCGACCATGGCGTCGCGGCCCTCGACGGTGCGCCCGATGCTCCGGCCGCGCAGCCGGCTGCGGCCGTCGGCGAGGTCCTCGAACCAGAGGAACTCCAGCGCCACGTCGTCCGGGGCGCCGTCGAACTCGAAGGTCTGGAGGGCGAACTCGTCCTGGCGGACCGTGTGGAAGACGCCCCGGAACCCGAAGGTTCCGTGGTCGGTGACGTGCGCGTAGGCGTAGCCGCCCCCGGTCGTGAAGTCCCAGTGGTCGATGTCCATCTCGTAGCCGTGCGGGCCGAGCCACTGGCGGACCTTCGCGGGGTCGCGGTGTGCCTCGAAGACGGCCGCGGCCGGGGCGTCGAACTCACGGGTGAAGTCGATCCAGGGGACGCCGGCGGGGACGTCGAGGGTGAGGGTGTTCGTCGTGGTGGTCATGACTGCTCCTTGTCCGGTGGTGCCATCGTGGGGGGCGGTCCGGGCGGTGCAGGGCCGGGTGGACGCGGTGGCGACCAGGGCGTCGAGGCGTCGGTAGGCCCGCTCACGGTCGCGGCGGAGCCGGCCGAGCCGGGTCGTCCTGTCGTCCATCGCACTCCCTCTCCGTCCCGCCACTCAACCATTGGGTTGATGAACCGCTCTGTTGAGTACACCGTGGCACGGGCTCTTTGTCAACCTCTTGGTTGAACACATCGCGACGCGGACGTGGCACCGTCCCCCCGTCTCGGTCAGGCGGAGCGCAGGGCCGGCAGCGCCCGGGCCGGGTCGTCGAGGACGGACGCCAGGGCCGCGAGGGCAGCGCCGGTCGCTCCGGGTGCGTCGTCCTCGGGCGCCGTGGTGACCTCCGGCACGACCCAGCGCGCGGACAGCACGCGTCGTCGCAGCGCGTCCTCGAGGTCGGGCCGCACCAGCTCGGCGACCTGCCCGAGGTGCCCGCCGAGCACGATGGCCGGGACGTCGAGGACGTTGACCACCCCGGACAGCGCCACCCCGAGTGCCGAGGCCGCTCTGGCGACCGCCTCCCGGGCCCGGTGGTCACCAGAAGCGCTGCGGGACAGCAGGTCCCGCGTGGCGGATCCCTGCGGCAGCCCCGCCGCGGCGAGGAGGGCGTTGCGCCCGGCGTACAGCTCGAGGCACCCGGTCGACCCGCAGCGACAGGCGGGGCCTGCCGGGTCGACGCACACGTGGCCGACCTCGCCGGCCCAGCCGTGGCGGCCTCCGACGACCCGGCCGTCGACGACGACCGCCCCTCCGATGCCGACCTCCCCTGACAGGTAGAGGAAGTCGGCGAGGGGGCCGCGGCGCCCGGGCGCCGGCTCCGCGACGGCCATGGCCGCCAGGCTGGCCTCGTTGCCGAGCCGCAGCGGCAGGCCCGCGCTCGCGTCCTCCGGCACGAGTGCGGCGACGTCGACGTCGGACCAGCCGAGGTTGGGAGCGCGCAGCAGGCGCCCGGCGTCGCTCGCGACGATGCCGGGGAGCGCGAGCCCGGCCCCGACGACGCGGGAGCCGTCGCCGACCGAGGCGAGGACGCCGCGCGAGAGGGCCGCGAGCAGGCGCAGGGTCGGGCGCGGGGAGGACCCGGCGAGGTCGGCCGCCACGACCTCCTCCGCCACGACCTCCCCGCGCAGGTCGACGACTCGGGCGGCAAGTCGGCCCACGTCGACTTGGAGCCCGAGCCCGAGGACCCGGCGGCCGGGAGCGAGCGGGGTCGCCGGGCGCCCGGGCCGGCTGTGCGACGGCGGGTCCAGCTCGTCGACGAGCCCGGCGGCGACGAGCTCGTCGACGAGGCGCGAGACCGTGCTGCGCGTCATCGAGGTCGCGGCCGCCACACCGGCCCTCGACACCGGCTCGCGGGCGGCGCAGACCGTCCGCAGGACGAGGGCGAGGTTGGCCTCGCGCAGGCCCGACTGGCGGGCGGCCGGTGGTCCTGAGGGGTGGGGCACGGGTTGACCCTACCGAGTCGAGCGGTTAAGTTGCGTCACACAACAAACTCGACGAGGAGACACGATGACGCGCCAGCCCACCCCCGAGGACCGGTTCTCGTTCGGCCTGTGGACCGTCGGCTGGACCGGCACCGACCCGTTCGGCGGCCCGACCCGCCCGGCCCTCGACCCCTGGGAGTACAGCGACCGGCTCGCCGGGCTCGGCGCCTGGGGCATCTCCTTCCACGACGACGACGTCCACGCCTTCGACGCCGACGAGGCGACCAAGGACGCCCGGATCGACAAGCTCAGGGCCGCCTGCGACGCCGCCGGCCTCGTCGTCGAGATGGTCACGACGAACACCTTCAGCCACCCCGTCTTCAAGGACGGCGGCCTCACGGCGAACGACCGCTCGGTCCGCCGCTTCGGGCTGCGCAAGATCCTGCGAGCCGTCGACGTCGCGGCCCGCCTCGGGGCGACGACCTTCGTCATGTGGGGTGGGCGCGAGGGCGCCGAGTACGACGGGTCGAAGGACCTCCACGCCGCCTTCGAGCGCTACAAGGAGGGCCTGGACACCGTCGCCGCCTACATCAAGGAGCAGGGCCACGACCTGCGGATCGCCCTGGAGCCCAAGCCGAACGAGCCGCGCGGCGACATCCTCCTGCCCACCGTGGGGCACGCCCTCGCCCTCATCGCCGAGCTCGAGCACGGCGACATCGTCGGCGTCAACCCCGAGGTCGGCCACGAGCAGATGGCGGGGCTGAACTTCACCCACGGCATCGGCCAGGCCCTGTGGAGCGAGAAGCTGTTCCACATCGACCTCAACGGCCAGCGCGGCATCAAGTACGACCAGGACCTCGTCTTCGGCCACGGCGACCTCGCCTCGGCCTTCTTCACGGTCGACCTGCTGGAGAACGGCTTCCCCGGCTCCCCCGGCGCACCCCGCTACACCGGGGCCCGCCACTTCGACTACAAGCCCTCGCGCACCGAGGGGCTCGACGGGGTCTGGGAGTCGGCCAGGGCCTGCATGGCCACCTACCTGCTCCTCGCCGAGAAGGCCGCGGCCTTCCGCGCCGACCCCCGGGTGGCGGAGGCGTGGGAGCACGCGGGCGTCACCGAGCTCGCCACCCCCACCCTCGGTCCCGGTGAGACCGTCGCCGCGCTACGCGCCTCCGACGAGGGGTTCGACCCCGACGAGGCCGGCCGCCGCGACGGTGGTTTCGTCCGGCTCAACCAGCTCGCGATCGAGCACCTCGTCGGCTGAGGCCCGCGGACCCGTCGCGCGCCGCAGGACGATGGCGGCGATGTCGTCGTCGTAGCGGTCGTCACGCACCGCGGCGACGACCTCGTCCAGGGCGGTCCCGAGGTCGTCGGCGGCGAGGCGCGGGATCTCCTGCCCGAGCCGGGCCAGGCCTTCCGCGATGTCCTCCTCGCGACGCTCGACGAGCCCGTCGGTGAGCACGAGGATCGTGTCGCCGGCCGCGAAGGGCAGGCTCGTGCCGGTCCGCGGCTCCGTCGCCAGCCCGAGGGGCGGTCCGTCGGCGAAGGGCAGCTGCTCCACCGCCCCGTCACGCCGCAGCACCCACGGAGGCAGGTGGCCGGCGTTGGCCAGGTGGATCGTGTCGGCCTCCCCGTCGGCGAGCAGGTACGCGAGGGTGACGAGCTGCTCGGTGCCGTACCGCTGGATCATGCCGTCGAGCTTCGACAGCACGACCTCGGGGGCGGGGTCGACCGACGCGAACGCCCGGACCGACGCCCTCATGCCCGCCATCGCCGCCGCTGCGGCGACGCCGCGTCCCATGACGTCCCCGACGAACGCGACCATCCGGCCGTCGTCGAGGGCGAAGGCGTCGTAGAAGTCACCGCCGACGTCCGTGCGCCCGGACGGCAGGTACGCGCAGTGCACCTCCCACACGTCGGTGCCCGACACGGTCTCGGGGAGGACGGCGCGCTGGAGCTGCTCGGCGACGGCGCGGGTCTGGCTGTACAGCTCGGCGTTGTCGAGTGCGCTCGCCGAGCGGCGGGCCAGGTGCTCCGCGAAGCTGACGTCGTCCTCGCCGTAGCGGCGCCCCTCGTCGGTCGACACCCAGGTGAGGACGCCCATCGCCCGTCCCCGCACGAGGAGCGGGACGGCGAGCGCGCTGCGCAGCTGCAGCTCGCGCGCGACCCGGAGGTGCTCCTCGTCGCGCGCCGCCTGCTGGAGCATCTCATCGGTGATGTCCGGGAAGAGGAGGGGTCGTCCGGTGCGGACGACCTCCATCGCGCCGTACGGGCTGTCCGGGTCGGGGGGCCACCGTTCGTGCAGGGCCATGGCGAGCTCGACCTTCGTCGGGTCGACGTGGGCGACGGCGAGGCGGTGCAGTGCGCCGTCCCGCACGACGTCGATGGCGCACCAGTCGGCGAAGTCGGGGACGGCGAGGCGCGCGACCCGCTGGATCGTCACCGACAGGTCCAGGCTCTTGGCGAGCTCGATCGACGCCTCGGCGAGGAAGGCGAGCCGGGCGGTCTGCTTGGCCGCGACCTCCGAGGCCTCGATCCGCTCGAACGCCTGCGCACACGTGTCGGCGAGGATGTCGAGGAACTCGAGCTCGGCGGGGTGCGGGTCGGCGGCCCCGGGGATGGACAGGTGGATGGCCCCGCGGGTGTGGCCGGCAACCCGCAGCGGAACGGTCACCACGGTCCGCTCACCCCGGCTCGCGTTCGGGAGGTCGGGGTACCGCGCGGCGATGGCGTCGGCACCCACGATGACGAGGCGCTGCCCGGTGCGGACGACGTCCGTGACGGTCGAGGCGCGGTCCATGGGGATGACCTGCCACTCCGAGGCCTCGAGCGCCCCGATGCCCCGCACGCCGACGAGGCGGAGGTGGTCGTCCTCGACGAGGGCGAGGGCCGCGATCGTCGCCCCGAGGGCGTCGGCCATGTGGTGCGTGACGATCTTCGTGACGGCGGTGACCGAGCCCGCGGTCGTCAGCTCGCTCGTGACGCGCGCCAGCTGCGCCAGGTTCTCCCCCACCTGTCGGGGCATGCGCGGCTGACGCCGGCCGAAGGGCTCGCTCACCCATGGATCCTTGCAGGTCAGTACCGGGGTGTCAGTAGTCCGGTCGGACGATGCGCTGCGTCACCACCGGGCGCGTCGGTCAGGCGCAGTCGCGGCAGACCCCGGTGCCGGGCTTGGACTCCTGTGAGCGGTGGCAGAGCAGGAAGCAGCTGATGCACGAGAACTCGTCGGCCTGGCGCGGGAGCACCGTGACCTCGAGCTGGAGGCCGGACAGGTCGGCGCCCGGCAGGGTGTGCCCGTCGACGGCCTCGGTGTCCTCCTCGAGCAGGTCGACCGCGGTGCGCGCGCCCGTCGACCGCAGCTCCTCGAGGCTCTCGGCCTTGTCCTCCTCGCCCTCCCGGAGTCGCGGGGCGTCGTAGTCGGTGGCCATCTGCTGCCTCTCGTCCAAGGATGGGGCCGGGGCCCGGGGGTGCTGAGTATGTCGAGGTCAGCGGGCCGTGTCAAAGGTTTGTCTCATCTGTCGGCCGAACCGTGCCGGCACCCTTGGGGGAGGGCGCACCTCGGCGTCGTACCCACCCAACGGCGACCGAACCGTTCGTGTTCCCTCCGGTGGCCGCGTGCCCGGTGGGCACAATGGCCCGATGGACCTCGAGGGCGTCGCGCGCGACCTGTACGCGCTCGCCCCGCAGGAGTTCACCGCGGCCCGCAACGAGCGTGCCGCGCAGGCCCGGGCATCGGGCGAGCGGCCACTCGCCGACGAGGTCAGGCGCCTGCGCAGACCGTCCGCGGGGGCGTGGGTGCTCAACCTCCTCGCCCGCGAGCGCCCGGAGGACGTCGGCGCGGTCGTCGAGCTCGGCGCCCGGCTGCGCGAAGCGATGGGCGTGCTCGGCGCCGACGAGCTGCGCGCCCTCGACCGGCAGCGCCGCGACCTGACGCGCGCGGTGGCGGCGTCCGGGGCGGCCCTCGCCCGCGACGAGGGGCAGCGCGTCCCTGCGGCCACCCTCGCGGCGGTCGAGGAGTCGCTGCGCTCCGGGATGGTCGACGAGGGCGCCGGGGCCGCCCTCCTCACCGGCCTGGTCGTCGAGACGTTCTCCTCGACCGGTCTCGACCCGGTCGACCTCACGACGGTGCTCGCCGTGCCCGGGGCCGTCCCACCACGGCTCAGCGCGGTGTCCGGCTCGGACGCCTCGGCCGGCTCGGGCGGCTCGCGCGCGCCCTCCGACGACCCCGCGGCCGCGCACCGGGCCGTGGTCGCCGCCGCCCGCGCGGAGCTGGGCGCCGCCCGCGACGCCCGGGCCGCGGCGGAGGACGAGGCGGCCGCAGCGGCGCGGGCGGCGACACGGACCCGCACGGCCCGGCTCGAGCTCGAGGCCCGCCGGGACGAGCTGGCACGAGCGCTGCGGGCCACCGACACGGCGCTCGCCACGGCCGTCGCCGAGGAGGCCGCCGCCGAGGGAGCGGTCGAGGCGGCGGCCGGTGCCGTCGAACGGGCGCGGGCAGCGGAGGCCGAGGCGCGGGCGGCCGTCGACACCGCCCTGAGCCCGTGAGGTGAGGGCATCCTGTCCTGGGGCGAGCCGCCCCACCGACGAGAGGACCGTCCGTGCGACCGCCCACCCCTGACCCGCCCGAGACCCGCCCGCTGGCGGCCCTGTGGCACCGGTACCGCCGCTACCGTGGTCGGTTCGCCCTTGCCGTCGCGATGTCGGCCGTCAACAAGGTCGCCGACGTCGTCCCCGAGCTGCTCATCGGTGCGGCCGTCGACGTCGTCGTCCGCGGGTCCGACTCGTTCGTCGCGGCGGTCCTCGGCGTCGAGTCGCGCTACACCCAGCTGGTCTGGCTGGCCGTGGCCAACGCCGTCGTGTGGGTCGTCGAGTCGGCGAGCGAGTATGTCGCGGCCCTGCTGTTCCGGGGCCTCTCCCAGTCGGTCGAGCACGACCTGAGGGTCGACGCCTACGAGCACGCCCAGCGCCTCGACCTCGGCTGGCACGAGTCCCGGGCCCAGGGGGCGACCCTGGCCACGGTCAACGACGACGTCAACCAGCTCGAGCGGCTCCTCGACGTCGGCGTCCCGGCGATCTGGCAGACCTTCCTCAACATCGTCATCGTCGGCATCGTCTTCGCGGTCGCGTCGTGGCAGCTGCTCGTCCTCGCCTTCGTGCCGATCCCCGTCATCATCGTCGCCTCGTTGCGCTACCAACGGCGCCTCGAGCCGCTGTACCACCGGGTCCGCGAGGCGGTCGCGTCGCTGTCCGGGGTGCTGAGCGCGAACCTGTCCGGACTGGCGACGATCAAGGCCTTCGCCGCGGAGCGGGTCGAGGCGTCACGGGTAGCCGAGGCGTCGTCGCGCTACCGCGAGGCCAACGTCACCGCCATCCGGTCCTCCGCCGCCTTCGTCCCCCTGGTCCGGATGGCGATCCTCGCCGGCTTCACGTGCACCCTCCTCGTCGGCGGGTTCCGGGTCCTCGACGGCGACCTCGCCGTGGGGCTCTACTCGGTGCTCGTCTTCATGACCCAGCGGTTGCTGTGGCCCCTCACCGACGTCGCCGAGGTGCTCGACCTCTACCAGCGGGGCCGGGCCTCGACGGCGCGGATCCTCCGCCTGCTGGCCGAGCCCGTCGAGACCCGGGAGGGCGAGCTCGAGCTGCCCCGCTCCGGCACGCCCATGGGTGTCGAGTTCCGTTCCGTGAGAGCGGGGTACGGCGCTGGGCCCGACGTCCTCCACGGCATCGACCTCGTCGTGCCCGGCAGCGAGACGCACGCGGTCGTCGGGTCCACGGGGGCGGGGAAGTCCACCCTGCTCCGGCTGCTGCTGCGGTTCGACGACCCGCGCTCCGGTGAGGTCCGCGTCGGCGGCCACGACCTGAGGACGCTCACGTGGTCCTCGCTGCGCGGAGCCATCGGGTACGTCGCCCAGGACGTGCACCTGTTCGCGGGCACGGTGCGCGAGAACATCGCGTACGGGCGGCAGGGTGCGACCGACGCCGAGGTGCTGCGGGCGGCCGACCACTCCGCCGCGACCGAGGTCGTCGACCGGCTGCCAGGCGGGCTCGACGCCCGCGTCGGGGAGCGCGGCGTCACGCTCTCCGGTGGTCAGCGCCAGCGGCTCGCCCTCGCCCGCGCGCTGATCCGCGAGCCCGCGGTGCTCGTCCTCGACGAGGCGACGAGCGCGGTCGACAACGAGACCGAGGCGGCCATCCAGCGCTCGCTGCGCGAGGCCACGCGCGGACGCACTGCCCTCGTCGTCGCCCACCGCCTGTCCACCGTGCGGCACGCGGACCGGATCTGGGTCCTCGACGACGGGCGCGTCGCCGAGGCGGGGACCCACGACGAGCTCGTCGCCCTCGGCGGGACCTACGCCGGGCTGTGGGCGGTCCAGACCGGCGAGGCCGCCCCCACCTGACCGGGCCTCGTCCCGGCCTCCGCCCCTCCGACCCCCCGGCCCCCCGGGCGCCCGGGCGGGCGTCCATCACGCCCTCTGCCGCGACCTACCGCCTGGTCGGTGTCGCGATCGCGACCTCTACCAGGCGGTAGGTCGCGACGTCACCCCGGGTGAGGTGCGGGCATCCGTGGCGAGCGCGGGTCAGCGGCGGCGGGCCACCTTGCGGACGACCGCCTCGCCGCCCAGCTGGATCGCCTGGACGATGGCGATGAGGACGACGACCGTCGCGAGCATCAGCTCGGTGTTGAACCGCTGGTAGCCGTACTTGATCGCCACCGTGCCGAGGCCGCCCGCACCGATCGCGCCGGCCATCGCGGAGTAGTCGACGAACATGACGAGCGTGAGGGTCACACCGGCGAGGAGGGCTGGGAGCGCCTCCGGCAGGAGGACCTTCGCGATGACGTCCAGGTGCGTCGCGCCCATCGCCTGCGCCGCCTCGATCCGGCCCCGGTCGATCTCGCGGAGCGCGGTCTCGACGACCCGGCCGAAGAACGGCGCGGTCCCCGCGGTGAGGGGGACGATGGCGGCGGTCGCGCCGAGCGAGGTGCCGACGATCGCCCTCGTCACGGGGATCAGCACGATGAGGAGGATGAGGAAGGGCAGCGAGCGGCTGATGTTGACGAGCAGCCCGAGGGGGAGGTTGACCCACCGGTTGGGGAGCAGCCCGTCCGGCGCGGAGACGTAGAGGGCGATGCCGATGAGCAGCCCGAGGGCGAAGGTGAGGACGGCGGCGATCGCGACCATGTAGACGGTCTCGCCGAGCGCCTGCCAGAGGATCGGCACGTACTCGGAGAACGACCCGTCGGCGGCGGACAGGGTGGGGGCCGAGGCGCTCACGCGAGCACCTCCGTCCGGACGCCCTGGTCCGACAGGTAGCGCACCACCGCGTCGGTGGCCGGCGTGCCCCGGTCGGGTCGCGGTTCGAGGGCGACCTGGAAGCGGCCGACGTCCTGGGCGGAGATGCGCTCGATGGACCCCGCACGGATCGTCACGTCGACGTCGAGGTCGCGAGCCAGGCGGGAGAGGGCGGCCGAGCCGTGCGCCACGTCGGCGACGGTGAGGAGCAGGTGCGTCTCGCCCTGCTCGACCGGGGCGCCGCGCAGCGGCAGCAGGAGGCGCCCGAGTGCCGAGCCGGTGTCGAGCGCGAGGTCGGTGAGCCGGCCGGACTCGACGATCTGCCCCTCGGCGAGCAGCGCCGCCGACCCGCAGGCCGACCGGACGACCTCCATGTCGTGCGTGATGAGGACGACGGTGACGCCGAACGCCTCGTTGACCTCGCGCAGCAGCCCGAGGATCTGCTGGGCCGTGCGCGTGTCGAGGGCCGAGGTCGCCTCGTCGCAGAGGAGGACGCGCGGCGACCCGGCGAGGGCCCGGGCGATGCCGACCCGCTGCTTCATCCCCCCGGACAGCCGCGAGGGGTGCTCGTCGGCGCGGTCGGCGAGGCCGACGATCTCGAGGATCTCGCGGGCCCGTGCCTCGCGCCGGCGACGGTCGATGCCACGCAGCTCGAGGGGGAACGCGACGTTCCCCAGCACGGTCCGCGACTCGAACAGGTGGAAGTGCTGGAAGATCATCCCGATCTTCTGCCGACGGCGGCGGAGCTCACCGGCGGGAAGGCCGGTGAGCTCCACCTCGTCGAGGAGGACCCGCCCCGACGTGGGCCGTTCGAGCAGGTTGAGGCAGCGGATCAGGGTGCTCTTGCCGGCGCCGGAGTGACCGACGATGCCGAACACCTCACCCTCGGGGATGTCGAGGGTGATCCCCTTGAGCGCCTCGACCCGTTCGGGTCCGTCGCCGAACGTCTTGACGAGATCCTCGGTGCGGAACATCGGTCAGTTGCCTCCGGCGACCGGGATGACCGAGCCCGGGTAGGTCCTGTCGATGAACGCGGCGACCTCGGGGCCCTCGAGGATCTGCGCGAGCGCGGTGACCCGAGGGTCGTCCTTCAGCGCGGTCGGGACCGTGAGGATGTTGGCGTACGGGTTGCCGGCCGCCTTCTCCAGCAGCAGCGCGTCCTCGGCAGGCTTCAGGCCCGCCTCGAGCGCGACGTTGCCGTTGACGAGGCCGAGGGCCGCGTCGGGGAGCGAGCGCGGGATCTGCGCCGGCTCGACCTGGCGGAACTCGAGGTTCCTCGGGTTCGACACGATGTCGGCCTCGGTGATCTTCAGCGCCGCGGCGGAGGTGTCGCCGAACTGGTACGGGAGGGTGATGAGGCCCGCCTCCTGGAGGAGGTAGAGGCCGCGGGCCACGTTGCTCACGTTGTTCGACAGGAGCACGAGGCCGCCGTCGGGGACCTGCGTGAGATCGGTGACCTTCTCGGAGTAGATGCCGTAGGGCTCGACGTGGACGGTCGCGCCGACCTCGAGGTCGGTGTAGCCCTTGTCGGCGCTGTCGGACTCGAGGTAGGGCACGTGCTGGAAGTAGCTGACGTCGGCGTCGCCGTTCTCGACGACGTCGTTGCCGTTGACGCCGTCGGTCTCCTCGATGACCTGCAGCTCGAACTCGCCCTCGGCGAGCTCGTCGTTGACGTACTTCAGGATCTCGGCGTGCGGTGTGACGGAGGCGAACACGCGCAGCGGGGCATCGGCGGCGCTGTACTTCGAGGGCTCGCCGGACGACCAGGGCCGCCAGACGAGGAGGGCGGCCGCGACGACGGCGATGACGGCCACGACGGCGATGACGACCTTCGTGCGGTTGCCGCGGCCCTCGGGCTCGAGCTCGGTGAGGGAGGCCCCGCCGCTCGGCGGGATCGTGGCGGTGGACCCGGGGTGGGTCTCGTTCTCGGACATGGGTTTCTCTCTCTGTGTGTGTGGGCCGTGCGGGCACGGCGGGGCGACCGGTGCGGTGACCGCGTCGGTGCGGGACGGAACGGGTGGTGGTGCGGGGGGTCGGTCAGGGACGCGCGGTGGGGCCCGGCGGCCGGGGTGGTGCCGGCGCCGGGGCGCACCGCCTCGGACATCGGCGCCCCCGGGCGGACACGGCGGTCACGCGGTGGGGTTCCACTGCGGGTCCTCGAGGAGGTCGGCGTGGTGGCGACGGGCCACCTCGGGGTGCGAACGGAGCCACCCGACGAGGGCCTTGCGGCCGTACTCGGCGTAGATGGGGTTCGCGGGGTCCTGCTCGACGCCGCGGGCCCGGGCCGCGAGCTCGGCGGGCAGGGCGATCGGCGGGACCGCCGCGGAGTAGCGCGGCGCGAGGAAGAAGGGCACCGAGTAGCGGTCGGCCCCGTCGCGGGGGGCGACGACGCGGTGGACGTTGGCCCGCAGGTAGCCGCCCGTCGCGACCTCGAGGGCCTCGCCGACGTTGACGACGAGGGTGCCCGGCACCGGCGTCGCCTCGATCCACCCGCCGTCGTCGGCGCGGACCTCCAGCCCCTGGTGCTCGTCCTGGAGGACGAGGGCGAGCCAGCCGTAGTCCTTGTGCGCCCCGACGCCCTGGCCCGCGTCGGCCGGTGCGAGACCGACGGGCGGTGCCGGGTAGCGGACGAGCTTGGTCGTCGTCACGGCCTCGTCGTCGAACCAGCGGTCGAACCAGCCCGCGTCGGCACCCAGCGCCTCGGCGAGGAGGGCCAGGACGGTCCGCGCGACCCGACCGGCCTCGGCCTGGTAGCGCAGCACGGCAGGACGCAGCTCGGGCACCCGCTCGGGCCACTGGTTCGGCCCGACGAGCCGGAGGTGGGGAGGGTCGTCGGGACCGAGGGCGATGGCGTCGCGTTCGTCGCCGATGTCGAGCTGCTCGCGCTCGTCGGGCTTCCCGAGGGTGTGCTCGGTCGCCAGGCTCGTGTAGCCGCGGAAGTGGGGTGAGCGCAGGTTCGAGATGCGGCGACGCTCGTCCTCGGGCAGGGCGAAGAAGGTGCGCGTGGCGGCGAGGAGGTCGGCCTCCACGGCGCGGGGGATGCCGTGGCCGGCGACGGAGAAGAAGCCGAGCTCGTGCGCGGCACCACGGAGCCGGTCGAGGGTGTCGGCGCGCTCGGCGGCGGAGCGGCCGGCGGCCTCGAGGTCGACGAGGGGGAGGGTGCGTGCGGCGACGGCCCGGGGTGGTCCGGGGCGTGAGGCGGTGGCGGTCACGAGGAGTCCTTGTCGGTCAGGGAGGCGCTGGGGGCCGGGAGGCCCGCTCGGGTCCGGCGACGGTGCCGGTCGGTGCCGCGGAGGCGGCCGGGGGCCGGACGCGCATCGGCGCCGGGCGGGTCCGGGGGCGAGCGCGAGAGAGCGCCACCCCGCCGGTGTCAGGACCGGCGACAGGACTCGGGACAGCAGGCGCGCATGAGGGTCCGGATGGCACGACGGCGACCGGATACCTCACCAGTGCTTTGGCTCTGCATAAGTGGAAGTTATATCACGGTGGCTGACGGGCGGCAGCCACGGCCATGAGCCGTGGGCCGCTGCGGGCCTGCCGGTCGCTGGCCCCCGAGATTGCCCCGTCACCAATCCGCAGGTCAGAGGCCTGGACCCCTACTGTGGGCTGCTCAGCCACACACTCTCGCGGGGGCCGACCGGCTGTTCGCGCCCGGAAGAACAGGAGCACCACCGATGGTCGACGACCCGACTCCGCTCACCGACGAGGAACTGGCCCTCGAGGGCGGCACCGCACTCCCCGACAAGGAGGTCATCAGCCTCCTCGACCTCAACGCCGACCTCGACCTCGGGCTCGACGCGGCCGCGCCGATCGACCTCGCAGTCGCGGCCAACGCGAACGTCGCGGCCCCCATCGACGCGGCCGTCGGCGCCAACGTCCTGTCCGTGGGGTCGCAGGCCCAGGCGATGGCCGACCAGGGCGTCATCATCGACCAGGGGATCACCGGGGAGGCCGTGGCCCACGGCCAGCAGGACAGCACGATCGACCAGGCCGGCGAGCCGACCACCGGGGGTACCGACACCGGGGGCACCGACACCGGGGGCACCGACACCGGGGGCACGCCCATCGAGCCCACCGACCCCAGCGACACCGGCTCGGTCCTCGACGGCGACCTCCTCGACGTCGACGTCGACCTGGCCGCCGACCTCGACCTGGCCGCGCCCGTCGCGGGTGCCGTCGCCGCGAACGCCAACGTCGCCGCACCCATCGACGCAGCCGTGGCGGCCAACGTCGCATCCGTCGACTCGGACGCGGTCGCGATCGCCCAGCAGGACGCGATCATCACCCAGGACATCGACGCCGACGCCAGCGCCACCACCGAGCAGACGTCCGACATCCAGCAGTGACCAGCCGGTGAAGGACCTCTCCGGGGCCGGTGGTGCCGTGGCGGGGGCGGGGGCCGTGGCCCCTGCCCCCGCCGGCACGCCCACGCCCCCCACGGGGGCCCCGGCGCGCGCCGACGGCCTCGTCCTCATCGGTGAGGTCCCCGGCTCGGGCTACCGCGAGCCGCCTTCGCTGGTGCGCCGCGCTGACGGCCAGACGATCCAGCTGACTCCGCTCCTCTACGCCGCCCTGGAGGCCGTCGACGGGCACCGCACGCCGGGCGCCGTGGCCGACGAGCTCACTCGTTCCACGGGGCGTGCGGTCAGCGCCGACAACGTCGAGACCCTCGTCGGGCGCCTGCGCGAGCTGGGCCTCCTGCGCCGGGCCGACGGCAGCGAGCCCGAGCTCAAGCGCTCGAACCCCCTTCTCGCACTGCGGATGCGCTACGTCGTCACCGACGAGGACGCCACCCGCCGGCTCACCACCCCGTTCGCGGTCCTCTTCGCGCCGGCCGTCGTCGTCCTCGTGACGCTGGCCTTCCTCGCCGTGTGTGCCTGGGTGCTCGTCGAGAAGGGGCTCGCCTCGGCCGCACACGACGCGTTCCACCAGCCCGCGCTGCTCCTCACGGTCTTCGCCGTGACCGTGCTCTCGGCGGGCTTCCACGAGTTCGGCCACGCGGCCGCCGCGCGGTACGGGGGTGCCCGGCCGGGGGCCATGGGCGCCGGCATCTACCTCGTGTGGCCCGCCTTCTACACCGACGTCACCGACAGCTACCGACTCGGCCGCGCCGGACGGGTCCGCACCGACCTCGGGGGCCTGTACTTCAACGCGATCGTCGCCCTGGTGATGTTCGGCGTCTGGTTCGGAACCGGCTGGGACGCCGTCCTCCTCGTCATCGCCACCCAGGTCCTCCAGATGGTGCGCCAGCTCGCTCCGCTCGTCCGCTTCGACGGCTACCACGTCCTCGCCGACCTCACCGGCGTCCCCGACCTCTACCACCGGATCGGACCGACCCTCGCCTCGTTGCTGCCGTGGCGCTGGGGCTCGCCCGAAGCGACGGTCCTCAAGCCGTGGGCGCGGGCCGTCGTGACGGTCTGGGTCCTCGTCGTCGTGCCCGTGCTCGTCGCGACCGTGCTGCTCATGGTCGTCTCGCTCCCCCGCGTGCTCGCCACGGCGGCCTCGGGCCTGTCCGAGCAGTGGGTCCTGCTCTCCGACCGGTTCGCCGAGGGCGACGTCCTCGGCACGTCGGCGCGCGTGCTCGGCGTCATCGCGATCGCCTTCCCGGTGTTGGCGACCCTGCTGCTCCTCGTCCGCGCGGTCCGTCAGGTGGCGACCCGCACGTGGCGGCGCACCGAGGGCCGGCCCGCCGGTCGGGCCCTCGCCGGCGTGCTCGCGGCAGCCCTGGTGGCAGGGCTCGCGTGGGCCTGGTGGCCGAACTCCGGCGCCTACCGGCCCATCGAGGCCTACGAGCGCGGCTCCCTCCGCGACGCCGTCCCCGCCCTGACCCGCGCGACCCCCGAGGGTCTCGTCGAAGGTCGGACGAGCCACGCGACCACCCTGTGGCCGGCCGAGGGCGAACTGCCCACCTCGGCCGAGCCGGCGCTGTCGGTCGTCCTCGTCCCCCAGGACGGAGGGACCGAGGGGGCCCTGCCCACGTGGGTCTTCCCGTTCGACCGGCCGCTGCCTCCGGAGGACGGCGACAACCAGGCCCTCGCCGTCAACACGACCGACGGGGGCACCCTCTACGACGTGGCCCTCGCCCTCGTCTGGGCCGAGGACGACACCGTCCTCAACACGAACGAGGCCTACGCCTTCGCCAGCTGCACCGGGTGCCAGACCGTGGCGGTGGCCTTCCAGGTCGTCCTCATCGTCGGATCGGCCGACGTCGTCGTCCCGCAGAACCTCTCGGCCGCGGTCAACTACGCCTGCATCGCGTGCGTGACCGTCGCCCTCGCGCAGCAGCTCGTCATCACCGTCCCCGGCGAGCTCGATGCCGCGGCACGCCAGCGCCTCGAGGCGTTGTGGGCCGAGATCGCGGCCTTCGGCGCCTCGATCGAGGGCCTCTCCCTGTCGGAGATCCGGGCTCGGCTCACGTCGTACGAGACCCTCATCCTCGAGGCCGTCGGCGTCAGCCCGGGGGCGCCGTCGACGCCGTCGCCCAGCCCGTCCCCGTCGGGCACGGCGCCCGCCGGGCCCGCGCCGACGAGCAGCGACGGCGAGGTGCCGACGCCCTCGACGTCGGCCGACCCGCCTGCACCGGAGCCGTCACCCTCCGCTCCTCCTGAGCCCGAGCCGTCGCCGGAACCCAGCGGGTCACCCTCGCCCGCACCCGAGCCGTCCGCAGTGCCGGAGCCGTCGACGTCACCGTGAGGCCGTGCGGCTCACGGCGAGCGACCCTTCCGCCGACGGTGAGGAGGCCGCGGGCCCGCTGACCGGCTCGCGACCCGCCCCGGCCTGCTGACGGGAGGAAGGTCGGGGAACTACCCTCGGCACATGATGGTGGCGCTCAGGGGGCGCCCACTCGTCGTCCGGGTGGGGATGATGCTCGCCGCCCTCGCCGCCCTCATCGCGGTCGCGGGGTGGCAGTGGTCTGCCGGCCGCACGGAGGCCCGCCTCAACGAGGACCTCTTCGTCGATTGCCTGAGCCGCGCGCAGACCCCCCGGGACGCCCGGCAGTGCACCGTCGAGTTCTACGACCGGCGCGACCAGCAGCTGGCGCAGGCCGACGAGGGGCAGCGGGTCGCCGCGGGCGTCCTCCTCGCCGAGGGCGTGACCCGGCCGGCTCCGACCGACCCGACGCGGCCCGACGTCCCGGTGCCGGCACCCACGGGTCCGACCGCGGCGGACACCTCGACGGACGACTCGTCGGGCACGGACCTCGGGTCGGCCCTTCCCGACCGCCCCGCTCCCCCGGGCAGCGCGGTCGGGGGCGAGGTCGTCACCGCCCAGGAGCCGTCGGCCCCCGAGCCGCCCCCCACAGAGCAGCCGGCCGCCGCACCCACGCAGCCCGAGCCGTCCGTGACGTCGCCGACGACGACGTGTGCCGCCGCCCAGGCCTCGACCACCGCGGCGCCGACGTCGTGCCCGGGGACCGGCGGCCAGGGCAGCCAGGGCGACCAGGCACTGGCACCTGCGACCGGACCGGGCAAGGCCCGGCCGGCCGCCACCGGCGGGCCCTGACCCTCACGCCGCACCTCCGGGTCCCCGTTCATACCCCACAGGGGTATGATGGACGACTCAGCCCACGAGCCACGACCCGGAGGTCCGCATGTCCGCCGTCACCACCACCTACGCCGTCACGGGGATGACGTGCGGCCACTGCGCAGCCTCGGTGAGCGAGGAGGTGGGCGCCCTCCCCGGCGTCACCGACGTGTCCGTCGACGTGCCCACCGGCGCCGTCACGGTGACGAGCGCCGAGGCGCTGGAGCTCGACGAGGTCCGGTCCGCGGTCGAGGAGGCCGGCTACCGGCTCGCCTGACGCGCGGTCCGCCAGAGGGCGAGGGCGAGGTCGACCGCCCGCGGCGTCAGGCCAGGGAGAGGAACAGCTTCTCGAGGGTCGCGGCGTCCTCGTCGGTCATCCCGTCCGGGGACGCGGCGCAGCCCCGCAGGCCGGAGGAGACGACGGCGAAGCCCGCACGGTCGAGGGCCTTCTTGGCGGCCACGAGCTGGTGCACGACCTCCCGGCAGTCGCGCCCCTCCTCGATGAGGCGGACGACCCCGCCGATCTGCCCCTGGGCGCGGCGGAGCCGGTTGACGACGGGCGCCATGTCGGTGGCGGCGAGGACGACCATGGGTCGGGTTCCCTTCGGACGGCGGTGCCGGGCGTGGTCAGGCGACGGTCACGCCCGTCGCGAGGTGGGTACGGCTCGATTTGACGGGGATACCCCCGGGTGTATTACGGTCACTGTATGCGATACCCCCCCGAGTATCAATCGCTGCCCGGCCCCGGCCCCGACGCCGACGAGGCAGTTCCGTCGAAGGGATCCCGCATGACGACCACGCACGCGCCGACCCCGACCGAGCCGGTCGTCATCGCCATCGACACACCGTCACTGGGCGACCGCTCCTACCTCGCCCACGACGGCACCGTCGCCCTCGTCGTCGACCCGCAGCGTGACATCGACCGCGTCCTCGCCCTCGCCGCGGAGCAGGGGGTTCGGATCACGCACGTCTTCGAGACCCACCTCCACAACGACTACGTGACGGGCGGCCTCGCCCTCGCGCGGAGCACGGGCGCCGCGTACCACGTCAACGCCGACGACGACGTCGCCTTCGAGCGCACCCCGGTCCGTGACGGTGACACCGTCGACGTCTCCCCGACCCTGGCGGTCCGGGCCATCGCGACGCCCGGCCACACGTTCACCCACCTCTCCTACGCCCTCGAGTCGGCGGCGGGCGTCGTCGCGGTCTTCACCGGCGGCGCCCTCCTGTACGGCACGACCGGGCGGCCCGACCTCCTCGGGCCCGACCACACGCACGACCTGGTCCACCACCAGTTCGACTCCGCCCACCGCCTCGCCGACGAGCTGCCCGACGTCGCGGAGGTGCTCCCCACCCACGGGTTCGGGTCGTTCTGCTCCCCGGGCTCGGCCGGCGGGGCCACGTCCTCGACCATCGGCGCGGAGCGGCGGGCCAACCCGGTGCTCACCCGGCCGGAGTCGGAGTGGGTCGAGCAGACCCTCGCCGACCTCGAGGCCTACCCCGCGTACTACGCGCACATGGCCCCCGCCAACGCCGCCGGCCCCGTCGCGGCCGACCTCTCCGCGCCGCGGCGGGCCGACCGCGACGCCATCGCCGCGAGCCTCGCCGCCGGTGAGTGGGTGGTCGACCTGCGCACGCGGACCGCCTTCGCCGCAGGGCACGTGACCGGCACCCTGAACATCGGCGTCGACGGACAGTTCGCGACCTACCTCGGCTGGCTCATCCCCTGGGGAACACCCCTCACCCTCCTCGGCGAGAGCCCCGCGCAGGTGGCCGAGGCCCAGCGCGAGCTCGTCCGCATCGGCATCGACCACCTCGAGGGCGCGGCCACCGGGTCGCCCGAGGAGTGGACCGAGGGACCGCTGGGCCGCCTCGAGCGCGCGGACTTCGCCGACCTCGCGCAGGTGCGCCACCACCGGCGGGTGGTCGTCCTCGACGTCCGGCGCGAGTCCGAGCACGAGGAGTCGCACATCGCCGGCGCCGTCAACATCCCCGTCCACGAGATCCTGGCCCGGCTCGACGAGGTCCCGGCCGGTGAGGTGTGGGTGCACTGCGCCAGCGGCTACCGCGCCTCCATCGCCGCCTCCGTCCTCGCTGCCCACGGCCACCACGTCGTCGCCGTCGACGACGACTTCACGGCCCGAGCCCGCCTCTCCGGCCTCCCCCTGACCTCAGCCGCCTGACGGCCGAGCCCACTCACCCACCACGACCGAGGAGGACCACCCATGTGCCGAGCTGCCACGTGCCGGCTCTGCGGCAAGACGACCTGGGCCGGCTGCGGCCAGCACGTCGACCAGGTCATGGCCGGCGTCGCCCGCGCCGACCGCTGCCCCGGCCACACCGATGCCGAGCGCGCCGCCGCCACCGGGCCGACGCTGCTGGGGCGACTCCTCGGCCGCGGCTGACCACCCGGTCCCCCTCGTGACCGTCCTCGCCGTCCCCGTCGCCCTCGTCGTCGGGCTCGTCATCGGTGCCCTCGGTGGCGGCGGGGCGATCCTCACGGTCCCGGCCCTGGTCCACCTCGTCGGACAGAGCCCCCACGAGGCCACGACGAGCGCCCTCGTCATCGTCGGCACCACCTCGCTCGTCGCCCTCGTCCCCCACGCCCGACGCGGGAACGTCCGCCTCGGCCAGGGCCTGACCTTCGGACTGGTCGGGACCGTGGGGTCGGTAGCGGGCTCGACGCTCGGAGCCCGGACGTCCGATGACGTCCTGCTCCTGCTCTTCGCGATCCTCATGCTCGTCGTCGCCGCCCTCATGGCCCGGCGGGCCCTGTCGCCGTCGTCGTCCGTGGACCCCGACGAGCCGGCCGAGCCGATGCTGACCCTGCGCCCCCTCACCTGCGCGTGCCCGCGCGTCGTCCGGGTCGTCGTCACCGCCACCGTCGTCGGGCTGCTCACCGGCCTCCTCGGCGTCGGTGGCGGGTTCGTCCTCGTCCCCGCCCTGGTCCTGGCCCTCTCCCTCCCCACCCCGGTCGCCGTCGGCACCTCGCTCCTCGTCATCGCGGTCAACTCCGCGACCGCGCTGACCGCGCGCGTCGCCACGTCGGCGCAGACCGTCGACTGGCCCCTCCTCGCAGCGTTCACCACGATCGCGGTCATCGGCAGCCTGGTCGGCGCCCGGCTGGCCGGCCGCCTGCCCGCCCGCGCCCAGACCTCGGCCTTCGCGGCCCTCCTCGTGCTCGTGGCGAGCTACACCGGGGCCACCGCCCTCCTCGCGTGAGCCGTCAGCGCACCGGTGTGCCCGCCGGGGCGTCCGTCCTCCGCCGGGATGGACAGGTGCACCGCTCGCCGTGACCGAACCCTCGGCGCATCGTCGTGGAACGCACGGCCCGCGGGGAGGACAGTGGACGACACCGGCCGAGCCGCGGGTCCGTCGCGGGAAGGTCGGTCTCGAGGAAGGCAACGCAGTGGGACCCGTCCTCATGGCCCGTGTCCTCCGCGCGAGGCGCGAGATCCAGCGGCGCGAGCCGTGGCCGCGCGAGCGTCTCGTCGCCCACCGGGAGCGGGCCCTGCGAGAGCTGCGGCAGTACGCCCTGCACCACTCGCCCTTCTACCGACGCTTCCACCGCGGGTTCGAGGACGCGCCCCTCGCCGAGCTGCCGGTGCTGTCCAAGGCCGTCCTCATGGAGCACTTCGACGAGGTGGTCACCGACCCCTCCCTCCACCTGCGCGACCTCCGGGCCTTCCTCCGCGGCATGGCCGGCGGCGAGCGCTACGAGGGCCGGTACTACGTCGCCGCGACCGCCGGGACCACCGGGCACCCCGGTCTGTTCGCCTGGTCGGCCTCGGAGTGGGCGGCCGTCCTCGCCTCCTACAGCCGCCCCTACGCCTGGGGCGGGGTGCGGCTACGGCTGACCCGCCGCACGCCGATGGCCGTCGTGAGCTCGACCACCCCGTGGCACCAGTCGGCCCTCGTCGGCGCGACCGTGGACAGCCGGTTCCTGCCCACCCTGCGGATCGACTCGGGCTCACCGCTGGACGAGGTCACCGCTCGCCTCGACTCCTTCCGGCCGGAGGTCCTCGTCGGGTACGCCTCCATGCTGCGGGTCCTCGCGGCCGAGCAGGAGGCCGGCCGTCTGCACATCACTCCGGCCGCCGTGTTCAGCGCCTCCGAGGTCCTCGGCGACGGAGGCAGGCGCGCCATCGAGACAGCCTGGGGCAGTGCGCCGTTCGACGTCTACGCCGCCACCGAGACCGCGGGCATCGGCGCGGAGTGCGAGGCACACCGCGGTCTGCACCTGTTCGAGGACCTGGTCGTCGTCGAGAACGTCGACGACCGGGACGAGCCGGTCGACCGCGGGAGCTACGGCCACAAGGTGCTGGTCAGCGTGCTGGGCTCCCGCACCCTCCCCCTCATCAGGTACGAGCTCACGGACAGCGTGCGCCTCACCGCCGACGACGCGCCCTGCCCGTGCGGACGCGCCTTCACGCGCATCGACGGGATCCAGGGGCGCGAGGAGGATGCGCTGCGGTTGCCGGCACCGGGCGGCGCCGAGGTCCTCGTGCAGCCGGCGGTCTTCCACGCGGTCATGGACACCGTGGACCTCACCGGCTGGCAGGTGGCCCAGGAGGACGACGGCCTCACGGTGCGCGTCACCGGGCTCGCCCCGGCCGAGGGGCCGGTGCTCGGCCGGGCACTCCGCGTCGCGCTGACGCGCGCCGGCGCCGCGGACCAGGAGGTCCGGGTGCACCGGGTGGAGCGGCTGGCGCGGACACCCCTCGGCAAGGTCCCGCTGATCCGGGCCGCACGACCGCGGTGATCCACCGCTGCGGCGGGGGTCAGGTGCGGTAGGAGAGCGTCGTCATCATCCCGCTCTCCGCGTGGTAGACGTTGTGGCAGTGGGCGGCCCACTGCCCGGGGTTGGTGGCGTCGAGCTCGACGTCGACGGCGTCCATCGGACGGACCACGACCGTGTCCTTGCGCGCACCACCGGTCGCGAGGGCGAAGGTGTGGCCGTGCACGTGGACCGGGTGGAACATCATCGAGGCGTTGCGCAGACGCAGCCGGACCCGTTCACCGGCGCGGACCGCCAGCGGCGCCGCGTCCTCGAAGGTGTCGCCGTTGATGGTCCAGCGGTAGGGCGCCATCGAGCCGGCGAGGACGAGGTCGTGGCTGCGGTCCACCGACCGCCGGGTGAGGCGGACGCCCTCGTCCGCGACGAGGTCCGTGCCGGACAGCAGGCGCCCGTCCAGCTCACCGGGCCGCAGCGACTCGGGTGGGACGCTGCCACCGCTCGTACGGACCAGGGACCTCGCCGACCCGGACTTGCCCTCGGCCACCGCGACGAACGGGAAGACGCCGTCGCCGAGCGTCACCGCGATGTCGTACCGCTCCCCCATCCCGACCAGCAGGGCGTCGGTGTCCTGCGGCCGGACGGCGAAGCCGTCGCTGTGGGTGACGGTGAGCGAGTGGCCGGCCAGCGCCACCCGGAACGCGGTGTCCGCACCGGCGTTGACCAGACGGATCCGCAGCCGCTGCCCGGGACGGGCGGTCAGGACGTCCGGTGCCGACGGCAGCCGGCCGTTGGCGAGGTAGTACGGGTAGTCGACGTCCCCGGCGCCCCCGAGCGTGGCGGTCATCATGCCCCCACCCATCCCCATCGAGCCGTGCCCCATGCCCGGGTGACCACGCTCGGCCGAGCCGGCCCGCAGGCCGTCGAGCACCCCGTCGGGGGTTCGGCCGGTCCCGTCGACCCAGTCGTCGAGGACGAGGACCCACTCCTCGTCGTACCCACCGGCCTCGGCCGGGTCCTCGACGACGAGTGCGCCGTACAGCCCCCGGTCCAGCTGGACGCCGGTGTGCGGGTGGTAGAAGTACGTGCCGGGGTCGGGGACGGTGAACTCGTGGAGGAACCGGGCTCCCCCCGCGATCGGGTCCTGCGTCATGCCGGGCACCCCGTCCATGTCGTTGCGCAGCGCGATCCCGTGCCAGTGGACGCTCGTCTCCACGGGGAGCGCGTTGTCGACGCGCACCCGCAGGAGGTCACCGGCGCGGGCCCGCAGCACCGGCCCGGGCAGCGTGTCGCCGTAGGCCCAGGTCTGCACCACGCGCCCCCCGAGGTCGAGCGTGGCCGGCCGGGCGGTGAGCGTCGCGGAGACGACCCGCTGCCCGGCACGGCGGCGCGCCGCCTCGGCGGTGCGCACGGCGCCCGAGGTGGCGCCCACCGGGCTCCCGGACACGCCGCAGCCGCTCACCCCGGCCAGGCCCAGCAGCCCGGCGGCCGAGCCGAGGAGGGCGGTCCGCCGGTCGACGAGGTGGCGCGCAGCCACGGCGGCTCAGCGCCTCGCGTGCAGCGCCGACTGACGGGCGCGGTACTCGTCGGCGTCGATCTCGCCGCGGGCGAACCGCTCGTCGAGGATCTGCTCCGCCCGGTGGCCGCGGCCGTCCGGGTCGTCGGGCCGGCCCGGGCGCGTCCCCCGGAACAGGGCGACGACACCGAAGACGACGAGGGCCCAGAAGCCGATCGTGGTCAGGGCCATGAGCAGCCATCCGCCCCAACCCATCCCGTTGCTCCACATCATCAGGATCACCTCTCTTGTGTCGGTGACCCCACGGTGGCCGTGGCGCCCGGTTGTTGGCCCCCGCGTTCGATGAAGGTTCGCTGAAGAAGGGCGCACTGCCACCGGGAGGGGGGTGCCGCGGGTCGGAGCGGTGTCACGATGGCGTCATGGAACGGGAGAGCCGGTCGGCCACGCGGGGGGCGCCCGACGGTGCGGGCGGCCATCGCGGTGTCCGGGCGCTCGTGGTCGAGGACGAGGAGCCGATGGCCGCCCTCATCGGCAGCTACCTCGAGCGGGAGGGGTACGAGGTCCGCCTGACCGGGGACGGCCTGACCGCCGTCGACCTCGCCCGAGAGGTGGACCCCGACGTGGTGGTCCTCGACGTCGGCCTGCCCGGGCTCGACGGGATCGAGGTGTGTCGCCGGCTGCGGACCTTCTCGGACGCCTACGTCGTCATGGTGACCGCCCGCAACGACGAGGTCGACACGCTGGTCGGTCTCGGCGTGGGCGCCGACGACTACCTCACCAAGCCCTTCAGCCCCCGCGAGCTGATGGCCCGGCTGCGCGCCATGCTGCGCCGGCCACGGCCGCTGGGGACACAGTCCGGCGAGCCGTCGGACACCCGCCGGTTCGGCCTCCTGCGGCTCAGTCCCGCCGCCCGCGAGGTCTGGCTCGGCGACGAGCCGATCCCGTTGACCCGCACCGAGTTCGACGTGCTGGAGGCGCTCGCACGACACCCGGAGCGGGTGTTCACCCGTCGTCAGCTCATCAACGCGGTGTGGGACGAGAACTGGGTGGGCGACGACCACCTCGTCGACGTCCACGTGGGGCACCTGCGGCGCAAGCTCGGCGACGACGCGCAGGAGCAGCGCTTCATCCGCACGGTGCGCGGCGTCGGGTACCGGATGGGCACCGGTGGGTGAGGTGTCCGGCACCGCGGCCCCGGCACGCTCGGCGCGCTCGGGAGTGGCGCCGCGGCTGCTCGCCGCCCAGACCCTCGTGCTCGTGGCGGGCGCGGCGACGACGTGGGTCGTCGCCTCGGTCGTCGCCCCGAGCATCTTCCACGACCACCTCCAGCAGGCGGGCGTCGAGCACACGGCGGCGGAGACCACCCACGTCGACGAGGCCTTCGCCGACTCGCTCATCATCGCGCTCGGTGTCGCGCTGTTCGCGGCCGTCCTCCTCGCGCTCGTCGTCACCTGGTGGTTCACCCGGCGCATCCAGCGCTCGACCGCCGCCGTCGTCGACGCCGCCAGCCGGATCACCGAGGGGCGCTACTCGACGAGGATCCTCAGCCCGGGACTGGGGTCGGAGTTCGACCACCTCACCGACACGATCAACGACCTGGCCGCCCGCCTCGAGGACGTCGAGACGACGAGGCGCCGCATCCTCACCGACCTCGCCCACGAGATGCGCACCCCGATCGCGACGATCGAGGCCCACCTCGAAGCCGTCGAGGACGGCGTGCGCGAGCTCGACGAGCCGACCCTGGCGGTCCTCCACGGTGGGACGCGGCGCCTCCAGCGGCTGGCCGACGACATCCGGTCGGTCTCGCGGGCGGAGGAGGCCCACCTCGACCTGCGTCCCGTCCCGGTGTCGCTCGACGACCTCCTCGCGGCGGCCGTCGCCGGAGCCGCCAGCGCCTATGCCGCCAAGGGGGTGCGCCTCACCGTGTCCACGACGCCGCGCCTCCCCCTCGTCACGGTCGACGCCCAGCGGATGGCGCAGGTGGTCGACAACCTGCTCGACAACGCCCTCAACCACACGCCGGAGGGCGGGCTCGTCGAGGTCAGCGCATCACGACCCGACCCGCGGTGGGTCGCGGTCGAGGTCCGTGACACCGGGGCCGGAATCGCCCCCGAGCACCTGCCGCACGTGTTCGAGCGCTTCTACCGGGCCGACCCCGCTCGCAGCCGCAGCCCCGGGGGCAGCGGGATCGGGCTCACCATCAGCCGCGCCCTGGTCGAGGCCCACGGCGGGGGCCTGTCCGCCCGCAGCGACGGCCCGGGCACCGGCGCCACCTTCACGATCCGCCTCCCCGTGGCCCCCGGCTCGCCGACGACCTGACCCGCGCCGGAAGGAGCCACCCGCCTTCATCGGATCTTCACGGTACCCACCGGGCCCCCGTCATGGCACCGCCCTACGGTGATACCACCCGGGGGTACCCGGGAGCCGCGAAGGGAGCCCGAGATGAACGGGTCGAGCATCGCCGTGGTCGCCGTCGCCGTCGCGCTGACCGCCCTGTCGGGCTGGTACTTCTTCGGGCCGAGGACGACGCGCCGGGCCACCGTCGAGGACGGGCTCCAGGTCGTCAGGGTCACCGTCCGCGGGGGGTACACCCCCGACGTCGTCCAGGTCGTCGCCGGCCTGCCGGTCCGCGTGCTCTTCGACCGCCAGGAGTCCGGTGACTGCTCCTCGCGGGTGGTCTTCCCCGACCTCGGCGTCAACCGGACCCTGCCCGCGTACGAGACGACGGCGGTCGACCTCCCGCCGGCAACCCCCGGCGAGCTCGCCTTCACGTGCGGGATGAACATGATCCGCGGACGGCTCCTCGTGGTCGCGGCCGGCGAGGCCGGCGGGCCCCAGCGGCTTCCCGCGGCGCCACCCGGCTCGGTGCGCACGACCACGAACGCCGCGGCCCTCCCCGACACCGAGGCCGGGGACCCCGAGGCCGCGGAGCGTGCGGCGGAGATCGCCGACCTCCGCCGCCGTGTCCTGGTGGGGGCCGCCCTGACCTCCCCCGTGGCCCTCGCCGTGATGCTCACCGAGCTCCTCGAGGTCTCCTGGGTGCCCGAGGCGCTCATGAACCGCTGGCTGCAGCTCGCCCTCGTCACCCCGGTGTTCCTCTACACCGGGTGGCCGATCCACCGGACGGGCTGGCTCGCGCTCTCGCACCGCACCGCCGACATGAACTCCCTCATCACCCTGGGAACCGTCGCCGCCTACGGCTACAGCCTCGTCGTCACCCTGGCCCCGGGGCTGCTGCCTCCCGACGTGCGCGAGGTCTACTACGAGGCGGTCGGCGTCATCCTCACCCTCATCCTCCTCGGACGCCTGCTCGAGACGAAGGCCAAGGCCGGCACGGGCGAGGCCATCCGGACCCTCATCGGCCTGCAGCCGCGCACTGCGCGGGTGGCCCGCGACGGGCAGGAGCTCGACGTCCCGGTCGCCGAGGTCGTCGTCGGCGACGTGGTCCTGGTCCGCCCGGGCGAGAAGCTCCCGGTCGACGGCGAGGTCGTCGAGGGCCGGTCCTCGGTCGACGAGTCGATGGTCACCGGTGAGCCGATCCCGGTCACCAGGTCCGCCGGTGACGCCGTCATCGGAGCCACGATCAACCGGACGGGGTCGTTCCGCTACGTGGCGACCCGCGTGGGCGCCGACACCGTGCTCGCCCAGATCATCGCGATGGTCCGGGCCGCCCAGGGATCGAAGGCGCCGATCCAGCGCCTCGTCGACGAGGTCTCGAGCTACTTCGTCCCGGCCGTCATCGGCGTCGCGATCTGGAGTGCGGTGGCGTGGACGCTCGTCGGGCCGCCGCCGGCAGTCGTCCTCGCGCTCGTCGCCGCGGTCTCGGTGCTCATCATCGCCTGCCCGTGCGCGCTGGGCCTGGCGACCCCGCTGTCGATCACGGTCGGCACCGGCAAGGGCGCGACCGCAGGCATCCTCATCCGCTCGGCCGAGGCGCTCGAGACGGCGCACCGCATCGACACCGTCGTGCTCGACAAGACCGGCACGATCACCAGGGGGGAGCCCGCGCTGACCGACGTGGTGCCCGCCGAGGGGTTCGCGGCCGACGAGGTGCTGGCCCTCGCCGCCGCCGTGGAGCGGCTGTCCGAGCACCCCCTGGCCGCCGCCATCGCGGCGGGCGCGCGCGAACGCTCCCTCGACGAGGGCGAGGTCCGGGACTTCGAGTCGGTCACGGGTCAGGGCGTCGTGGCTCTCGTCGAGGGCCGACGGGTCCTCGTCGGCAGCGAGCGCCTCCTCCACGGTGCCGGCGTCCCGACCGGGTCCCTCCTCGCCTCCGCGCAGGTGCTCGCGACGGACGGCCGGACCCCGATGCTCGTCGCCGTCGACGGCCGCCCGGCCGGGGTGGTCGCCGTCGCCGACACCCTCAAGGACGGCTCCGCCGCTGCCGTCGCCGCCCTGCGGCGGCGCGGGATCGACGTCGTGATGATGACCGGCGACAACCGCGCGACGGGACGGGCCATCGCGCGGCAGGTCGGCATCGACCGGGTCGTCGCGGAGGTGCTGCCCGAGCACAAGGCATCGGAGGTCGCTCGGCTCCAGGCGGAGGGACGGGTGGTGGCGATGGTCGGTGACGGCATCAACGACGCGCCCGCCCTGGCCCAGGCCGACATCGGCTGCGCCATCGGGACCGGCACCGACGTGGCCATCGAGTCCTCCGACATCACCCTCATCTCCGGGGCGCTCTCCGGGGTGGTGACGGCGATCGACCTGTCGCGGGCCACGATGCGCAACATCCGGCAGAACCTGGCCTTCGCGTTCGTCTACAACGGCCTCGGCATCCCGGTCGCCGCCGGGGCGCTCTACCCGCTGCTCGGGCTGCGGCTCAGCCCGGTCATCGCGGCGGCGGCCATGGCGCTGTCCTCCCTGTCCGTCGTCGCCAACGCCAACCGGCTGCGCCGCTTCCGCGTGGTCCCTCCAGGGGTGCCTCGACCCGGCATCTGGCAGAGCCCGATGCTCTCGGGCCGCCTTCATCGAACCTTCACACGACGTTGAGCGGCATGCCGGGGTGAGCCGGGCAAGGTGGTGGGTCCCCTGCTCCCGCCACCCGGAGGAACCATGCCGTCCCGCCCTGCCCGCACCATCGGTACCGCTCTCGCCGCGACCCTGGCCCTGGCCGCGCTGGCCGGGTGTGGCAGCACCCAGGACCACTCGTCGATGCCGGGCATGACGTCCTCCGCGTCATCGGCGCCGTCGTCGGCCGCCCAGGGCGACGTGATGTTCGCCCAGATGATGATCCCGCACCACGAGCAGGCCATCGAGATGGCCGACCTCGCGCTGCGCGAGGAGGCGCAGGCGTCCTCCGAGGTGAGGCGCCTCGCGATGCAGATCCGTCAGGCCCAGGACCCGGAGATCGCCACCATGCGGCGGTGGCTCACGTCGTGGGGCGCCCCGACCGGTGGCTCGATGGACCACTCGATGCCGGGCATGATGGGCACGGGCGACATGGACGAGCTAGAGGCCGCGACCGGTGAGGCGTTCGACCGGCAGTGGCTCACGATGATGGTCGCCCACCACGAGGGCGCCGTCACCATGGCCCGGGACGTGCTGTCCACGACCACGGACGCCGAGGTCCGGACGCTGGCGCAGGCCGTCATCGACGGGCAGCAGAAGGAGATCGCGACGATGAAGGACCTCCTGCGGTGAGGCGGACGCTCCCCACCGCCGGTGCCCTGAGCGCCGCCGTGCTCCTCGCCGCAGCGGGGTGTTCCGGCTCCCCGGAGGACGACGCCGTCGGGGCCGCGGCGCAGACCGCCCCGCCCGCGGAGGCCCGGACGGCGCTGCAGGTCCCGGTCTCGCTCGGCCACGTCCACGGCCTGGGCAAGGACCCGGGGTCAGGGAACCTGCTGCTCGCGACGCACACCGGCCTGCACCGCGCCAGCGGGGGCACCTTCACCCGCGTCGGGCCGGCCGTCGACCTCATGGGGTTCGCCGTGGTCGGCCCGGGCCACTACTACGCGTCGGGGCACCCGCAGCCGGGCGTCGACCTCCCCGAGCCCGTCGGGCTCATCGAGACCCGCGACGGCGGCGAGACCTGGACGGCGCTGTCCCGGGGAGGCGAGTCCGACTTCCACGCCCTCACCGCCGCCGGCGACGGCGCGGTGGGCTACGACGGCGCGCTGCGCCGGACGGACGACGCCCGGACGTGGAGCGAGGTCGGGACCCGCTTCGAGCCGCTGGCGCTCACCGGCGCGGCGGGTGACCCGCACGTGGTCGCCGGCACCGAGTCGTCGGTCATGGTCTCGGCGGACGCGGGCCGGACCTGGTCGGCCGTCCCGGGATCCCCGGCACCGGCGCTCGTCAGCCGGGCCGACAACGCGGTCATCGCCCTCACCGCCGACGGCGGCATCCACCTCGCCGACGCCACCGGGACGGCGTGGCGGACCGAGGACCTCGTGGCGCCGGGCGCCTCCGCCCTCGTGGCCAGCGGCAGCACCACCGAGCTCGAGATCATCGTCCTCGCGGAGGAGGGTCTCCTCGTGTCGCGAGCCGGCGCCCCGTTCGAGCCGTTGCGCGCGGGCGACCCGGTGGCCGACTGACGCGGTCCCCGGCCGCCCGGGCGTTCGGTCGGGCCGGACGCCGAGCGCTGCTGGGTGTGCCAGCCGCACTGCGTCAGGCCCTGGCGAAGCGCACCCGGTCGTGCGCCGCGGGTCGGCGCCCCGCGCGGGGCGGTGGGCGCGGCGCGCGGAGCAGCGTCGGACGGCTCGTGGTCGCTCACGGCCGCACTGTCGGGGACGACGGTCCCCCTGGTCCCGCATCTCGACAGGTGCGGGCGTGTCCGCTCAGCCGGCGGCGGCGAGCAGCGCGCGGCACGCGGCCTCGCATCGCCGGCACGCCTCGGCGCAGACGCGGCAGTGGTCGTGCATCGACGCGTGGCTCTCGCACTCCGCGCCGCACGTGGAGCACGCCTGCGCGCACGCCTCGAGGAGCGCACGCGTGACGTCGGCACCGGTCGCCGTCTGCCGCGACAGGACGGCGGCGGTGGCGGTGCAGATGTCGGCGCAGTCGAGATCGCTGCGGATGCAGCGGACCAGGTCGGCGACCATCTCCTCCGCCAGGCACGCGTCGGCGCAGGCCGTACACGCCTGGGCACACTCCAGGCACGCGCGGATGCAGTCGGCGAGCGTCGCCCGGTCGGCGGCGCCCGGACCCTGCGGGTGCGCCTCGAGCATGGTGTCGACGGTGTGCATGGCGGACTCCTTCGCCGAGGCGGCGGCCGACGGGGTCGTCGACACTCGGATGCCGTGGCTGCGGTGATCGCTACCCCGTCCGGGTGGAACCATGCAGGAAGCCGGCCGCGCCGAGCTCCTGGAACACCGTCAGCTGCAGCCCGGCGGGGCCTTCGGCCCTCGCGTTGAGCGAGTCCCACGGGGTCCTCGTCGGCGGGGCGATGACGCCGGCCCCGGCGGCAGCGAGCTCGGCGGTCACGGTGTCGGCGTCCTCGACCTCGAACGCGACCCGGAGGTGGGGGCTCACGGCCCGTCCGACCTCGACCCGGTCGATCATCGCGACCTGCTCGGGGTTGGAGATCTCGAGGGTGGCGCGGCCGACGTCGAGGATCGTGACCTTCTCGCCGGCGTCGCCGTGGACGACGAGCTCCTCGGGTGCGCCGAGGACGTCGCGGTAGAACCGCACCGCCTCGTCGTAGTCGGCCGCCTCCACGACGAGCCTCATCTGGAGGACCCGGCCGGGTGCTCGGGTTGTCGTCATCGGTCTCCACCTCTCAGGGACGTCTGTGGCCGCCAGCGTGGGCCGGGTCGCTGTCCGGTCCCTGTCCGCGCCCGGACGGGGGACGTGCGACCGGCGGCGCGCCGGCGCACCCTCCGGGGGACAGCGCCCGGACAGCGCCTCGTCGCACCGTGGAAGCACACCGAAGATCCGACCAGGAGGACAGATGCCTGAGCTGACCCTGCTCGTCGCGGGCATGGGCTGCCGCGGCTGCGTGCGCGACGTGACCGCGCGCCTCCGTGACGTCCCCGGCGTGGAGCGGGTCGTCGCCGACGCCGACCGCCACCTCGTGCGGCTGCACGGCTCGATGACCCTTTCCGACGTCCTCGACGTGCTGGCGCGCAGCGGCATCGACGCGCGCGTCGTCGGCGACGCGTCCGCCGACGTGAGCGCCTGACCGGCCGGACCAGGGCCGACAGAACCCGGACAGTGCCCGAACAGGCCGTCCGCGGACCGTGACGACAACCGGCCGACCCACGGCCATCGTCACGAAAGAGACCACCATGACCCCCACCCCATCCCCCGCGGGGAGCCCGAACAGCCGACGCTGGCTGGCCCTGGGGCTCATCGCCGCCGCGCAGTTCATGGTCATCATGGACACGTCGATCATCGGGGTCGCCCTGCCGGAGATGCAGGCCGACCTCGGCTTCACCCCCCAGGACCTCAGCTGGGTCTTCAACGCCTACGTCGTCGCCTTCGGCGGACTCCTCCTCCTCGGCGGCCGGCTCTCGGACCTCCTGGGGGCGCGACGGGTCTTCGGCGCCGGCTGGACGGTCCTCGCCGTGGGGTCGCTCGCGGCGGGCCTGGCCGACACCGTCACCGTCGAGCTCGTCGGGCGGGCCGTCCAGGGCGCCGGGGCGGCGCTCATCGCCCCGTCGGCGCTCACCCTCCTGTTCACGATCTTCGGCGGCTCGCCGAAGGAGCTGACCAAGGCCCTCGCGCTCTATGGCGCGGCGGCCCCGGCCGGCGGCACCGCCGGCGTCTTCCTCGGTGGCGTGCTCACCGAGTACGCGAGCTGGCCCTGGGTCTTCTTCGTCAACGTCCCCCTCGCCGTCGCGGTCATCGCGCTGACGCCGGGAGCGATGCCGAAGGGAGCCACCCGCCGCGGCTCGCTCGACCTCGTGGGAGCCGCCACCGTCACCGGTGGGCTGGCGTCGGTCGTGTTCGGCGTCGTGAGCGCGCCCGAGGCGGGCTGGACCTCGACCACGACGCTCGCCACGGGCCTCGGTGGCCTTGCCCTCCTCGCGCTGTTCGTGTGGCGCCAGGCCCGTGCGGCGCAGCCGCTCATGCGCCTGGGCATCTTCCGGACCCCGAACCTCGCCGCCGCCAACGCCGCCCAGTTCATGCTCGGTGCGGCGTGGATCCCGATGTTCTTCTTCGTGAACCTCTACCTCCAGCAGGTGCTCGGCCTGGGCGCGTTCGCGAGCGGTGCCGCCCTGCTGCCCCTGACGGTCACGATCATGGTCGGGATGATCGCGGTGGCGCCGCGTCTCATCGGTCGCTTCGGCCCGAAGGCGATGACGGTCGCCGGCCTCGCCACCCTCGGCGCCGGTCTCCTGTGGCTCGCGGCGATCCGCCCCGACGGCAGCTTCACCGTCGACGTCCTCCCGGCGTCGCTCGTCACCGCTGCCGGCATGGCCATGGCGTTCATCCCGTCGCTCGGCCTGGCCCTGTCGTCGGCGGCCCCCGAGGAGGGCGGCCTCGCCTCCGGCATCGTCAACACCAGCTACCAGGTCGGCTCCGCCCTCGGGCTGGCCGCCATGACCGTCGTGGCCGCCGCGTTCGGCGCCGGCCACCACGCCGACACCACCGCCCTGACGGACGGCTTCTCCGCCGGCCTCGTCGGTGCTGCCGCCATCGCCGTCGCGGGGGCCGCCCTGGCCGCCGCCTGGCTGCGCACCCCGCGTCCTGCGACGACCGTCGCGGACGAGCCGGCCCCGGCCACCGTCGGCTGACACCCACCCGACGTCACGACACCCGTCGTCGACCGCCGGCGACCGCCGGCACCCCCTCAAGGAAGGAAACCACCGCCATGAACAGCCAGACCTACACCGTCGTCGGCATGACCTGTGACCACTGCGTCCGCTCCGTCACCGAGGAGGTCGACGCCATCGAGGGCGTGACCGCCGTCGGCGTCGACCTCACCACCGGGGCACTCGTCGTCACCGCCGACCGCGTCGTCCCCACGGACAGCGTCCGTACCGCGGTCGAGGAGGCCGGCTACAGCCTGCGCTCCTGAGCACCCACCGTGCGCCCCACGGCGAGCCGAAGGGGCCCGGCCACCACCCTGCGACGGGTGGGTCCGGTTCGAAGGCCCACGTGGGGCGCACGGTCGCGTCCGTGACCGTCCGGCCCGGTCCGGCCCGGACACGGGGCGGACAGGGGCCGGACAGTGCCTGGCCCGACCGTGGTCCACGACCCGACCGAACCCATCGAGGAGCCGGCATGACCACCAGCACCACCACCACGACCATCGCCCCGAGCGACACCGAGTCGATCGCGGCCACCGAGACGTGCACCCTCCAGATCGGGGGCATGACCTGCGCGTCGTGCGTGCGGCGCATCGAGAAGGCCCTCAACAAGCTCGACGGCGTCTCCGACGCGCGGGTGAACCTCGCGACCGAGGTCGCCTCGGTGACCTTCACCCCGGCGCTCGTGGGCCTGGAGCAGCTGACCGAGGCGGTGACGAGGGCCGGGTACACCGCGACCCCGAAGCACGTCGGCGACACGACTGCGCCCGCCCCCGCACGCCCTGCCACCGACGGCGGACCCGAGGCCGACGACCGTGACCGTGAGCTGTCCCGGATGAAGGTGCGCTGGCAGGTCGCCCTCGCCACGGGCCTCGGCCTCATGGGCCTGATGTACGTCCCCCTCTACATCGACACCATGGACTGGCTGATGCCGGCGATCCTCGTCGTCGCGACCGTCGTCCAGTTCTGGGCCGGGCGGAGCATCTACGCCTCGGCGTGGGCCGCGACGAAGCACCACACGACGAACATGACGACGCTCGTCTCGCTGGGGACCGGTGTCGCGTGGGGGTACAGCACCTTCGTCACCCTGTGGCCCGGCCTCGCCGAGTCCTGGGGCCTCCCGCTGCACGTCTACTACGAGACCTCCCTCGTCATCATCGCGCTCGTCCTCGCCGGCAAGTGGATGGAGGGGCGGGCCAAGAAGCGCACCGCCGCCGCCGTCACCGCCCTCGTCGGCCTCGCACCACGCACCGCGCTGGTCCTGCGCGACGGCATCGAGACCGACATCCCCGTCGAGGACGTCGTCGTCGGCGACGTCGTCCGCATCCGACCCGGCGAGAAGATCCCGGTCGACGGCGTCGTCGAGAGCGGCACGACGACCGTGGACGAGAGCATGCTGACCGGCGAGAGCCTGCCCGTCGACAAGGCCCCGGGCGACGGCGTCATCGGCGCGACCATCAACACGACCGGCTCGGTGCTCGTCCGCACCACCGCCGTCGGCGACGACACCGCGCTGGCGCAGATCATCCGGCTCGTCGAGGACGCCCAGGGCTCCAAGGTGCCGATGCAGCGCCTGGCCGACCGGGTCTCCTCCGTCTTCGTGCCCCTCGTCATCCTCACGGCGTTCCTCACGGCGGCCGCCTGGGCCGTGTTCGGGCCGGGCACCGAGAACCTCACGATGGCGATCAGCACGACGATCGCCGTCCTCATCATCGCCTGCCCCTGCGCCCTCGGCCTCGCCACCCCGACCGCCGTCATGGTCGGCACGGGTCGCGCCGCAGAGCTGGGAATCCTCATCTCGAACGGCGAGGCCCTCGAGCAGGCCCGCCGCCTGACCGCCGTCGTCCTCGACAAGACCGGCACCATCACGCGGGGCCGACCGGCCCTCACCGCGGTCCACACCCTCGACGGGCACGACGAGCGCGAGGTGCTGGCGCTCGTGGCCGCCGCCGAGGCCGCGAGCGAGCACCCCGTGGCCCAGGCGATCGTCGCCCACGCCCGCGAACTCGGTCTCGAGCTGCCCCCGCTCGACGCGTTCGAGGCCGTCCCCGGCCACGGGCTCGACGCCGTCGTCTCCGGGCATCGGGTGCGCATCGGCAACCGGGCGCTCATGGAGCGTGACGGCATCGACGTCGGCGGCCTGGCCGCCGTCGCCGACGAGGCCGCCGGTCGCGGGGAGACCCCGATGTTCGTCGCCGTCGACGAGGACGCCACCGCCCTGGTGTCGGTTGCCGACACCGTCAAGCCCGAGTCGGCCGAGGCCATCGCCCAGCTGCACGCGCTGGGCCTGCAGGTGTGGATGATCACCGGCGACAACGCCGCGACCGCCCGCGCCGTCGCCGCCCGGGTCGGCATCGACCACGTCCTCGCCGAGGTGCTCCCCGCCGACAAGGCGGCCAAGGTCTCGGCCCTCCAGGCGCAGGGGCACGTCGTCGCCATGGCCGGCGACGGCATCAACGACGCCGCCGCGCTCGCCCAGGCCGACCTCGGCATCGCCATCGGGACCGGCGCCGACGTCGCGATCGCGGCCTCGGACGTCACCCTCGTCGGTGGCGACCTGCGCGGCATCGTCTCGGCGATCGCGCTCTCCCGGCGCACGGTGAGCACGATGAAGCAGGGGCTCGCCTGGGCCTTCGGCTACAACGTCCTCCTCATCCCCGTCGCCGCCGGCGCCCTGTACGCCTGGAACGGGCTGCTGCTCGACCCGGTCCTCGCCTCCGCGGCCATGGTCATGAGCTCGGTCAGCGTGCTGACGAACGCCCTGCGCCTGCGCCGGTTCCGCCGGCCCGCCTCGGTCGAGGAGATCCTCCACCCGCCGCTGCGCCAGGCCGTCGGCCAGTACGCCTACCTCGTCGGCATCGGCGTGGCCGCCCTCGGCATCGGCGCCGCGCTCACCGCCGTGAGCCGGATGGACTTCGCCGAGCGCGGCATGAACGGCACGCTCGCGTGGGTCCAGTCGGCCGGGATGCCGATGCGCCCCTCGATGAGCGTCATGATGACCGCGGAGGCGCCTCCGGTCGAGGCCGAGGAGGCCGGCGTCGAGGTCCGGCTCACCGTGCCCGACGGCATCCGCGCCGGCGTCCCGACCAGGGTCCTCGCCGCGGTGGTCCACGCGGACGGACGTCCCGTCGAGGACCTCACCCGCGGCCACGAGGCGTGGATGCACCTCATCGCCACGCGCAGCGACCTCGGCAGCTTCAGCCACGTCCACCCCGAGCCCACCGGCCGCCCGGGCGAGCTCGCGGTCGAGCTCACCTTCCCCACGCCCGGCGAGTACGTCGTCAACACCGAGGTCCGCCGTCGGGGCGAGATGACCGACGTCCACCAGCGCCAGGTCGTCAGCGTGGTGGGCGACACCCCGCCCGCCGCCCCGGTGGTGGCCGGCCCGCGCAGCGTCGTCGTCGACGGCGTCCGGGTCGAGCTCGTCGGCGACGCCGAGGTCGGCACCCCCAGCGACCTCCACCTCCGGTTCAGCGACGCCGCGAGCGGCACCCCGCTGGACGACCTCCAGCCGTTCCTCGCGGCCGCCGGTCACGTCGTCGTCATGCGCGAGGGTGCCTCGACCTTCGCCCACGAGCACGCCGAGGTGAGCGACGATCGCGGCCGCCCGGTGTTCGCCCTCCCCGGCCAGGCGTTCGGGCCCGAGCTCGGGCTGCACGCGGAGTTCCCGACCGCCGGCACCTACCGGCTGTGGGGCCAGTTCCGCACCGCCGACGACCGGGTGCTCACCGTGCCCTTCACCGTCGAGGCGCGCTGACCGCCGGTGCGGCCCGCGCAACCGCGGGCCGCACCGGCCGTCGCCGGCCCGGCCACCGTCCCCCCACCCACCCTCGCCCGTCCCCCAGGAGCACCCCCCGTGAGCACCGACACCGCCGCCGCCCTCCCCCTCCGACTCTCCGACACCCGGCTGGCCGCCCTCGTGGGCGGCTGGCGCGGCGCCCTCGACGGCGCCCTGCCCCCGATCGTCTTCGTGGCGACCAACGCCCTCGCCCGGACGACGCAGCCCGCGACCGTGGCCCTGCGATGGTCCGTCGTCGCGGCCGGCGCCGTGGGCCTCGCGCTCGTCCTCGTGCGCCTCGTCCGGAGGGAGACGCTCAAGCAGGCCCTCCGCGGCATCGTGGGGCTCGCGGTCGCCACCGCGTTCGCCTCGGCGTCCGGCGAGGCCCGGGACTTCTTCCGGCCCGGGATCTGGGTCGACGCGGCCTGGGCCGTGGCGTTCGCCGTGTCGGTCCTCACCGGTCGGCCCCTCGTCGGCGTCATCCACGCCTGGCTGTTCCGCACCGGCACGGCCTGGCGACGTGACCGCCGGCTCCGCCGGGCCTTCGCGGCCCTCACCTTCGGTTGGTCCGCGGTGTACGCCCTGCGGGCGGGCGTCGGGAGCCTGCTCTACGGTGCCGACGAGGCCGGGCTCCTCGCCCTCGCCAAGATCGCCCTGGGGTGGCCCCTCACGATCGTCGGCGTCATGGTCACGCTCGCCGTCCTGCGACGGACCGCAGCCGACGGACGCGAGCCGGCAGGGCAGGCACCCGCCTGACCCACCAGGACCATTGCCGGTCCGCTCGTGGCGAGGAAGCATGGCCCCCACGGCTCGAGAGCGGAGAGTGAGTGGACGACGTCCGGTTCCGGTTGCTGGGACCCACGGAGATCCTCGTCGACGGTCAGCCCGCCCGGCTGCCCGGCGGTGCGGAACGCGCCCTCCTCGTCCTGCTCCTGCTGTCACCGGGGCGCTCCGTCCCGGCGAGCACGCTGATCGACCGGCTGTGGTCGGAGACGTCGCTGCCGGTCGACCCCGTGAACGCCCTGCAGATCCGGGTGTCGAAGCTGCGCCGGGCGCTGACCGCGCACGGGGTCCCCCCGGTCACGCGCGACCACGCCGGGTACCGCCTCGACGTCGACGAACAGGCGATCGACGCCGCCCGCTTCGCGACCATGCTGCGTGGCGCACGCGACGCGGCGGCGGGTCCCCGCGACGACGCGGCCGAGGTCGGGCTCGCCGTCTACGACGAGGCACTGGCCCTCTGGGTCGGTGAGCCACTCGCCGACTTCCCCACCGAGGCGTGGGCGCGACAGGAGGCCTCGCGGCTCACCGGACTGCGTCTGGCCGCCCTCACCGAGCGGGCGCAGCTGGCCCTGGCGCTGGGACGGCACACGGAGGTCGCCACCGACCTCGAGCCGGTCGTGGCGGCCGACCCGACGCTCGAGGCCCTGGCGGGACAGCTGATGACGGCGCTGTACCGCGGTGGGCGGCAGGCCGAGGCCCTCGAGGTGTTCACCCGCACCCGCACCGTCCTCGACGACGAGCTCGGTCTGGAGCCCTCCGGGTCGCTGAGGGCGCTCCACGAGCAGGTCCTGCGCCAGGATGCGGCCCTGGCGGGGCCCACCGGCGGCTCCGCCCTCCTTCCCGGCGGCCTGCCGGGGCCGGCCCGCAGCCGCCTGACCGAGGTGCGGGACGCCCCGGGGTCGCTGCCCACGGTCGCGCGGCCCCTGCTCGGTCGTGACGAGCAGCTGGCCGAGCTCGAGGGACTGCTCACGAGCGAGCGGCTGGTGACCCTCGTCGGCCCGGGAGGCGCCGGCAAGACCTCGCTCGCCCTGGCCGGCGCCATCCGCGCGCGCGACGCGTTCCCGGACGGCGCCGTCGGCGTGCGGCTCGCTCCCGTCGCGGACGCCACCCACGTCCCCGCGACCGTCGCCGAGGCGCTCGGCGTCCCCCTCGACGGCGCCGCCGCCGAGCGTGACGTCCGCGTCCGCCTCGCGCGGTTCCTGGAGCACCGCCGGGTCCTCCTGCTCGTGGACAACTGCGAGCACCTCGTCGACGCGGTCGCCACGCTGGTCGACGAGCTGCTCGGGCGCTCGGAAGGGCTCACGGTGCTCGCGACCAGCCGTGAGGCGCTCGCGGTGCCCGACGAGCTCCAGCTGCTCGTCCACCCCCTCGCGGTACCCCCCGAGGGCACCCCCGCCGCCGACGTCCTGCGCTACCCGGCGGCGACCCTGTTCGCCGAGCGGGCCCGGATGCTGCGGCCCGGGATGGTCCTGCCCGAGGACGACCTCCGGGCCGTGGCCCGGATCGCCCGGGCCCTCGACGGGCTGCCGCTGGCCATCGAGCTGGCCGCTGCGCGCGTCTCGACCATGTCACCCGGTGAGATCGCCACGCGCCTGGGGCGTCGCTTCGAGCTGCTGACCGCCGGGGCGCGGACGGCCGAGTCGCGCCAGCAGACCCTGCGCGCCACCGTCGACTGGAGCTACGGGCTCCTCGACGAGACGCAGCGAACCGTCTTCGACCGCCTCTCGGTCTTCCGGGGCGGCTGGACCCTGCGGGCCGCGGAGGAGGTCCTCGATGACGACGACCTGTCCGCGGCGGCCGTCCTCGACACCATGGGCCGGCTCGTCGAGCGCTCGCTCCTCGTCGTCGAGCCCGGCGCCACCACCCGCTACCGGATGCTCGAGACCCTGCGGGAGTACGCGCGGGAACGGCTGGCTGCCGCGGGCCTCGAGGACCGCGTGGCTCGACGCCACGCCCAGCACTTCCTGCGCGTGACCCAGGAGGGCGACCACGGGCTGCGCGGGCACGGACAGCGCGACGCCCTCCGCATGCTGCGGGCCGAGCAGCCGAACATCAGGGCGGCGATGTCCTGGTGGGTCGACCACGACGAGGCCGACGCCGCGCTCTCGATGGCCGGGGCGCTCGGACTCTTCTGGCACCTGGGTCGCCACCTCGAGGGGCGCGAGACGCTCGACCGCGTGCTGCGCCTGGAGGGAGGAGGTGCCGAGGCCAGGGCCCGTGCGTTGCAGGCGGTCTCGCTCGTCGAGCGGCCCCGCGCCTGCCTCGTCCACCCCAGCCCCCGGTGCGCCGAGACGGCGGCCGAGAGCCTGCGGCTCTTCGACGAGGTCGGTGATGCGTCGCGAGCAGCGCTGTCGCGCGTGCTTCTTGCCGTGGAAGGCGTGACGGGGGCCGAACCCGAGCGCTCCCGGCGTCTCCTGGCCGAGGCCGAGGCGCGGTTCACGACCGACGACGACCCGTGGGGACGGGCCGTCATCGGCTTCGTGCGGATGGAGACCGCCCTCAAGGGCGGTGACGAGGAGACGGCCGTGGCCACGGGCACGACCACGGCGACCGCGTTCCGCCGCCTCGACGACCCGTGGGGGCTCTCGGCGATCCTGTACCACCTCGGCTGGGGCCTGCGTCAGTTCGGACGCTACGAGGACGGGGCCCGGGTCCTCCTCGAGGCGATCGACGTCGCCACCGGCGCGGGGATCTTCAACACCGTCCAGTGGGCGCTCGCCGACCTCGGCGTGGCCCGCCTCCACCTCGGTGACCGTGACGGCGCCCTCGACGCCTTCGCCCGGGCCGCGAAGGCCTCCGACGAGGTCGGCGACGGGGCGGGTGTCGTCCTCGCCGCGTACGGACGCGGTCTCCTGGCCTGGAGCGACGAGCGGTTCGACGAGGCTCGCCCCCTCTTCTCCGAGGCCGCGGAAGGCTTCGGCCGGCTCGGCACACCTGTTCCGCAGGGGCTCGCGGTGGTCGGCGTCGCCCGGTGCGACGAGGAGGACGGCGAGCTCGACCGAGCCGCCGACCGCCTCGAGGAGGCCCTCGTGACGGGGCGGTCGACCGGTGAGGGCGCCCTCGTCGCCGCCGCCCTCGAGGGGCTCGCCCGGGTGGCTGCCCGGCGGGACGACGCGACGGAGGCGCGGCGCCTCGCCGACGAGGCGTCCGTGATCCGGCTGACCGCGCGGCGGCCCGCGACGCCGGTCGAGCGGCGCGACCTCGCGGCGGTGCTCCCACCGGCGAGCGGGCCCACCGGCTCGGCGGACCCGCTCTCGGTCGGCTGACTCAGCACCCGCAGCCGGCGCCGGAGCAGGTCGTCGCCGCCGTGGGCAGCGGGTCGGCGCAGTCGGCCGGATCCACGCTGCGGCACAGGAACCAGGCGAAGGCCAGGGCCGCGCTCCCCGCCACCGCCACGGTGCCGGTGAGGGCCGGGCCGTAGCCCACCGCGGACTGGAGGAAGCCGACCCCGGCGTACCCGGCACCCCCGAGCCCCGCGGCGAGACCGAGCACCCGGCCGACGGCTCCCGCGGCCGAACCCTCGCCCGGGCGTCGGGCGTGGGAGACGAGCAGCGGGAGGGAGCCGGACAGGCCCGCGCCGGCCACCGCCATCGCGACGAAGGTGCCGGCCAGTGGGAGGAAGGGGACGGCGGCCGCGGCCACGGACCCGAGGGCCACGGCGACCATGAGCACGGCGCGCGCGCCGTGACGACGCGCCAGGACCGCGAGCGCCATCCCGCCCACGGCGCCGGAGGCGGAGTAGGCCGCGACGACCCACGGGACCGCCGGGTGCGAGCCTCCCAGCTGCGAGGCGACGAGCACGGCGGTGCTGGCGCCGACCGTGGTCCCGGCGAGCGCGACCATCGCGCCGGCGGCGACCGCGAGGCGGACCTGGCGCGTTCCCCGGGCGCGGACCTCGGAGCGGTGGGTCGCCGTGGACGTCGCCGGCCCGAACACCTGGGCCCGCACGGCCACGGTCAGCGCGACGAGGGTCGAGGCCACGGGGACGGCAGCGGCCCAGCCGAGGGCGTCGATCGACATGACGACACCGAACGGCACGAGCGCGGACCCGGCCGTCCCGACCGCCGAGAACGCTGCGAGGGGGAGCGACTCGCGGCCGGACCGCGCCGCCCGAGCCATGAGGGCACCCGCGGCGGGGTGGAACAGGGACGATCCCATGCCACCGACGAGCACGGCGAGGACCGCCTGCAGGACGCTGCCGGCGGCCGGGACCGCGCCGTACCCGACACCGGCCAGCACCGCCCCTGCGGCGGCGACGCGACGCTCTCCGTGGCGGTGCACCAGGCGCGCCGACAGCGGCTGCAGGAGGGAGGCGGCGGCGAGGGCCACGGCGACGACGAGCGAGAGGACCGACGGCGAGGCCCCGGTCCGCGAGGCGAGGAGCGGCTGGAGCGGGACGAGGAGGCTGGTGAGCCCGTCGAGGGCGAAGTGCATCAGGCCCAGCCCGGCCAGCGCAGCGGCCGTGGCCACCGCGGCCACCCGCTGGGCAGCGCGGCGCGAGAGCGCCGTCCGGGGCGCAGTCCCGGTGACGGGTGTCGCGATCGAGGTGTCGGTGACGAGGGTCGCTGTGGTGGACATCGGGTGCTCCTTCACGCCTGCCGGATCCGGCTGTGCCGTCCGGCGTCTTTCAGCCGTCCGGGACAGGGTGTGGGGCTGGGCTTGCGCCGTTCTGTCGCTCGGCTGTCCACCTGCCTCCGGGCGCACCCGGTGGCGTCGGGCCCGACCGGTGACGTGCCGGCCGTCCGTCACCTCCGCGGATCAGTCCGGGAGGGGCCTCCCCGTCGCCCGCGGAGGATCGGCAACCGGTTCACCCTGGCCGCCGCGGAGGCGCCGGGGCCATGCGCTGAACCGTCCGAGGAGGGTCAGGACCGCCGGGACGAGGACGGACCGCACGACGAGGGCGTCGAGCAGGACACCCAGCGCCATGACGAAGCCGAGCTCGTGGAACTGGCGAAGCGGGACGATCGCCAGCATCCCGAAGCTCGCGGCGAGGGTGATCCCGGCCGCGGTGATGGCCCCGGACGTCTCCGGGACGCGTTCGGCGATGGCCTGCCGCAGCGGGACGTGGTCGGCCCGGGTCCACACGTGACCGACCCCGTAGATGTTGTAGTCCGAGCCGAGCGAGAGGAGCAGGACCGACGCGGCGAACGGCACGTAGAACGCCACGTTCTCGTGGCCGAGGCGGTCCTGGAAGAGCAGCGTGAGGCAGCCGAGGGACGCCGCCAGGGCCAGCACGCTGCAGCCGAGGAGGAGGACGGGCGCGACCACGGCCCGCAGGAAGAGCATGAGCAGGAGGAGGTTGACGACGAGGACGGCGATGCCGATCCGTCGTAGGTCGGAGTCGGTGGCTGCCACGAGCTCCCTGGAGACGGCGGTGTCCCCCGCCAACCCGAACCGGGCCGCCTCGAGCCCCACGTCCTCCAGCATCGCGGGCAGCGCCGCCGACAGCCGGTCGAGGTCCTCGATGGCCCTCGCGCCGAGGGGGTCGTGCTCGAGGACGACGAGGACGCGGGCGGCGTTGCCGTCCTTGCTCACGAGCGCCCCGCGGACCGCCTCGTCGGGCAGCGCCCCCGGGCTGAGCACCCCCGCGACCCCGGGCTGGTCGTCGATGGCCTGCCCGAGCCGGGTGAGCCGCTCCGGGTCGCTCCCGATGCCGGGCCCCTGCAGGAGGAGCTCGGTCGGCGCGACGATGCCGGGAGCGAACCCCGAGGACGCCGCCGCGGCGGCCCGGGCGGGCGCACTGTCGGCGGGCAGGCCGGCGACGAAGGACACCCCGAGCTGGAGGCGGCCGGCCGACGCCCCGACGGCCGCCAGTCCCACGAGGACGGCCCCGCCCACGACCAGCGACACGAGACGCACGGTGAGGACCCGGGCCGCGCCGCGAGCGAGGAGGCGCCGGCGCTCGCGGTGCGTCCGGGTCGGCCAGAACAGCGACCGGCCGAGGATGGCCATGAGGGCGGGGAGCAGGGTGAGCGAGACGACCACCGACACGAGGACGGACAGGGCGAGCACCGGTCCGAAGGCCCGGAAGAAGCCGGCCTCGGCCACGAGCATCGCCGCACAGCCGGCCGCCACCGCGATCCCGGCGACGAGCACGATCCGACCGGTCTGCGCGGCCGACGCCTGGGCCGCGGCGCGGCGGTCGGTGCCGGCTTCGAGCCCGCTGCGCATGCTCGACAGGAAGAAGATCGCGTAGTCGGTGACGATGCCGAGGACGAGCGCCAGCACGAGGGGCTTCAGCTCCTCGGGCGCTCCCCCGGCGACGAGCCCCCCGACGTAGTTCGTGACCCGGACGGCGAGGAAGTACGACAGGGCAGCGGTGGCGAGCGCCACGAGGGGCGCGACGAGCGACCGGAACTTGAGGGCCACGATCCCGATGACCACCGCGAGCGTCGCACCCTCGAGCAGCAGCAGGTGGTCGTAGAGGATGGTCGACTGCGCGACCTGCCCGGGGACCGTCCCGGTGACCCCGACGAACGAGTCGTCGGGCTGCTGCACGTGGTTGCGCGCGAACTCCTCTGCGGCGGTGACCTCGTCGGCGAAGGTCGTGCCGGGTTCGGTGAAGACGTACGTGATGGCCGTCGTGCCCCGTTCGGACGAGGCGAAGACGTCCTCGACGTTGACGATCGGCACCACCGCCGCGATCGGTGCGACGTCGCGGACCTCATCCTTGGCCACGGCGGCGGCGCGTTCGACCAGTCGACGCTGCGCCTCGGGGGACAGGCCGTCCGGGTCGCGCTGGACGAGCATCGTCCGGGACAGGACCGGGAACCCGAAGGCCCGCGCCGACGCCGTCTCGGTGGCGATCGCCCGGCTGTTCGGCGGCGCGAACCCGCCGAGGTCGGCGTTGACGCTCGTCGCCGGGAGCCACAGGGCGGCGGCGCCCGCCCCCACGGCCCAGCCGACCACCACCAGCCAGCGCAGGCGCACGACGAGCCACGCGTAGGACCTGGAGACCCAGCCGGCCTCCGACCGGCGCCACGTCCTCATCGGCCTGCCTCCCGTGGGGGGACCGGGCCCACGGGACCGGCGACACCGTCGCCGGCCGACCCGACCGGGGGTCGCGTCATCTCGTAGCTGGCGAGGGTCTCCACGAGGAGCTCCGAGGCGGCCAGCGTCGTGTCCGACGTCCCGGCCAGGTCCGTCTCGGCCAGCTCGGCGACCACCCGGTGGTGGATGTGGACGAGGTCGATGACGCTGACGCCACCCGCGAGCGCCCTCCTCCCCAGGCCGTAGCCCTCGGCCAGCACCGTTTCGTCGCGCCTCGAGAGGTACCGGAGCAGGATCGTCCGGTAGTCACGCACGAGGTCCTCGAGCACCGTCACCGGGAGCCGCCGCCGCGCCGGGACGCCGCCAGGTGCACGAGGCCCTCCTCCAGGTCGAGCGCGGTGGCGACGTCGCCCGTGCTCATGCCGAGGCACACCATCGCGAACGCGACATCGGGCTGGATCCCGACGATGACGGTGTTCGCTCCGCGGAGGCGGGCCATCTCGGCGATGGTGCGCAGGGTCCGGGTGCCGAAGCTGTCGAGGACGTCGAGGGCGGCGACGTCGATGATGACGCCGCGTGCACGGTGCTCCCCGATCTGGCGGACGAGGTCGTCCTGGAACCGCACCATCTCCGTGTCGTCCAGCGCAGTGTGGATCGACGCCACCAGGGTGTCACCCTGGCGCAGGATGGAGACGAGAGCGGGTCCGTTGCTCACGAGAGGTCTGCCACCTCCGTCCGCGTGACGCGGTAGCCGAGGAGCCGCTCGGCCTCCTCGAGGCCGCCCTGCAGGTCGCCGATGGTGTTCATCTTGCTCAGGTCCACGCCGATGGTGACGAGGGTCTGGGCGATCTTCGGCGACAGGCCCGTGATGATGACGCTGGCGCCCATGAGGCGCGAGGCGTCGACGGTCTGCACGAGGTGGTTGGCGACCGTCTGGTCGACGTCGGGGGCGCCCGTGATGTCGATGACGACGACCTTGGCCCGGTGGGTGCGGATGCCGCCGAGCAGCTGCTCGGTCAGCTGGCGGGCCCGCTCGCTGTCGAGGATGCCGATGATCGGGAGGATGAGCAGTCGCTCGCGCACCGGGAGCACGGGGGTCGAGAGCTCGCGGATCGCGTCCTGCTGCTGGCGGATGACCCGTTCGCGCTCGTCGACGAAGCTGACCGCGACCGTGTTGGCGATGCGGTTCGCCGCGGGCTCGTACGCGTCCAGGATGCGGTTGAGCAGCGCGAAGTCGCGCTGGTACTTCTCGAACAGGGAGCGGGCCAGCACGTCGCGCAGCAGGAGGACGATGCCGACGACCTCGTGGGTCTCGACGCCGCGCGGGATGATCCGCTCCGAGAGGTCCCGGGCGTAGTGCTGTAGCGCCTCGACACTGCCGGTCTCGAGGACCTCGACGTAGTTGTCGTAGACGGAGGTCGTCTCGGCACCCATCTCCTGCGGCGTCATCGCCTGCAGCAGGTGGGCGTCGCGGATCCGCGAGACCCACTGGTCACGCAGGGTGCTGCGGTGCTCGCGGAGGTGGGCGACCAGCTCGGGGAGCAGCTGCTCCTCCAGCAGGGTGCCCCCCTCCGGGTGCCCCTGGGGTGTCCCGTCGGTCATGGTCGTGCCTTCCTGTCGGTCCACTTGGTCATGCTCACGGTGGTTCCGCGCCCGGGCTCGGAGACGATGTCGAACTCGTCCATGAGCCGCCGGGCGCCGGGCAGGCCCAGCCCGAGGCCGTGGTACGTGCTGTAGCCGTCGGTGAGGGCACGCGGGACGTCCTCGATGCCCGGGCCGGCGTCCCTCGCGACCACGCGGACCCCCGGTGCCGGCGCCGCCACGAGGGTGATGACGACCTCCCCGGACCCCGCGAACCGCACGATGTTGCGGGAGACCTCCGACACCGCGGTGGCGATGAGGGTCAGGTCCGTGCCCTCCAGCCCTGCACGGGAGGCCATCTCGCGCGCGGCCTTGCGCGCCGTCACGATGTCGGGATCGGCCTCGATCGGGATCGTCACCTCGTCGTCGCGCGTCGGTCCCCGGGCCGCCAGGGGTTCGGCGAGCGAGGCGCACACCTCGCACTCGAGGAGGTGCTGGGCGGCGTCGACCTCACGCTGTCGCCGGCGGTCGGCCGCGGACACCGCGAGGAGCACCGGGCTGCACCGGTCCGTGGGGAGCTCGACGTGGTTGAGCGCCAGGAGGTACTCGACGCGCAGCCTGGCTCGGGTGCGCTTGAGCCTGGCGGCCACGGCACCGGCCGTCGAGCCACTCGCCTCGGCCAGCGGCCCCGTGCCCTGCCCCTCCACGTCGTGGGCGAGGAGGAAGGCGCGGTCCTCGTCGTCGAGTCGCGCGACGGCCTGGGCCATCGCCACGCGCTCCTCGTCGACGACCACGGCCTGGTCGGCGCGCTCGGGCTCGGTCGGGTCGAGAGCGCGGTGCAGGTTGCGGTCGTCGCGGTCCTTGGACCGCCACATGGTCGCGACGAGGTTGCGGACCGTCGTGATGGCATAGGGCTCGAGCATTCCCGGCTCGATGCGGTCCCGGGCGTCCAGGACCCTGACCAGCGCCTCCTGGACGAGGTCCTCCGCCGAGGGGTGAGAACCCACCCGGGCCGCGACGATCCGCCGGAGCATCGGGAGCAGCGCGGCGACCTGCTCGCCATCGATGCCCGGTTCCCGCGGCTCCGCGGCGGCCTGTCCGCTCACAGTTCGCGACACTACGCGCCACGGGGGCCCGCAGGCCTCCAGCCTGCAGCGACGTTGTCGCGGAGGGCGGCCGGGCACGGGTCGCCGCCGGGCTACTGCTGGTCGGTGTCGCCCCCGAAGGCGGTCGAGGGATCCTCGAGGATCTCGGCACTCTCGATGGGGTCCTCCCACCCCGGAGGCGGCGGAGGGTCGTGCGGCAGCGGCTGCTCCTCCCCCGTCGATGCTTCCAACGGGGACAGGTCGTCCTGGCCACTCATGGGCGGCGCTCCTTCCGGCGGTGACGCGTGGGTGCTGGTCGAGGTGGCGGTCGTGGGGTCCCGGCGCGGGGTCCGCTCCGCGGCCCTCCGGGAGGCGTCGGCCGGGTGTCGGCAGCCCATGCCTCGATGCGTGAGAGCGCGAGGAGCACCCCGATCACGAGGGCGGGGGCGAGGAGGACGAGGTACCGCATGGGGCGGCCGCCGGGCGGGGAGCCCCGGCGGCCGGAGCCGCCGGGGCCGGGCGGGCGGGGGAGGTCCTGGCCACCCCGCCGGCCCGTGGCGCCGTGGCTCAGAGGCCGAGTCCGGTGAGGAGCCGGTTGAGCAACGCCACCACCCCGTTGAGGGCCCCGCCGGGCCCGTCGAGGAGACCGGCGACCGCGCAGAGGAGGTTGCCGAGCAGGTTGCCGGCTCCCGGGACGGCCGTGACGTCCAGGGAGATCGGGGAGAGGTCGACCACGAGGCCGAGCAGGTCGAGGTTCAGCGGCCCGAGGTCCAGGGTGAGGATGCGGCAGCCGTCGGTGGCGGCGAGGTCCTGGATCGGAGCGGTGAACGTGGTCCCACCGGCCGGCAGGCCGGTGCCGGTGATCGTGCCGGACAGGGTGAGGACCCCGTCGACGACCGATGTCGTGAGGTTGCTCAGCGCCCCGGTGAACTGCGTCCCGTCCGGGAGCGTCCCGGTCACGGGCAGCGTCGTCTGGGCGGGCTGGGCTGCCGCCAGCGCCTGCGGCGGTGCGGCGTTCGCCGAGATCACTCCGGGCCCCGCCCAGAGTGCGCCGGTGAGGGCCAGGGCGGTCCCCGCGCTGATCAGTCGTGCCTTCGTCATGAGAGCTCCTTCTTCGGACGGTGGTCCGGTCGTCGTTGCGTTCTCCCGACGGGTGGGGCGCGTGACCCTCTGGTGTCCCGTCACCCTTGACGACGCGCCCGTCCGCCCGTCGTGACGCGACCGGCCGCGACGCGCAGGTCGCAGCCGTGCGGGGCTCGCAGCTCGCCGGGAACGCAGGGGCCCTGGCGGCCGCGTCATGGACCGGGCACCAAGGCGTCCGCCATCCGGGGGGCTCAGGCACGGACCTCGGCCAGCACCCGCGGGACCAGCGGCGGCATCTCCCGTGCGAGGAACCCCACCTGTCCGACCGACGCCGTGAGCACCTCGGCGACCCGCGTGTGGAGGAAGGCGCCCCATGCGGCGGCCTGTGCGGGCGGCGCCCCGCGGGTGGCGAGGCCCGCGACGATGCCGGCCTTGACGTCGCCCGACCCGGCGACCGCCGCGCCGGGCGGGCTCGGCCGGCACCACCACGCCCGGCCCGACGCCTCGACGACGAAGGAGTCGTCCGAGCCGCCGAGGACCGTCACCCCGGTCATCCGGGCCGCCGTGCGGGTCGCGTGGAGGACGTCACGGCACACCCGGTCCTCGGGCAGCCCGGTCAGCTCGGCGAGCTCGGTGGCGTTCGGGGTGAGCAGGGCCCGTCGCGCGAGGTGCCTCAGGCCGCCGGGGTGTGCGCTGAGGAACGCGGTGCCGAGGGCGTCCACGACGAGGGCGGTGTCGAGGTGGGGGACGACGCCCTCGAGCAGCGCGCAGGCCGCCTCCGGGTCGGTGAGTCCCGGCCCGACGAGGACGGCGTCGACGTCGGCGGAGAGGTCCAGCAGGCGGGGAGCGGCGGACGCCGCGATGCCCCCGGTCACGGCGGGCAGCCCGACGACCAGGGCCTCCGGCAGCGCCACGCCGAGGTGTGTCGCCGTGGCCGCCGTCGTGGCGACCTGGACCTTGCCGGCGCCCGCACGCAGGGCCGACTCCGCCGCCAGGAGCACCGCCCCGGGCGTCGACTCGCTGCCCCCGATGACGAGGAGGCGCCCCTTCGCGTTCTTGTCGCCACCCGGGTCCGGCAGCGGCCAGCCCCGCATGAGGCCGGCGGTCAGGACATCCGCCCCGTCCGGACGGTCATCCACGGCCCTGCTCCTGTCCGGCCGGGTCGCTGGGGGCGAGCGGCTCCTCGTGGGTCGTCCGGGCGGCCGAGGACTCGACGTGGTCGACCTGCCCGTACGCGACGAGCTCGAGGTGGCCGTCCGCGCCGGGCCGGTAGGTCGTCAGGGAGCAGTTGGCGAGGGGGGTGTCGGCGTCGGCGGCGAGGAGCTCCTTCTCGGACAGCGACTCCAGGACGTAGCGGAAGGCCATGATGACCGCTTGGTGGCTGAAGACCCAGACCCGGGCGTCGGCGTGCTCCCGCCGGACGTCCCCCAGGAGGCTGCGGACCCTCAGCACCACGTCGGTCCAGCTCTCGCCGCCCGGGGGCCGGTAGTAGAACTTGCCCATCGCCGCCCGCCGCTCGGCCTCCTCGGGGTACTCCTCCGTGATGCCGCGACCGGTCATCCCGTCGAAGAGGCCGAGGTCGCGCTCGCGCAGCCGCTCGTCCGACAGCGTGCGGACCGTGCCCGCGAACGCCGCCAGGGCGTGCTCCACCGTGCTCGTCGCCCGCACGTACGGAGAGGACAGGACGACGTCCGGGCGCTCGCGCTCCGGCAGCCCCGACAGGTGACGGCCCAGCGCGGCCGCCTGCGACGCGCCGTTCTCCGACAGCGGGGTGTCGGGGTCGCGGTAGGACAGGTCGAGGCGAGCGAGCCCCTTCGCGCTCGCCGCCGAGGCCGCGAGGTTGCCCACGCTCTCGCCGTGCCGCACCAGGACCAGTTCAGTGAGCGTCGAGGCCGCCATGAGCACTCCCTACCCCGTCCGCGGCACCGCACGCCGGCGAGCCGGGCGCGAGCTCCTCTCGAGCCCACCGGTGCCCGTCGTGCCCGGACGGGCGGCCGCCAAGTGAGCGGCCGCCACGACCGACCTCGCCATGCGCTGCCTTCGCGGCCCGTCATCGTGGCTCCTTGCAACAATGGAGCGATGACCGAGCTGGTTCCTTCTCAGGGCGCGGCAGACGACGACGCCAGCCCGCTCGACACCTTGATGGGACTCGTGACCCACCTCGTCGGCGGCACCCGGCGTGACATCGCCGAGGGCCACGCGCTCGAGGTGCTCGAGACGCTCGTACGCCACGCCTCTGACGTGATCGAGGCTGCCGACATGGCGAGTGTCACCCTGGTTCGACGAGCGGGGCGCCCCCGCACCGTGGCGTCCTCGCACGCCGATGCCCTCGAGGCCGACCACCTCCAGTACCGCTTGGGCGAAGGCCCCTGCCTGGCGGCCGCGACCGACGACCACGTGTACGTGACCGGCGACGTCGCGGGGGACGCGCGGTGGACGGAGTACGGTCAGGAGGTCGAGGCCCGGTTGGGCATCAGCAGTGTCGCTGCCTACCAGCTCACGCTCCTCGGGGACGAGAACGCCGATGCCGCCCTGAACCTCTACTCTCGCAGCCCGCACGCCTTCGACGACGACGACGTCGCGCGCGGGCTCGTCTTGGCGACCCAGTGCTCTCTGCTCGTCTCGGCGCACCTGGCGAACGACCGCGCTGACAACCTTCTCATCGCCCTGGGGAGCAACCGCGACATCGGTGTGGCGATCGGGGTCATCATCAGCCGCCTACGCATCACACAGGAGGAGGCCTTCGCCTTGCTGCGCGTGGCCAGTCAGGACAGCAACCGCAAGCTCGTCGACATCGCTCGCTGGGTGGCTGACACCGGAGAGGTTCCCTCGCGGCGTCAGCGCAGAGGAGCCCCCACCATCTGAAACCCAGCGGCGCACGGTGTTTCGGCCCGTCCGTAGCGGGCACATGGGGGGCAGGGTGACCACTCCTACGCACCGCGAGACTTGAACAGCCAGGCCTCTGGAGGGGTGGTCACCCGCCGGCCGCCACGCTACAACGCTCGGCCTCGCGGTTCGGTCCTGACGGCGGCACCGTTCCAGACCTTCGACACAGCGATGGCCACCTCACGCACCTCCGTGAGGCCACGCCCACGGACTCACCCGCCCCGGCCCAGAAGCCCCGCGGCAACTGTCCGGCGGGAAATCCACGATCATCGAGCTCCCCAGCCTGTCGGCAGCGCATCCACCAAACGATGCCCGGGTGGTCGTGAGCCACCTGTTCGGCTCGCCAGGGCGCATAGTGAGCCGCATGGACTGGTACCTCGGCCGTGTCGACCACGTCGCCGACCTTCGCCACGAAGTCGTCGCCTACCTCAGCCGGCATGCGGCCGCGGGCAACGAGGAGGCGGTCTGGGACGCAGAGCTCGTGGTGGCTGAAGCCGTCGGCAACGCCATACGCCACACCGGCGGCCCGGTCTGGGTCTCGCTCCTGTGGAGCTCGAACCACCCCGTCCTCCAGGTGTTCGACCTCGGCGAAGGCTTCGACTCGGCACTGCTCGAGCCATCTCGGTCGTCCGGGGCCGTCCCCGACACGAGAGTCGAGCCGCTCGAGGGACACGCACCCGGGGAGCCGGACAGGCCGACTCCCGATGCGGAGCCGCTGGCCGAGTCCGGGCGCGGGCTCCTCATCATGGAGTCCCTCGCAGAGGAGGTCGTGGCCGCCAAGCGCGCCGCCGGGATGGTCGTCTCCGTCCGTCTTGCCGTGCCACGCCGCCCCACGACGCAGCTCGCCCCGCCACGACGGCATCACGAGGCTCTCCCGGCACTCGACGAGGCACAGGACCACGGTGGGTTCGGCAAGGAGTCCTTTCTCCGCGCGCTGGTCGTCCAGCTCGCGCAGGCCGTCGAGTACGACCACGGACCCGCTGCAGCCGAGGCAGCGGTGGCGCAGGTGGGGACCGACGTCGGCGGGCAGATGGAGCTCGAGTTCCGCCTCGCCGAGGAGGTGGTCGGCCGCCTCTCCCCCGAGGAGCTCGGTCGCTGTTTCGTAAGGCTGAAGCACGCGATTGACGGCGGGTTCAGCGTCCGTGAGGCCACACCGGACCGAATCGTCCTGGAGAACACCGCGTGCCCGTTCGGCGAGGTGGTCCTCAGAGCTCCAGCCCTGTGCAGGATGACGTCGAGTGTGTTCGGCGGAATCGCCGCCGCGAACCATCCTGACGGCGCCTCGGTCCTGCTCGAGGAGCGCATCGCCGTGGGCGACCCCGGTTGCCGCATCGTGGTGTACCTGGGGTCCCCACCGTCGGACGTCGAGGCCTTCGCGCACCACTATCCGCCGGCGCCGCCCGCCGCGTGAGGCTTCGCTCGGGCTCCGCGTCCCGACCTCGGACGGTTGCGGTCGTCCGAGCCCGCCCGGTCGACCGGGGCAGCCGTGGCCGCTCGACGCTGCGCCCGGTCCAGGGCAGCCGGTCGGCGACCTCGTCGAGAGAGCAAGGCCCCGGCAGCGTCTCCGCTGGCCGGGGCCTGTCCTACTGTCTCAACACAGTGCGCGCCCGAAGGGATTCGAACCCCTAACCTTCTGATCCGTAGTCAGATGCTCTATCCGTTGAGCTACGGGCGCCCGTCGCGCTCGGTGCAACGAGAGAGCAGACTACCGGAGCCCCCGACCGGTCGTGAAATCCGCCCCGACCGGCCCCGACGGCCCCGCCGTGAGCGCATCACCCCCGGCTCCCCCCGATGTCCCCTGCAAGGACCCACGATCCCGTGACCTGCCTTTTCAGGCCCGTTGCAAGAGTTTTCAGCACCCTCGCCAGTCTGTGAGGAGCCTCATAAGGTGCAAACGCTTCCACGGTGGCTACCCCCCGGTAGGCGGGCCTACCGTGATTTCAGGCTCCCAGCGGCGGGCGCCGAGCCACCGCTCACGAGGCGGGCCCGGGCGCCAGCGTCGAGGGTGGTGGCCGACCAGAAGAGCCGGACCGGCGGAAGGATCGACCATGACGACGCAGGCAGAGCGAACGACGGGAACGAGTCACGAGGGCCTGCAGGCCTGGGTCGACGAGATCGCCGCCCGCACCACCCCCGACCGCGTCGTGTGGTGCGACGGCTCGAGCGAGGAGTGGGACACCCTCACCGCCGAGCTCGTCCGCACCGGCACCTTCACCCGCCTCGACGACAGCAAGAAGCCCAACTCCTTCCACGCGGCGAGCGACCCCAGCGACGTCGCCCGGGTCGAGGACCAGACGTTCATCTGCTCGGTCGACGAGGCCGACTCGGGGGTCACGAACAACTGGATGGCCCCGGACGAGATGAAGGGGATCATGACCGGGCTCTACGAGGGCTCGATGGCCGGCCGCACCATGTACGTCATCCCGTTCGTCATGGGCCACCTCGACAGCGACGCCCCGATGTTCGGCGTCGAGGTCACCGACAGCGCCTACGTCGTCGTCTCGATGCACGTCATGGCCCGCGTCGGCACTGAGGTGCTGCGCGCCATCGAGGACCGCGACGCCGACTTCGTCAAGTGCCTCCACAGTGTCGGGATGCCGCTGGCCGACGGTGCCGAGGACGTCGCGTGGCCGTGCTCGCAGACCAAGTACATCTCGCACTTCCCGGAGACCCGTGAGATCTGGTCGTACGGCTCCGGCTACGGCGGCAACGCCCTCCTCGGCAAGAAGTGCTACGCGCTGCGCATCGCCTCGGCCATGGCGCACGAGCAGGGCTGGCTCGCCGAGCACATGCTCATCCTCAAGCTCACCTCGCCGCAGCAGCAGGTCCACTACATCGCCGCCGCCTTCCCCAGCGCCTGCGGCAAGACCAACCTCGCGATGCTCCAGCCCACCGTGCCGGGCTGGAAGGTCGAGACCCTCGGCGACGACATCGCCTGGATGCGGTTCGGCGAGGACGGCCGCCTCTACGCGGTCAACCCCGAGTTCGGCTTCTTCGGCGTCGCCCCCGGCACGAACGAGAAGACCAACCCCAACGCCATCCGCACCATCGAGCAGGGCAACTCCATCTTCACCAACGTGGCCCTCACCGAGGACGGCGACGTGTGGTGGGAGGGCCTGGAGAACGTTCCGGCACACGCGACCTCGTGGAAGGGCGAGCCCTGGACCCCCGACAGCGACGAGGTCTCCAGCCACCCGAACAGCCGCTACTGCACGCCGATCTCGCAGTGCCCGATCCTCGCCGACGAGTACGACGACCCCAACGGCGTGCCGATCTCGGCGATCTTCTTCGGAGGACGCCGCAAGACGACGATCCCCCTCGTCACGGAGTCGCGCGACTGGACGCACGGCACCTTCATGGGCGCCACGCTCTCCTCGGAGACCACCGCGGCGGCCACCGGTGCCGTCGGCGTCGTCCGTCGCGACCCGATGGCGATGCTCCCCTTCATCGGCTACAACGTTGCCGACTACTTCAACCACTGGATCGAGCTCGGCAAGGACGCCGACGCCGCCAAGCTGCCGAAGATCTTCTACGTCAACTGGTTCCGTCGCGACGAGGACGGTGGCTTCCTCTGGCCGGGCTTCGGCGAGAACAGCCGCGTCCTCAAGTGGGCCATCGAGCGCATCGAGGGCACGGCGGCCGCAGTCGAGACGCCGATCGGCCACGTGCCGACCCCGGAGTCGCTCGACACCGAGGGCCTCGACCTGACCCGTGAGGAGCTCGAGGCGGCCCTGGCCGTCGACGCCGACGAGTGGCGCGCCGAGCTCCCGCTCATCGAGGAGTGGTTCGCCAAGATCGGCGACAGGCTCCCGACCCCGCTCGCCGACGAGCTCGACACGCTCAGGGCGCGCCTCGAGAACGCCTGAGGCCGGCCCCTCGGCGCGGGAGCCCCGCGGAGCCTCGCGCTCCGCGGGGTTCCTCGCGTCCGGGGCCGGCTCGTGGTCGGGTGCTCAGGCCGGCTTGCGGCCCACGGCGGCGAACATCGTCACCGAGACGAACGCCTCGCCCGAGTCGACCGCGGCGGAGATGTCGGCGAGGAGCGTGTCGAGCTCGTCCCGGGTCACCGCCCCGGACGCCACGGCGCCGGGCCCACCGGCCCCGATCATCCCGCCGCGCAGCGCCTCGTCGGGGAGGACGAGGGCCGCTGACCCGATGTCGGGGTCGACGTCGAACCCGGCGGCGCGCAGCTGGCTGCGCAGCCGCCTGCCCGAGAACGGGTTGGCGAACCCGGCCCAGGTCGCGGCCTGGTAGCGCGCGACGACGTCCTGGTCGCCCGGGTGCATGACCGAGGTCGCCCAGTCCGAGTCGAGGAGGACGACCCGGCCGCCGGGTCGCAGGACGCGGGCCATCTCGCGGACGGCACCCTCGGGGTCGTCGAGGTGCTGCAGGACGCGCTCGCAGGTGACGGCGTCGACCGACCCGTCGTCGAACGGCAGGTCCCCCGCGACCCCGTCGACGAACGTGGCGGATGCCGCACCCTCGGCGGACGCCCGCTCATCGGCGATGGCGCGCAGCGCCGGGTTCGGCTCGACCCCGACCGCCCGACCAGTGGGGCCGACGGCACGCGCGAGCCGGACGACCACCTCACCGACGCCGGACCCGACGTCGACGACCGTCTCACCCGGCTCCGGGGCGAGGCGGGCCAGGGCCCACTCGCGCAGCCGCACGACGGCGGGCTGGCGGGCCTGGAGGTCGAGCATCCCGGCGAGCACCCGCGTCTGCTCCTCGCCGCCGACCCCGATCTCGGCATGCCGGAACCCGGCCGGGCGGCTCGCCGGGGTGTCGGTCATGCGGCCAGTGTGGCGGCCGGGCAGGGCCGATGGCGAGGGCCCGGGTCGGCGGGTGGCGAGGTCAGGTCGTCGTCGAGGTGCCGTCCGCGGGGTCCGTCGGGCCCGCGCCGGGAAGGCCCGGGTCCTGGTTCGTCGAGCCCTCGCCGTCGCGGTCGCCCCGACCGCCGGGTACCTGCCCGCCGCCCGGCGGCCGGCCGCCGGGGCCCCCCTGGAACCCCTGGCCGCCAGGACCGTCGGGCCCGAACCGGCTCGTGTCGCCGCGTCCTCCGTCCCCACCGCCGAGGGCGACGGCCGTCCCGGCACCCGCCGCCGCACCGACCCCGAGGCCGACGGCCAGGGCCGCCGCGACGGCGGTCTTCCGGCCCGACCAGCGCGGCGGCCTCACGGCGGGAGCCGTGCCGGGACCGGCCGTGGCGGGCTCGACGGGGTCGCCGGACTCCGGCGGCGGCGGGACGGGCTGGGTGGGGTGGTGCGGGCTCATGATGTCCTCCGGTCTCGTGGTGCGTCTCCCGAGACTCGGCTCGCGGCCTGTGCCCCTCCTGTGGCACCACCCTCAGCGCACTGGCACACTCGACTCACAGGACCCACAGGTTCGTCACAGGAAGCGCATGGCACGCCCCAAGGGGAGGGGCAGAGAGTGGACACCATGGCGACGACGACCACGCGACAGACGGCATCCGCGCTCAGGCGCCCCGACGGCAGTCCCGTGCGGGTCCTCGTCGTCGACGACGAGCCCAACCTCACCGAGCTGCTCTCGATGGCGCTGCGCTACGAGGGCTGGGAGGTCCGCAGCGCGGGCAGCGGTGTCGCGGCGGTCCGCGCGGCCAAGGAGTTCGGTCCCGACGCCGTCGTCCTCGACATGATGCTCCCCGACTTCGACGGGCTCGAGGTCATGCGGCGCATGCGCGGCGAGAACCCCCACGTGCCCGTCCTCTTCCTCACGGCCAAGGACGCCGTCGAGGACCGTGTCGCGGGCCTGACCGCCGGCGGCGACGACTACGTCACCAAGCCCTTCAGCCTCGAGGAGGTCGTGGCCCGCCTGCGCGCCCTCATGCGCCGCACCACCGTCGCGGCCGACGACGCCAACGCCCTCCTCGTGGTCGGCGACCTGACGATGGACGAGGACAGCCACGAGGTCACCCGCGGTGGCGCCGACATCCACCTCACGGCCACCGAGTTCGAGCTGTTGCGCTACCTCATGCGCAACCCGAAGCGCGTGCTGTCGAAGGCGCAGATCCTCGACCGGGTGTGGAACTACGACTTCGGCGGCCAGGCCAACGTCGTCGAGCTCTACATCTCCTACCTCCGCAAGAAGATCGACGCGGGCCGCACCCCGATGATCCACACGATGCGTGGCGTCGGGTACGTCCTCAAGCCCGCCGACTGAGCGGACCCGTCCCAGGACCGGCTCATGCCCCACCCCGTCTCCCGCTGGACCCTGCGGACGAAGCTCCTCGCGTCGGTGCTGTCGCTGCTGGCGCTGACCATGCTCGCCGTCGGCGCCCTGACCCTGGTCTTCACGCAGCAGTACCTCGAGCGCCAGCTCGCCGCCGACCTCCAGACGTCGCTGACCCGCGTCGACGACCGCCGCGGAGGCGACGCGCGCGTGCCGCCGGCCGGCTTCCCCGGCGCCCCGTTCCGCACGCCCGGGAGCGGCGACACGCTCGTCCTCGAGCTGACGTCGACCGGTGCGGTGGCGGTCGACGTCCTCGGCGTGGCGGTGAACTCTGTCGTCGACCAGCGGGGCCGGTACACCGTCCTCACCGACGCCCAGATCGCGACGCTCAGCCAGGTGGCGGTCGGCTCGGCCCCCGTTCGCATCGACCTCGGCGACGGCATCGGCACCTACCTCGTGACCTCGCGGGCGCTGTCCACCGGCGACCTGCTCGTCGTCGGGCTGTCCACGGCCCCGGTCGAGGAGCTCACCGAGCGGCTCGTCGCCGTCGTCGCCGGCGGGACCGCCGTCGGCCTGGCCCTGGTGGCGTTCGGCGGCACGATCGTCATCCGCCGCAGCCTCGCCCCGCTCGACCGCGTCGCGGCCACGGCCCGCGGCGTCTCCAGGCTCAAGCTCGACTCCGGAGACGTCGCCCTCGCCGTGCGCGTGCCCGAGGCCGACGCCGACGAGCGCACCGAGGTCGGGCAGGTCGCCCACGCCATCAACACGATGCTCGACAACGTCGAGTCGGCGCTCCAGGCCCGTCAGGAGAGCGAGACCCAGGTCCGCCAGTTCGTCGCCGACGCCTCGCACGAGCTGCGGACGCCGCTCGCCTCGATCCGGGGCTACGCCGAGCTGACCCGCCGCGAGCGGGAACCGGTGCCCGAGAACGTGACCCACGCGATCAGCCGGGTCGAGTCGGAGGCCCTGCGGATGCAGGAGCTCGTCGAGGACCTCCTCCTCCTCGCCCGCCTCGACGCGGGGCGCCCGCTCGAGCGAGAGCCGGTCGACCTGTCCCTCCTGGCCGTCAACGCCGTGAGCGACGCCCACGCCGCGTCGCCCGACCACGCCTGGGAGCTCGACCTCCCCGCGGAGCCCGTGGAGGTACCCGGCGACCGGGCCCGCCTCCACCAGCTGCTCGCCAACCTGCTCGCCAACGCCCGCACGCACACACCGCCCGGAACGAAGGTCGTCACCCGGGTGCGACCCGAGGGCGGGCACGTGCGCGTCTCGGTGTCCGATGACGGGCCGGGGGTGCCGGAACCGTTGCAGGCCAGCGTGTTCGAGCGCTTCACCCGCGGCGACGACGCCCGGACGCGCGCCGGGGGCTCGACCGGACTCGGGCTGAGCATCGTCGCGGCCGTCGGTCAGGCGCACGGTGGGCGGGTCGAGCTCGCGAGCCGCCCCGGCGACACCACGTTCTCGGTGCTCCTCCCCTCCGGCTGAGCGGCATCCGCGGGGGGCCTCCCTCGAACGCGGGTGAAGATCGTCGGCCGGCCGACGATCTTCACCCACGTTCGCGGTGAGAGCTCACTCGCGGAGGGGGAGGATGTAGGCGACGAGGTGGACGTCGGCGACCGGCGACCAGTCCCGCTCGGGGAGGCGCGCGAAGCCGAGACGGCCGTAGAGCCGGTGGGCGGCGTGCATCGTCGTCGACGAGCTGAGGACGAGCGCTCCGTACCCGCGCGAGCGCGCGAGCTCGATGACGTGGCGCGTCAACGCCTCTCCCACTCCGGCACCCGTCGCTGCGGGTGACACGGCGAGCGACCGCATCTCGGCCTCGTCCACGCGGGCGATCTCGACGAGTGCCGACCCCGGCTCGACGTAGGTGACCGTGCCGACCACGACACCGTCGACCTCGGCCACCCACAGCTCGGCCTCGCGGTCGCGGTGCGCGGCGTCGCGCAGGAAGGCGAGGTAGGGGGCGTCGGCCGGAATCACACCGGCGCCGACGTAGGCGTCGGCCGTCAGGTCGCCCGCCACGTCGAGGTCGTCGGGCCGCGCGCGCCGGATCTCGACCGACCCGTTCGCCGCGTCGGTGGAGGTCGGCTCCCGGGGCGGTGGCGCTGGCACGCCGCCATCCTCCCACCCACCGCCGGCGAGTGCAGACGTGGTGGTCGGCGCGACCAGTTGCGCACTCGCAGAGGGGAAACAGGGGCGCCACAGCCACGCCACAGCGCGGCGTCCGACCGTGGACGACATGGACACCGCGACCCTGCCCGCGCCCGACACCGCCCCCCGGACGACCCCTGCCGGCACGCATGCCGGCACGCATGCCGGCACGGCGCCGGCGCGGCCCGGCGAGGCGGAGCGGCCGCCCGGTGGGTCCGCGGCCGGCCGCGCACGCCGGCTCGTCCGCGGCCCCGAGGGCGACCCCCCGTGGGCGCGACCGGCACTCCTCGCGCTCCTCGCGGCGACGGCCGGCGCCTACCTGTGGAACCTGACCTCGAGCGGATGGGCCAACGCCTTCTACAGCGCCGCGGTGCAGGCGGGAGCCGACTCGTGGTCGGCGTTCCTCTGGGGCAGCTTCGACGCGGGCAACGCCATCACCGTCGACAAGCCCCCCGCCGCCTTGTGGGTCATGGCGCTCTCGGTGCGGCTGCTCGGGCTCAGCTCCTTCGCCATCCTCCTCCCCCAGGTCCTCATGGGCGTCGGCACCGTCGCGGTCGTGCACGCCACCGTGAAGCGCCGCTTCGGCGCCGGGGCCGGCCTCGTCGCCGGGGCAGCCCTGGCGCTCACGCCCGTCGCCGTCCTCATGTTCCGGTTCAACAACCCCGACGCGCTGCTGACCCTGCTCATGGCCCTGGCGGCCTGGGCGACCCTCCAAGCGGTCGACAGGGGCTCGATCCGATGGATGGCGCTGGCGGGCGTGTTCGTCGGCCTCGGCTTCCTCACCAAGAGCCTCCAGGTGCTGCTCGTCGTCCCGGCACTCGGCATCGCGTGGATGCTGCTCGCGGACACGACGGTCCGTCGCCGCCTCCTCGGGGCGCTCGCCGCGGTCGGGGCCACGGTGGCGTCGGCCGGCTGGTGGGTCGCCCTCGTCGAGCTCGTGCCCGCCTCGATGCGCCCCTACGTCGGAGGAAGCCAGGCCGACTCCTTCCTCGAGCTGACCTTCGGCTACAACGGCCTCGGCCGGCTCGACGGCACCGAGGTGGGCCGTGTCGGCGATGGCGGCGGAGGCGGCGGGTTCTCGGCGGGCGTCGGCCTGTTCCGCATGCTCGACTCGTCGGTGGGGGGCCAGGTCTCATGGCTGCTCCCCGCCGCGCTGTTCCTCCTCGTCGGCGGGATCGCGTTCCGCGGCAGGGCCGCCCGCACCGACTCGCGCCGCGCGGCGTACGTCGTCATGGGTGGGTGGATGCTCGTCACGACCCTGACGTTCTCCCTGATGCAAGGGATCTTCCACGAGTACTACACCGTCGCCCTGGCCCCGGCGATCGCCGCCGTCGTCGGGATGGGTGCCGCCGAGGCGTGGGCGCGCCGCGACCGGTTCACCGGATCGGTCGTGCTCGCAGTCGCCACCCTCCTCGGCGCCGGCTGGGGCTTCCTCCTCCTCTCGCGCACGACGGAGTACGGCAGCTGGCTGCGCCTCGTCGTCCTCGCGACCGGAGTTGCCTCGGCCCTCCTGCTGCTGCTCGCCGGGCGCCTCCACACGGCCGCCGTCCGGGCCGCGGCGGTGGCCGCCGTGGTCGCGGCCCTGGCCGGTCCCGCGGCGTACAGCGCCACGACCCTGGCCAGCGCGCACTCCGGCTCGATCGTGACGGCGGGACCCTCGACCGGAAGCGGGCCGTTCGGGGACGGGATGCGCGGTGGGTTCGGCGGTGGCATGCCACCCGGCGCGACGACGGCAACTCGACAAGGCGGGATGGGCGGCCTCCTGGACGCCACGACCCCCGACGCCGAGGTCGTCTCGGCCCTCACGGCCGATGCCGCCTCCTACCGCTGGGTTGCCGCCGCCGTCGGGTCGCAGAACGCGGCAGGGCTGCAGCTGGCCACGGAGGAGCCGGTGATGGCGATCGGCGGGTTCAACGGCTCCGACCCGGCCCCGACCCTCGCGCAGTTCCAGCAGTACGTGGCCGACGGTGACATCCACTGGTTCCTCGCGGGCGGAGGGTTCCGCGGCCAGAACGGTGGCTCGAGCGCCTCGAGCGAGATCGCGACCTGGGTGGCCGCGACCTTCACGGAGGTGACGATCGGCGGGCAGAGCTTCTACGACCTCACCCAGCCGCTCACCGGGAGCGCGTCGTGACGACGGTCCTCGACCTCGTGGTCCCGGTGCACGACGAGGAGGCCGTCCTCGCGGCCTCCGTGCACCGGCTCCACACCCACCTCGTCGAGACGTTCCCCTACCCCTTCAGGATCACCCTCGCCGACAACGCGAGCACCGACCTCACGTGGGACGTCGCGACGCACCTCGGCGCCACGCTCCCCGGCGTCCGGGCCGTGCGGATCGAGCAGAAGGGCCGGGGCCGCGCCCTCGCCCGGGTCTGGAGCGAGTCCGACGCCCTCGTCCTCGCCTACACGGACGTCGACCTGTCCACCGACCTCGACGCCCTGTGGCCGCTCGTCGCGCCGCTGCTGTCGGGCCACTCCGACCTCGCCATCGGCAGCCGGCTGCACCGTTCGTCGCGGGTCGTGCGCGGCGCGAAGCGCGAGGTCATCTCGCGCGGCTACAACCTGCTGCTCCGAGCCGCCTTGGGCGCCCGCTTCACCGACGCACAGTGCGGCTTCAAGGCGATCCGGGCCGACGTCGCCCGCGAGCTGCTCCCGCTCGTCGAGGACACGACGTGGTTCTTCGACACCGAGCTGCTCGTGCTCGCCGAACGCTGCGGCCTGCGCATCCACGAGGTCCCGGTCGACTGGTACGACGACCCCGACAGCCGGGTCGCCCTCGCCTCGACCGCCCTCGACGACCTGCGCGGGATGTGGCGGGTCGGCACCGCCCTGGCCCGCCACCGGCTGCCGGTCGACGAGATCGCCGAGCGGATCGGCCGTGGCCCGGCGGAGGTGCCCCGCTCGATGGGGGGCGAGCTGCTCGTCTTCGCCGTCATCGGCGTGCTGTCGACGGTGCTCCACCTCGGCGGCTTCGTTCTCCTCCGTCAGGGGATGGAGGCCGCGCCGGCCAACGCCGCCGCCCTCCTCGTCGCTGCCGTGGCCAACACCTGGGCCAACCGGCGCTGGACGTTCCGCGTCCGCGGACGGTCGGGGGCATGGAGGCAGCAGGTGCAGGGCCTGCTCGTCCTCGCCCTCACCCTCGCCATGACGACCGCCGGGCTCGACCTGCTGCACACGGCGAACCCCGAGGCGCCCACCTGGGTCGAGACGGGCGTCGTCGCGGTGACCACCGCGGTCGCGACGGCCGTGAAGTTCCTCGCGATGAAGCTGTGGGTGTTCGCCCCGACGTCGCTGCGGCTGTCGCCGTCACGAGGACGCGGCGCGCGCCGACGACGTCAGAGCTCGATGACGGCGAACGACCCCTCGTCGTCCTCGAACACGACGACGCCGGTCCAGTCGTAGTCGTCCACGGTCCCCCGGCAGACCACGACGGTCGACACGGTGACGGCGGCGGTGACGGGACACTCGATGTCGACCTGCGAGACGCCGGCGTCGCGCAGGAGGTCGTCGAGGGGCTTCTCGAGGCGGTCGCCGTCGAGCCGGGAGCCCGCCGGAAGGCCGACCACCTCGCCGCGGAGGGTCTCGTAGTAGTAGTCGTCCTCGAGGGCGCCGCCGGCCCCGGCGACCGCGGCGACGGCGGCGACGACGAGGGCGAGGCCGGCACCCACGGCCGCGCCGATGGACCAGCCGAGCGCGGTGCGGGCCGTCCGCACCGCCCGCGCCGACTCGGTCTCCGGGGCCGGCGCGCCCCAGCCCGGCGGCCCGTACGCCGGGTGGGCCGGCCACTGCGGCGGACCGGTCTGCCCCGGGTGCTGGGGCGGCATCGATGGGGGGACGAGGGGCTGCTCCGGTGGGGTGGTCACCAGTTCTCTCCCTGGAGGTCGTAGAGGGTGTAGGCGTCGAACGCGCCGCTCGTCGCGGTGAAGCGGACGACGGCGTACCACCGGTCCTGGCCGCCGGCGGTGCACAGCACCGACACGTCGGGGGTGACCCGGGCGACGTCCTCGCACTCGAGGCGGCGCACGTCGCCGGTCCACGGCACGTCGCGCGCCACGGCGTCCCCCACCCGGTCGGCGAGGTCGCGTCCTCGGACGGAGCCGTCGGAGGCGGGGTCGACGCGGCCGGTGACGCGCTCGGCGGACGGCGGGTACCCGAGCCCGTCCTCGACGAGGCCCTCGTCGAGACCGAAGAGCAGGCCCATGAAGACGAACGGCACGACGAGCATCGCGAGCTGGACCGACAGCGCCAGACCTCCCGCGACGATGCCGAGGATGCCGAGGGTCCGTGCGGTGCGGTCGCGCGCCTCCGGCGGGGGCCCGGGCCAGGCGAGGGCGCCCGGGGGCGGCCACGGACCGGGAGCCGCCGAGGCGTACCCGGGCTGGTGGGCAGCGGGGTGAGGCGGGTGGGGTGCCGGAGCCGGCGGACCCCCCGGGATGGTCATGGCGGGCAGTGTGGCAGCCCACCGGCGACTCCGTCCGCCGAACCGCCGGGCCGCGGACGGCCCGCGGGTCGGGCCGCTTTGCCCGGCGACGGTGGCGCCGGTTAACCTGTCCCTTCGTTGGAGGCGTCGCCTAGTCCGGTCTATGGCGCCGCACTGCTAATGCGGTTTGGGTCTCAAGCCCATCGAGGGTTCAAATCCCTCCGCCTCCGCGCAACGGAAACCCCGGGAGCTCGCTTCCGGGGTTTTCCGTTGCCGGAGCGGAGGGATGCCCGGCTCCCTCCGCCTCCGCGCCCCGGGACAAGATCGCCCTATTGGTCGATGTCGGCCCGGGGTCAGTGCTCCTCGGCGAGGCTCCACATCGTCCACAGCTCGGTCCGCATCCGGCGCGGCTGGCGCAGCGTGTGCACGACCGCGCCCGCGATGTCGGCGGGCTGCATGAACGGCCCGTCCGCCGGGTCGCCCTCACCGAAGCGCCCGTCGGCCGCGGCGAACGGGGTGTTGACCCCCGCGGGCGCGATGACGCTGGTCCGGATGCCCTCGCGGCGCAGCTCGCGGTCGAGCGCCGTGCCGAGGTTGATCTGGGCGCCCTTGGTCGCGGCGTACACGGCCTCCTTGCCGCCGCCGATCAGCAGCCCGGCGACCGACCCGATGATGACGAGGTCGCCGCCGCCGCCCTGGGCACGGAACTGGCGCACCGCCGCCCTCGCCACCCACACGGTGCCCTTGACGTTGACGTCGACCATGAGCTCGAGCTGCTCCGCCGGCACGTCGAGGATGCCGCCGTAGAACCCGACCGCGGCGTTCGCCACGACCGAGTCGACCCGCCCGAAGGCGGAGGCGCCGGCCGCGACCAGTGCGTCGCACGCCTCCGCCGACCGGACGTCCCCGATCCCCAGGGCGACCCGGTCCGGTCCGAACTCGTCGAGCAGCGGACGGACCGCGTCCTCCCGCAGGTCGCCGGCGACGACCCGCGCACCGTCCTCGAGGAGGAGGCGGGCCGTGGCGCCGCCGATGCCGCCACCGGCTCCGGTGACGACGACGACGGTGCCCGCGAGGTCGCGGGTCTCGGCTCCGGTCACTTGATGGCGCCCATCGACAGGCCACGGACGAGCTGCTTCTGCGCGACCCAGCCGGCGATGATGACCGGCAGGGCGGCGATGGTGGCCGCGGCGGAGAGCACCGCGAGGAACTGCCCGCGGCCGTCGACGAACGAGCCGAGGAACGGCGGGGTCGTGCGGGCGGCGGAGGAGGTGAGCAGCGTGGCGAGGAAGTACTCGTTCCAGGAGAAGATGAACGTGATGAGCGCCGCGGCGGCGACCCCGGGCAGGACCAGGGGCAGCACGACCCGCACGATCTCGCGGAACAGCCCGGCGCCGTCGACGCGGGCGGCCTCGATGATCTCGAAGGGCACCTCGAGCAGGAACGAGCGCATCATCCACACGGTCACCGGCAGGTTCACCGCGCCGTAGACGATGGCGAGCATGTAGATGTTGTCCAGCAGGTTCAAGGTCTTGAGGATCAT